>JABCTJ010000276.1 GCA_018238375.1 Candidatus Thorarchaeota archaeon
AAGGCGAGATCACCGCAGGCGACGAAGTCATCTACTCGAAAGGCAAGTACTTCTACGAGATGTGAACCGAAATGGTACATCTCTCTGGAATATATGTCAACAGCGCCCTCTTCGAAAAAAGAATCACCCACTTGCCGAACGTTGCACGACCCATAGCCAGCCATGCCTAGAAGTTCACCTCAACAACATCTGGCGCGGACAACTCAGGACTTGGTGGCGGTGTCTTTATCAAACCGTGGGATGGACTCAGTGACGAAGAGAAGTTCAAGTACAAACAGCGCGCACTCATGCGAAAGATGTTGGGTGAGTAAAAGAAAATCATGCGGCCGTGAGGCCCCACTTTGTTTCTAGAAACTGGAGTCGTGAAACATTTCCCTGAAGAAATTCTTCAGTTGTTTACAGGGATCGTTGCAGTCTGTCTTCAGTAACATAGTGTCCGGTGCAGGATCGATGTTGGCATCTGTCGTCACTACGACCCGGATGAGTTTGACTCTTCCGATTCCGTTCCTGAGGATCTTAGGGACAATCCCGAAACCCCGCGAACGAACGTCTATTAGTATCGGCCCCTCAGATCGGATTTGTGCAGAGGATGTTGGAAGAGGTTTCATGTGCTCCATAGTCCTATTAATGACTGAGAGAAAGTCATGAATTAAGATCCATCAATGTTCATCATCCTATGAACAGTAACGAAAAGGAAAGGATATACAGGATGACAAACAATAGGCCTGCTCTCTTGTCAAGTTTCCTCCTAAGTGATAATGTCAAGAAGACAACAGCAATGGCAAATAACGTGTATAGTCCTGTCCCCAGAGCAACTCCTTCTGATACCAAGGAGGGAAAGAGCAGAGGGCCCATCGAGACTGCGACAAGGCTATCAAAGACACAGCTCCCAGCAATGTTTCCTAGCACAAGTTGAGTATGTCCCTTGCGGACGCCCTCAACAGTCACCCCTAGTTCAGGAAGAGAAGTGCCTAGTCCAATAATGAAGAAGCTGATTAGGTACTCTGGTACTCCTATCTCTATCGATAACATGATTACTGATTGAATTACCACAAACGATCCGAGTGCAACGCCTGCAAAAGCTATTGTCGCTGCTATGAGATGAAAGTAAATAGTATATTTGCTTAGACGCCAAACATATTCTTTCGTTGCATCCCTCTCGGGATTGAGCCTTCTTATTAAAAAAATCGACAACGGCCAAGTGACAAGTAAGAGGAGCGCAGTTAATTGTGTCAGGCCAATTTGAAGGATTGATAACAATAGTGCAAGTGAAAGGACCTCAAAGATGCCCAATATTATCATCTCTCTCCGGTCGACCTTGAAGCCTTTGGCAAAGATGGGAATAAGGCCCAATACCAAGGTTGTCTGTGCCAAGACTGAACCTATGCTATCTCCCACATTTATATCCCCATGCCCTGCTAAACACGACATGATCGAGTTTGCGACCTCCGGTAAGTCTGTGCCAACAGAAACCATCACGAAGCCTATCAGAAAGGGAGAAATATTGAGTCTTGAGGCAAGATGGACCGTGTGTTCAATGGCCTTCGTGCTTGAGAGGAATAAGAATACCATTCCAGTCACAAGCGCAGAGATTAGGAATATTGGCATCATTCCGAAACATTCCCGTCATCAGACTCGATTTTTGGCTGTGTTTGTTCAAACCTCTCTATCAGGTCGAGCCAATAGTCATCTAAGCCGCCTTTCCAGCAATATGCGATTATTCTCGCTACCAAGAAAGATATTCCCACAATCATCAACACTATGAGAACTATCACTTCTTCTTCTCTCCTATTGGCCATTTGCTAGTTATCATGGCTAGCAATATGAGCCAGCCTATGCCAGCGAGGAAACACAAAACCCCGAAATGAATCGACTCTAAGATCATTTCTTTGTCACTTTCCTATTAGAAAATTTCCCGTCAATCCGTGAAGCGAGATATATTGAGGGCATTACAAGATAGGGCCAAATGACAAAGGACAATACTAACTCGGTTGTCACATCGGTCATTTCAGCTCACTTAGTTTCCTCTTGAGTTCCTCTATCTCAGCCCTGAGAACGGTCAGCTTCTTTATGTTAGTTTCCTCTTCAAATTCACGTTCTAAGCGTCTGATGATGTTTTCAATCTTCCGAGGTCTGTCATTATCATTATCATCAGGGGGGGGGGATTGTAAGTACCTAAACACCGCTAGCCTCATCCGTTCTACTGGCTGATATGAAATAACCTTACTTAGGTGAATCACTATTTAAAGTCGTACTTTACGATTGAAATCCACCACTGTCTAAAAATCAGATTATGATGTTGGTTCACCCTAAACCTGAAGAAAGAATCGGATTACAACTCGGCTTGCTGAGCGGTCGGGAATCCTTGCTCGAAAAGGCACTGCGAGATGGTCATTTCTACATCCTTGATTCCGGTAAGAGTCCATTCCTTCAACCTCATTGCAAGTTGGAATGCCATCTTCGGTATTGTGTTCTTGGATGTAGAAGATTCTGGTATCATGGTTTTCATGACTTCATCGAATGCCTTGAGCTCGCTATATAGCTGCTGTTTCCACTCTGTCATGATTTTGAGAATCATTTCCGTTTGGGCGTTTGATTCTGTCATGCGACATTCTATAATTGTTTATGCAAATAAATATATTGAGTCATGAGTTTAACGTCAGAAGAAACGAAAAAAGGGGTGCCCCGCAGGGGATCTGCGGGGGCGTTGGGATTAATGTGACTTCACATGTTCTTTTGCCAAATACATGAAATCCTACAAAATGGGGCAGATATGGCCTCTCATGTGAGTGATAGAAGAAAAAATCATAAGTCCATATCTCAGGGCGCAATTAAGACTCACATCCTTCTGCGAATTATGTCGCGGATTTGGTTGCTGAAACCCATTCACACTTGGTCGAGCAGTGAGTCCCTGAAGTCGAGGACCCGGGAAACTCTCGTGTATTCATGGTAGTTTCTGATAATGTTGGTGAAAAAGTATGAGCGAAGTGAAGAATGAAGGGCTGGAACGTTTCAAGGAGTCATTAGCAGTTTTTGGTTTCTGTCTTCAAGAAGGGTGTAACGTATTCAAGGCAGTCGCTAACAGCCTGATGCCGAAACCTGTAAGAAATAAGTTCCAGCAGGAAATGGCTGAAATCCAAAAGAGGGCTCAATGACAACAAACTTCTGAAGCAGGGTGTCCCACCAACCCGTTTCCCAATACGAGAGGTATTGATTCAGCAGGTATTTGGATATCTAGGAGCAGGTCCAGATAGCGGGAAACGGTATTGGAATGAAATCGGATGAGTCATTCTATGGTGTCATTGGCCCGACTAAATCCATGCGTCCGATACTTCGAGGCAGAGAACTAGTCTATTTTGAGAGAAGATCTGTTAAAGAGGGGGACATCATTGCATTTACAGCGGACTGGAGCATAACGAGGCGTGTCATTCACAGGGTTGTCGAGATCAGGGATGGAAGGTTCTATATAAAGGGCGACAACGCACCTAGTCGGATTGAAGGTCACAGGACTGCCAAAGACACTGAGGACGTCAGGCTGGAGTTCGAGAAAGGAGAGGTTGTTGACTACTCTGCGGAGAAGGAAGAGAAGACTCTGAAGGAGATTATTGAGATAGATGAGGGGTCTCGACGTTTCGGTGAGATGGCAATAGGCACCAATCGGGGAATCAAAAGGCACACACTCAACATGCTCTTTGATGAGAAGATAGGTGACACAATTCACTGCGCTCTTGGCAGAGCATACAAAGACTGCAACGGTGTGAACGAGAGCGCCGTACATGTCGACATGATAAAATCCATGATAAAGGGCGAAATTACTGCAGGTGACGAGATCATCTATTCCAAAGGCAAGTACTTCTACGAGATGTGAAATGACAAAGACCTTGAGCAGGGCAGACCTCGATACATGGAGCACAGATTCTCGAAAGTATCTTATGTTTCAGTGAGTGTGAGAGTCTAGTGACTATCGATGGAACGTCGCGCATTATCATTTGTCACATCTGGCGGCCTAGTCATTCAGGCACTGTGGTTTCTCGGGATTATGCTGCTCAGATTGCCGAGTCTCATACAGAGCACCGATTCCGCTTCCCGCTACGTCCTTGGTTTGGTGCTCCCAATCGTCCTTCCCTGCACAGCGATTCCCCTCTGGCTGGCGTGGGCAGTCTGGACTCGTCGTCAATCCAATTTCCTCCTTGGATTGTGGACGGCAATCGCACTATACTTTGGCATAATTGGCAGTCTGTTGTATTTCATCGCTATCTATCTTGTTCATGTGAACCCTAATGTGACTTACGTGGGGTCCCCTGATATGACTTTGGGGTTCATATCCATTGTAACTGCGTTGATGTTGGTGCTGCCAGCATGCATCTCAACGATTTACATCTTCACTACGCTACCCGTACCCGAAGACCAGTGGTGGTGAATGAGAAAATCGGAAATAGTATTTCTTGCACGCTTGGTCAGGTATGCAAGTACGCAATGGCATGTGCAAAAGAGCAGCACATGTCAAAATAATTAAGTCTGTGACAGAGGGCGAAACCACCGCAGGCGACGAGAACATCTATTCCAAGGGCGAATTCATCTTCGAGATGTAGGTTGAAATTAAAAAAAATAACGAAAAAGAGATACCAATGCAATGACGCCAGACACAGAGAACTGAACAGCGAAATCTAGCCAACCACCCATTCCGCGTCCTAGAGGCTCAGCATACTTCAGGATTTCATTTCTATCCTCAAATACTTCAGTCATTTGCATTAGGTCTCGTAATCTTTCTTTTGATTGATTGACTCGTTTATCATAGAATCTTATTTTAATCAGAGCGAGGAGGAACATGCATGTGATAGCTACTGACGCAGAGCAGATGATGCAATCAGCCATCATGGCGATAACAGATAGAGCGAACATTCCCATGAGAATCATCGTTGTGCCAATCCAGTACTTTGTGAACGGACTATTACCAGGGACAAAGCTTGCCATTACAGCTGCAGCGACCTTCACAGCAGAGTTCTTATTTGTGTCCTAAAGTTCAATCGTCAGCTCATTATCATCCCACTCTATATCACAGACGCGACCACGGAATCGCTTGGGCTCTGGAATCTGCTTGAAATCCACTCTAGCCACTTTAGGTGACCATCCAAACCAGTGATCATTTAAACGCAGCTTGTAGAAAATCCCGAGTAATAGCTCACAGGTGTCTTCGTCCATTGATTTGCTTTGTAGATTATTCCTTCCTAAGATTGTAGTCAAAACAAATGTACTGGACCTGATGATTGAAGAGGCAGACCTTATCAAACCAATTGCGATTGATAATTACAAATGGATGATAGAAGGACATTGTCAGCAACGTGTTGGGAAGATAGCCCACTGCATGGATGAAGTGTTGCGCGGCGGTTGTTCGCATAATGGACGGTATCCATGGGATGCAGTTTTATAACTGATGGATAAGTTCCAGATGCATAAGGTGGTATTAACAGCGGCTAAGACCAATTCCTGAGGATTGTCAATGACAACAAAGAAATCGAAATCTATCAACATGTCGGGGATGATGTGCGGAATTACTGTGATAGTATTAGGTGGAATCAGTGGTCTGATACTACTTGTGTCAGATGTAGGTGGCGATTCTACTGCGCTCACTCTGCTCTTCATACTGGGAATCCCGGGCGTAGCTTGCATGATTGGAATCACTTTGATTCTACGTGCGATTCCGTTTGCAGGCGGGTCGCTGTTTTCACGGACAACAGACCAACCAATAGATGCATCGATATCAAGGGAGAAGAGCTTCATTCACGAACCCCCAGAAGCATGCTCAGCTTGCGGCGCAAGCATCAATCCTGAAATCGTGGAATGGGTCGGACCACTACGCATCATGTGTCCCTATTGCAGTGCAACACTCAATACAGTAAAGAGAGAAGTCTAAACCCTCGTTCACTTGTACCGACTGTATCGTCGTGCTCGCACCTCAGAGTTGCAACGGCATAATGCGTGAGCATGAAAAGACAAATAGGGATAATCACTCTAACAAGAAATGAGGCAAGCATTATGACTAGAGTTTGTATTGTGTACTCCACCAAACGGAAGAAGGCCACAGTTCAAGTCGTGGAGTGGCTCAAAG
>JABCTJ010000076.1 GCA_018238375.1 Candidatus Thorarchaeota archaeon
TTCACAACGACTGTGATGGGGATGGGATAACTGACATTGATGAGCTCGACCTTGGGACAAGTATGTATCTTCTGGATTCTGACGCAGACGGCCTTAACGATGATTTTGAACTTAGCATTGGTGGCGATCCGACCTCTGCAGATTCTGATGGCGACGGGGCTCTCGATTATGATGAGTACCTGATGGGGTCTAGCCTGCAGTTGAACGATACGGACGGGGATGGGCTTCTTGATGGTATGGAAGTAGTATTTGGCTCAGATCCAACTTTGGTTGACACTGATAGGGACGGGTTGGACGATTGGAATGAGGTCTACACATATCTAACTAATCCCGTGAGTCGCGACACGGATTCGGATGGACTCGAGGATGGTTTCGAGGTTTCTGTGGGTTTGAATCCACTATCACCGGACTCTGATGGTGATGGTCTAAGTGACCTGTTTGAGATTCTGAACTTCCTGAACCCGCTATCGAGAGATACCGATGGTGATGGTTGGAGCGATGCCTATGAGGTTGAATTCTGCATGTCCCCCACAAGTGCTGACACCGATGGAGATGGCATTCCAGATGGAATTGATTGGGACCCACAGGAACACTGGGTTTCCACTGTAGTCCCCTTGACCCTGCTCTCCGTAGTTCTTCTGGTGGCAGTCTTTAGCTTTCTGAAGTACAAGGTCTACACGCGGCCGGAATGAGTCCACGATGAAGAAGCTAGAGGTTAGTGACTTCAGCCTGCAGGAAACACTGGAGTGTGGGCAGACATTCTGCTGGGTTAAGGAAGGAAACGGTTACATTAACGCAGACTTAGGACAGGTAGTTTACGTGGAACAACAGGGTAACTCGCTCCTCTATGATACCTCCCATAGAGATGTATCGCTGAAGCACTTGTTCAGGCTTGAAGACCCTCTTGGGAACATTCAGAAAGAGATCTCCAAGGATGATCTAATGCGCAAGTCGATCCAGTTCGCTCCTGGGCTACACATCATCCAGGACCCGTTCTATCCTTGTCTGATTTCATTCCTCATTTCAACTCGAAACAATATACCCACGATAAAGAGGTCAACCCAAGCAATCAGAGAGAAGTACGGACCCTCCTACAAATTCAGAGGGAAAACTTACCACGGAATGCCTTCACCCACACGCATGTTTCTGGTCACTGTAAGTGAGTTAGAGGCATTGAAGCTCGCTTGGCGAGCAAAGTTCATCGTGAGGTCGACTAAGGCGCTTCTTGCAGGAGAGGTGGACCCAAAGGCATTGACCAAGATGAGCTACGAGGAAGCCCACCACACACTGAAGAAATTGCATGGTGTTGGTGATAAGGTCGCAGACTGTGTGTGTCTGTTCTCGTTGGGTTTTCTGAAGGCGTTTCCAATCGACGTGTGGATTGAACGAGTGATTCAACAGCAATACGGCATATTCACAACAACAGGCAAGTCGTACGCCAAGAAAGGTCAAGCTGCAAGGGATTACTTTGGACGATATGCAGGTTATGCTCAGGAATATCTGTACTACTACACAAGGACTACTCAGCGATCGCATGGTTAACTGAATTATGGACTGCGCGGGATTAGAGACTCTGACGCTTGCGTTTCTTTGTTGCATACCAAGAATGATTGTCTATCCCCTTGGATACCTCCCACGCCCTTGTCTGATAGAATGCAAGCGGGTGTTGTACGTATTGGCAAAGGGGGTCCTTCGCGGTCCCAAGATACACCGGGCAAAGGCTGTTCCCCTGCAATTTGCTGCACCCCGGAGGAGTATACCCCTCACCCGCAGCCTTTGACGCAATGTGCTTAACTTGATACTCCGCAAGACCTCTGACGAAGTCTGGTGCAGCCTTGAACACACCAAGAACTTCCTCCTCGCTCATCCCAATCTTGAGAAGAAATGAGGCAAGTGCAAAACGAGCTTCATGTGAAAGGTTCTTGCCCTGAGTTGCGTCATCGTGCATGTTTGATATGCACGGAGGAAACGCAGATACGGCATCACCTGTTAACTTCACAGGCGTGGTCGTTCGAATCTTGCCCCGAAGATCGGTTTCTACCCTTTGAACAGATTCCGTCAATCGCTGCGGGAGAGTTGGAACATCAAGTGTGCTGTGCAGAATAAGAAGCTTGAACTTGCCCGATACTAGACGATTCAGCTCAAGACGTTGCACTGGAACCCAACCCTTGTCGACGTATCGATTAATCAGCTTCCAAGGTGATTGGTGGAAAGCTGGAGCAACCTCGAGGAAATCCTCGTAACGCAGTTTGAACTCAAAAGTGCGTAGCTGAATTGGAAGCTTAGCTCTCTCTCTGATAGTTCCTGCCGATTCCACGTGCCATCCAAAGGCAGATTGACAGAGATTAGTCACAAAACCCTCCTTCTCTTTGCCAAGGTGTTTATTGACTGCTTTGGATTCAGCTTCGGCTTGATATTCCCTGAGTCTGGGGTCGCCTATCTTCTCAACAATTAGACGGGCAGTGGGATAGATGAGCACATCCCCGGGTTCACCAGTATGGACTAGAGGAATCTCTGATTGATCGAGTGCAGCTAAAACTCTTTTCTCAGCCGCTTCAATGATGTAAGTGTTGGTTCTAGATTCAACAAAGGATATCAATATTCTAAGGTCGCGCGCAAGTTTCTGTGCTGCCTTCCTTGTCCCCACTGAGAATGGGTACTTCAATTGCTGACTCATGGACACAGTTCCGTCACTCCATTAAGATGAGCCAAGATTACGGACAAATCAAGTCTTGCCATTACATGTTGAATGTCGGGCTATAGTCGTCATATCCTTTGTCGTAGAACTTCTTCCCACAGGACGTGCATTCAAACATCTGAACCCCTTTTGAGAATGCCCAGCGATTTAGAATCCTGAAGACCTTGGAGCTTCCACACCTAGTACATTTTACTGTAGAATCATCAGCTGCCCAAGGTGAGTTGTGGCGTTTGGTGGACATTATCAGGACACTTCTGTTACCTATTTCTCAGGAAGGCTTTTAGTCTTTTAGACGACGCATCAAATATACATCTATCCTTTTGAG
Source organism: Candidatus Thorarchaeota archaeon (assembly GCA_018238375.1). Classification (GTDB taxonomy): domain Archaea; phylum Asgardarchaeota; class Thorarchaeia; order Thorarchaeales; family Thorarchaeaceae; genus WTCK01. Next base: position 3,024 of record JABCTJ010000076.1, read on the forward strand.
ATAGACTGTGTCCAATCATCTTTTTAGAGGCTCTTGATTTAACATGAACGTTGTATTGAAGCAGAAGGCTATTCAAGAATGACATACGTTGTTGAAACTGCAAATCTTACCAAGATTTTCAGTAGCAAGCTTATTGCCGTAAATAACATGAACTTGAAAGTTGAAGAGGGCACAATCTATGGATTTCTTGGCCCCAATGGAGCTGGCAAGACAACGGTGATAAGATTGCTGCTAGGGCTGATAATGCCGACTGCAGGAAGCATCGAGGTTTTCGGGGAGAGAATGAACATGAACTCGGCGCATCTGCGAAAGCGGATTGGATACCTCCCAACCAATCCAAAACTCTCAAACAAGATGACGCCAATAACTTACCTTGACTTCGTTGGCAAGCTCTTCAGCCTATCAAAAGATCAGAGAATCTCAAGGCTTTCAAAACTCATAAGATCCGTCGGACTCCTTCCAAGTGCCTCCCGAGAGGTAAAGGGTTTCTCAACAGGCATGGTGACCCGCCTGGGACTTGCCGCATCTTTGATGAACGACCCAGATCTACTTCTTCTTGATGAACCTACATCCGGTCTGGATCCAGCTGGAAGAAAGTCAACCCTCGACCTAATCGAGGAGCTGGATAGGGAAAAGACGATTTTTGTATCATCTCACATTCTTAGTGATATCGATAGAATATGTACCCATGTTGGGATAATAAACGAAGGAAAGCTAATCTACTCAGGTTCCATCAAGGAGATGAAGAAGCACATCCAGAGTAATGTTCTCCGGTTGGAGCTTGATGGTGACATGAATACTTTCTGCAATAGACTAGCATCGATAGGGGGCATGGCTGACTTTGAAAGGAGAGGGGATTTCACTGTGGAGATCAGCTTCCTTTCTGACATTTCTACACTGAAAGCCATACAAGATGTGATAGGCTTGATAGTAGAGTGCAATCTAGATCTGATATCGATGAACTCCTCAACTTCTAGAATTGAGGATGCTTTCTTGAAACTACTTGAGGAGGAAGAATCACGTGGATTCGCCAGAGCAATTTAGATTCATAGAGTGGCCGATGCCATTCCTGGCCATTGTGCAAGTTGATTTGCAGAATCTCTTCAGGAGCAGAATAACCTACGGTTGGCTAATTGTGGGAGTCTTTCTCCAAGTTATCCGGGTTCTGTCAGCGCCATGGGCCATGGGAACATCACTAATCATTGTCCAAGGGCTTGGGGATTTCATCTTCATTTGGAGTATGCTGATTATCGGAATAACAGCTAGTGCAGTGTCCTCTGAAACGGGAGAACTCGCAGACTCCATAATGAGCAAATCTGTAAAGCGACACGACTACATAATGGCGAAATTCACATCACGAATTACGTATGTGATGACGATCTATTTGTTAATTTCTGGAGTTCTGGTTGGCGCATCAACGAGGATGATGGAGAATGACTACGACATGAATGGGCTTGTTGCTGCGCTCCTGCTTGTAGCACTCGCGTTGATAATGCTGACTATTCTGGGAGTAACGCTGAGCATGGTTACATCCAACACTATGATTTCGATAGTGGCCTTACTAGTCCTATGGTACTCGATGACGATCTTCCTTCCTCTACTAGATCTAGAGTTCATGTCTCCGAGTAGTATGATAAATGAATTACCAGACATCATTCAAGGCGTATGGAACGGAGAAGAATGGAAGATTGCGGCCAGCTTTGGAGGTATTTCAATAATCGCAATGGTCCTATCTGTACTGTACTTTTCGATAAAGGATCTCTGAGTCTGCCATTGTGTGACTGGGTATAGATACTCCCGAACAAACCAATGACATACAGCGTACACTCTCTTTGCCTATAGATTCGATACTGTATCCACGAGAAGGAAACCCAGGTTAGAACTCTCGGGCAAGGCGTCAGTTTCTTAGACCCACAACAAGTGCTGCTGTCCCTCTAATCCTCTTCGAGCCAGTTGGTTTCAGTCCCGCCTTTGTCATGAACTCAACTATATTGTCAACGCTATGCTTGCACATGTGTGGATACCTCTTTCGTGCTTTCTCTTCATCCATCCCATGTGCCCCCATTACACGTACGAAGGCTTCTTCGTTTCCAGACACGAAATCAAAAACTACACAGACCCCAGATGGCCTCAGACTTTGAGCTGCCTGAACTATAATTGACTGTGAGTTATCAACCTCATGTAGAAAGAAGCCAGAGAAAACCATGTCTACCGAACTAGGTTCTAATGCCACTGCGTCTGTGTTGAAATCGTGCTGCGTTAGGATGTAGTTGTCAGATGAAAGAACACAGGAGAGGAATTCATCCGCTTGTTTCAGCATGCTCTCGCTCTCATCTAGTCCATACACTTTCTTCGTTTGGAGCTTTGACACCGTGTCCACGAGAAAGAGACCTGGACCGGGTCCGAACTCTGCTACGATATCGCGTGGTTCAGCACCGATAAGCTCAAGCAGGGTATTCCAAAATGCCTCAGGGTATCTCTCATTGTAGGATTGCACCATACCCTGTACGCGCTCTGGGTCTTGCCAGTCGGCCTTTCCCAGATGCTCCACCACTAATGACGCCCCAACACATAGTCCGCTCTCATAAGCAGGGTCATGAACTCACTCAAACTCTGCCGGAGAATCTCGGGATCGCTGTAGAGCCTTTTTATCTCCACGCTTCTCTCCTCAAGTGAAGAGTCATTCATCTCATTCATTATCTTGTACGCGGCTGAGGGCCTCTCAGTCCATCTCAGCAACTCATGATGGTCTGAACTGAGAAATAGAACAACTGGCGTCTTCTTCTTCCCGTTAACCTTGAGGGCTTCATGGAAGTGTCCATTTTTATCACTGTCTAGAATGCGCAGCCCCACGTTGGGCGATAGTGATGCTATCCGCGCTAGAACAGGCAGGTTACCGGCGGTGTCATTGCATCGGTCTGTGCCAAAGACCAAGATGTCCACTCGATTCTGGATACCACTGAGGATTTCGGTTTCCTCCGCGCTGACCATAAGATCAACGTATCTTGCCTTCATTAGCTCTACATTCTCACGTGCTGACTTGAGAAAGGCTTTGTACTCCACTGCATCGTTCCACTCTGCAATCTCTGGCATGTATATCACTTCAGGCTCCGAGAGAGAATTCTGCCGGTTCCACCGACTGGTATCTAATTGGTTGAATCGAATAAAAGGCTATCCGGAGAGGCAATATTGTAATATCGGACCGAAAATAATCAGCGGACGTGGTCGAGTAGACATGACAGTGGCAGAAGAGGTTTTAGAAGAACTAAGGAAACTTGGCAATCCTGAGCAAGCAGAAGCAGTTGCCAGATACATGAAGACTTCTTCACTCAAATTCTTCGGAATAAGACTTCCACTCATACAAAAGACCGTAACGAGATTTGCAAAGGGGCTTGCAACAGAGGAGCTGGTGCCTCTTATGAATGGGCTCTGGAAGCAGACCATCTTTGAGTCGCGAGTTGCAGCGATACGAGTTCTGGAGAGGTATGCAAAAAGGGGAGATGTGTTCCTTGCACTCGATGCATCATCTCAATGGATAGATGATGTTGATACGTGGGGTCTCATGGACCCGTTGGGAACATTGTGCGTGGGTAGCCTTCTGCTGAGAGACCGTGATATCGAAAAGACTCTAACCAAGTGGAGCATGAGTGAGAACTTCTGGCGACGTCGAGCCAGTATTTTGCCTTATCTTCATCTCTCCAAGAAATCAGTATACAAGAAGGAATATACAGAGAGAATCTTGCAGGCCATTCGGCCGCATATTTCGGACAAGGAGTTCTTTGTCGGAAAGGCCGCCGCCTGGGTTCTGCGCGAGCTTAGCAAACGAGAACCAGAGGCTGTGAAGGCGTTCATTGATCAGCATCGTGATGTGATGACACGCCTTGTTATCCGAGAGGCCAGCAAGAAATTGAAGTGGTGAGTAGAAAACGGGTTCGGTTGCTGGTTCTGCTTTGCGTTAATCCGCCAGCTCATAAGCTTGATTGACGTGAAGCAGATGTCATGACCGAGAAGATGATGTCCTATTGTGGTCTCATCTGCACCAGTTGCGGAGCTTACATCGCAAAGCGTACGAATGATGATGAGCTGCGTGTGAAGACAGCGAAAGGTTGGTCCTCGCCCGAATGGACCGTTAAACCTGATGAGATCAACTGTGATGGCTGTAAGTCGGACAGTAACGAACTCTTCAAGCATTGCCACGAGTGTGCTGTTAGAGCTTGTGCACGCGAGCGAAGCGTAGAAACATGCGCCCACTGCAGTGATTACATCTGTGACAAACTTGAGAAGTTGCTAGGTTTCGTAGGGGATGAGGCAAAGAAGGGTCTAGAAGAGGTGCGGATGTCACTTCAAACGTAGAGAAGACACCAGCATTAGTTTCAGGCATCTGTTATGCTTATCTAAGTAAGAGCCTATTCATACTTAGAGTGTATATGGCTTTGAAGCGAGCAGGTATTGCACAACTCAAGCTACATCCGGGAAAGGCACCCCACTGGCTTGTTAAGCGCATGATGCCAATGGCCAGCGCACTGT
>JABCTJ010000037.1 GCA_018238375.1 Candidatus Thorarchaeota archaeon
CTGAGTGGACAGTGTCTATTGAAATTGGAACTTTCGTGTTCCGAACAATGTACTCCAGATTACTACTCACTCTTTCAAGCTCAACTTTAACAGTCACCTCGGGAGTACCATAGATTCCTCTTGGTGCAGTTGACGCGCCCCCGACATCAATGATGTCAGCACCATCTTGTTCCATACCGTTGATGACCTTGACCAGTTGTTCACTGTTATCCACGATTGAGTCGCGATAGAATGACTCTGGGGAGAGATTGATGACACTCATGATGCGCGGTGGAAAGCCAGCTCCAACCTTGAGCCCACCTATGTTCACGGTGTGATGCTTCACGACAAAGAAACCTCTCGTGCTGGGCGATACAGAAGAAGATAAAACCTAGCTCATTTCGAGTGAGCTTGAATGACCTGGAGTTATTGACCTTGAATGACAAGCTCCGACGAACACACCTATTCAAATGGCATATAGCTCATGGAGATGTAGTTCCGTTTGCGGGCTGGGAGATGCCTGTTCGATTCACGGACATACGAGAGGAGCATTTTGCCGTAAGAGAAAATGTGGGGATTTTCGACATCACAAACATGTACAGATTCTTCATTAGAGGCCCTCAGGCAGCACAATTTTTGCAGACAGTCACCACAAATAACGTGAACAAACTGAAGGTGAACGGAGGGCACTACACGACGTGTCTCAATGAGCAGGGCGGAATCCATGACGATTTGATGCTCTACAGAATTGCTGAGCACGAGTACATCTGGATCACCAATGCATCGAATGGCCCAAAGATCACACAGCATCTATTGACAGAAGCCGTGGATTTCGAGGTTGAGGTGGAGGACAAGACAAGTGAGATTACTATGGTTGCTGTTCAAGGCCCAAAAGCGCTCTCCTTGCTGTGCAAACTAGCTGGAACCGATGTAAGCAAATTTCCAAGGTTCAGCTGCAATCGCATCAAGCTAGCAGGACATGACTGCTACTTGTGTCGAACCGGTGACACTGGGGAGGCGGGAGCCGAGATACTCCTTCTCAATACCCCCTTCAATGATGAAGGGAAGAGCAGAGCGGTTGCGTTCTGGGAGGAGCTGCTGAAGCAAGGCGCGGAATATGGCGTGAAACCATGCGGTCTCGGCGCAAGAGATTCCACCCGCTTGGAGGCTGGTTTCGTTCTCTATGGTCACGAGCTGGCAGAAGACATCACTCCGATTGAAGCACGGATACGCTATGCGGTGAAGTTCAAAGTTGAGCCACACTACATAGGATATGATGTGTTGAAGAAGCAGAAGGAAGAGGGAGTAGAGAAAACGCGTATCGGACTCGTCATGATAGACCGCGGTATTCCGCGGCAACACTACAATGTTCTATTCAACAGTAACAAAATCGGGCACATCAGTAGTGGCGGCATGTCCCCGATCTTGAAGAAGGGCATAGGACTGGCCTTTGTCACTCCTGGCTTGGTCAAAGAAGGCGATACTGTTGAGATAGATATCAAAGGGCGACTACGAAAGGCTCGTGTGAGCGGGTGGCCCTTCTTTGACTCAGAACGTTATGGTGAGAAACGCACCAAGTGATGGGAACTGATTTAAAGGAGCCCAAATCACATCGAACCCGAAGGTGTAATCCTATGACAAAAGGCACCGCAGTTATCGAAGGACTATATTACAGTAAGGCTCACGAATGGGCCAAAATTGAAGGTGACATCGTGATTGTGGGCATTACAGACTATGCTCAAAACTCACTGCACGAAATCACATTCGTAGAAATCAGTGATGTAGGGACATCACTCAAAGTTGATGAAGAGTGTGGCCTTGTTGAGTCTATGAAGGCATCATCGGACCTCTTTACACCCCTGGCTGGAGAAATCGTCGAAGTGAACGAAGCATTAGAGGACGCACCAGAACTCGTTAATGAGGATCCCTACGGCAAGGGATGGATGTGGAAGATTAAGCCATCCAATCTTGAGGGCGATTTGAAAGCACTCCTAGACGTCAAGGGTTACAGCGAGTATACGGCATCCCTCTAGCAAGGTTCTAACACCCCGAGCTATAGACATTTCCGGGAACTGCATAAGCAGATTGGGGGTCTTTTGAATTAAGCCCCCAACCATTATTATCCAATTGGTACTGCTCAGATATCACCTCTCAGACACTTTAACCCCGTTACACTGCATAAGTGATGAAAGTACCTCTTGAGCCTGCAGGGGTTCCACATTTTATTCCGAAGTGTACATCCTCTGAACTAACAGCAACCTTTTTAGCGAATCCAAGTTTGCCTCGAACTAATTCGAGTCCAAACGGAGAGAACCCGCTGTATGTCTAAATTTAGCAGACTCAAAAAATCCACCGTAAAATTCCTACGGCAGGTCTTTCACAAACCCAAAGCTAAGATCTCGCGAGGCTCCATTATCATAGTTCTCGCATTGACTATCATATTCTTTGTGGCTCTGGGGCTGCGCTTGCAGCCTTTACTGAATTCCCAACCCATTGTACGCGCTTTCGACCCATGGCTTCAGATGAAGCTCACGTCATATATCACAGAGAACGGAATCTCTGCGTTTTTCACGTGGTATGATGACTCCACATGGGTGCCGTTTGGTCGAGATATGGCAGCCTCGTCGTACCTTGGAGTGCCGTTCACAACTGCATTCTTCTATTGGTTCTTGAACGCAATTGGCATCGGTGCAGACTTGATATTCGTCGCCATAGTCTTGCCTGCTTTCATGGGCGCACTCACGTGTATGATTATTTTCCTCCTTGGCAGAGAGCTTCACAGCAACAGTGTTGGATTGTTTAGTGCTCTCTTCTTGGCATTCATTCCAGCTTTCATGCAGAGGACTGTTGTTGGTTTCTTCGACAATGAGTGCATAGGTGTTTTCGCCATTGTCCTCACTTCATACTTCTTCATTAGAAGCACAAAGAAAGGCTCTATGCGTTCTGGAGTTGGAGCTGGACTCTCCCTAGCTTACCTTCTTGGGTCTTGGGGAGCAGCTGACTTTATGCTTGGGCTTCTTGCCCTCTATGGGTTCTTCATGCTAGTTTCCGGGCGATACAGTAAGCGCCTGTTGACTTCCTATCTCATAACACTGAGCCTTGGCATTTTCTTGGGCGGTCTAGTCCCACGCAATGGGTTTGATAATCTCACCTCATTCTCCATGCTCGCCCCGATTGGAGTGGGAGCTCTGCTGGCAGGCTATGAAATATGGCAGAGGGTTGGAGTTTACCGTGAAGCGACTGCCTCCGTACTTGCTCCACATATGAAACCGATTCTACTCGGTATGATAACCCCCGTTGTGGGCGCAGCAGCCTACTTCATCTTTTCAGGGAACGAAGAACTCACCATTAGTCCTTTCAAATCCAACCCGTTCGTCACTCTCGGTGCCAAGTTCATGAGCGTCATCAATCCATTCTTCAGGCTGGATCAACGAATCTTCGCATCAGTTGCGGAGCATCTTCCCAGCCCATGGGGAAGCTTTTACCAGACGCTGCTGGTTTTGATATTCTTTTTCCCATTAGGAATGTACTTTCTGTTTAAGCGGGGTCGTGATGAAGACTGGTTCATCTTTCTATTCGGTCTAACTACCGTGTACTTCGCAGGGAGTATGATTCGACTTGGACTCATTCTTGCTCCTGCCGTAGCAGTCATTGGAGCTGTTGCAGTCTACAGCATCCTCTCTCCGTTCGCGAAAATAGTAACTCAGCAGTCAGTCTTTGAAAGGCGTAGATTTCGAATCAGCTCAGCACTCACATCTGAACACGCAATCGCAGCGTATATGATTGTTGGACTCTTGCTGTCAGTGAACGTGATTCTGGGTGCAGACTATGCCGCTGGCATGTCCAACCCCGAATTTTCTCCCGGTAAAATATCCGACGGCGCAACCCTTACTGACTGGCCCACCGCAATGACATATATCCGCAATGTATTACCTGACGACGCAATTATCGCTAGCTGGTGGGACTATGGATACTGGATCAATGGTGCAGCGGGTGGGACTACGATTGTAGATAATGCGACATTCAACAGTACACAAATCGCATGGATGGGCTATGCGTTGATGGCGCTTAATCTGACGGAGTCACTCAAGACATTCAAACGCTGGAATACCACCCATGTCCTTGTCTATTGGGGGCATGGCAGCCCCGCTTTCGGCGGTGATGAGGGCAAATGGCCTTGGATGGTGCGGATTGCAGAAGATCGGCTCGGATCTGACTTCATTGATGATGCAACATACCTCAGTGAGAACGATCAGACTCTTGAGGCGTTCTACTCATCAACACTGTTCAAACTGCTAATCTATGATGAGCCCAAGAATCAAGCCGAAGCCACTGAGAGGGGGCTCCCAAATGACCGAATTGCGCTCGACCAGGTAATCTGGGGCAACTCTGATTATACAAGTCATATGCCGATAGATTTGCGCGGTGCTTTCTTGGAGCCATATTACAGTTCCACGTACGGCACAGTCAAAATCTACGAGATTGATTACACGATGTACGATCAGTACGTCAACAGAACCCATGCGGATTGGGTGCCAGACCTAGACTTTCTAGATGGAGGCATTGCTGATGGTAACATCACTGATGACGAGAGAGAATTTCAGAACTATCCGGTGGTCTTCGGAGGTGGCTATGAAGCAACTGTGTACACAAGGTCAAACTCAACCCATATGTACTACGGTATTCAAATGGACAACTACACGTTGGGCCAAGATGCATTCGGTCTGCAGCTTGCACCTCTTGATTCTACTAATCGTCCTGACATCCGAATTGTGAACTACGATGGTCAAGAGTTCTACGATGGCAACGTGGGATTCGACGGAGAATGGGGCGCTGACTCAAGCGACTTGAACGCGATAGAGTTTGGCACTGGCGATAACGTAATCGAGTTCATAATACCGCTCGATTCACAAGACCCGCAGGATGTTTTCATGCATGGAGGCATGAACTACCAGCTCAGGTTCTTGTTTTGGAACAATGTTCTCTCCGGTGAGCCTACGCTCTCATCCGATTGGACGTCTTTCTGGGTTCCAGTAAATCTCTACTAATGAACACGTAATCTGGCGGTTGACCTTATGGCCAATCGCTAGTCCCGTTGCCCGAAACCTAGACAATCATGGACATCAAGGTCCTGAACTGATGTTCGGTTCCTGCTTCATCGAGGTTGCTTTCTGCTAATTCCGAAGAATAACTGAAAGTCTTACGCCCTCTCCACGGGCATTTTACGTCCCCGGCCAACTGACGGTGACGGCAGAGTCATCCTTGGACTTGGTTCTCGTCCTGGACTGACACTACATGTACAGGTCCCTCTCTGGAGTATATCAACATCTACAAAAAATGGTCTTCGATTCGCTATTCATCTAAGAGATATCCAATTTTATACAGATTTTTTGCAGCTGTTACATACCCTCCTTTAGAATGAGTACTAACTAGATGTCTGGCGCGATCTTTTCTTCGCACGTCGACGATAGTCCCCATATTTATCCTGTGGACTGTACCTTGCTGGGTGTGGCGTCCTAACACGCTTTCCACATTTGGGGCACTTGGAATCATCTAGCGTGTAATACCCACAATCTGTGCATTTGTATAACTGAGTCATCAGAAACCACTATTTGCGCTGGAATACGATAGTGCCATTATTGCTTTCGATGACCTTGGTCACTTTGCCAAGAATTTCCGAAAGCACTTCTTCTGCTTCGCTATAGTCCGGGCTAATAATACATAACTTGTAACGGGGGGATCCGAGTGCGTATATCTCGACAGATGACTTTTCCTTTTTGCCTGATTCCAGTCCGACTGACAGCGCCTTCTTAATCGTATCAACGCCCTTCGGTCCTGGGACAAGGATAGTCATTTCCCCATCTATCTCAACTTGCGGTATCTCAATACGCGCCTTTGCCAAATCTGCCACTTGTTTCCGGAGCTTCTTGGTGGCTTCAACTTCCTCAAACGCAGCAACACCCAGGTCTGAGGCTTTTTCTAATCCCTTGTATATCTCACCAAAGATATCCTCAAGGGGCCAGCCAATCTGTTCATAGATCTCCTCTAGTGAAACATCATTCTCCTTTGCAACTAGCTCCAATAGCTTCTCAGCCTTTTGAGCACGCTTCCAATCGTTATTCTTGGCTCTCCTTGCCTCAGATGAAACTCGCCTTAGGGAGCAGTCGATATGCCTTTTCTGCGTATCAACCTGAAGCACCTTGACAACTACTCGCTTGTTCTCATGAACGTGATTACGAATATTCCTGACCCAAGTGCTGCTAATTTCGGAGATGTGGATGAAACCCTCTTTTTCACCGAACTCTGGTAATTTGACGTAGGCGCCGTAGGGGGCAACCTTAGTAGCAACTGCAATTGCGTACTCATCAGGATGCGGCCACTCAGCACGCTTCAAAACCATTCTCCACATACCTCCAACTAGCACTTCTCAGGCGGAATTATGGGAGCACTTCCAGCTCCCGAGCTGTCGGTTCAAGTTTGGCCTTTCCGCCAGATGGTTTAGCCAGTATCTTCTCACATTTCAGACACTTGACCTCGGTCGTTGAGTGGCTGAAGATAATTTGCTCATTCTCGCAGTCAAGGCATTTCACTTTAATGAACCGTGACTTGGGCTGCTGAATGATTTCGCCTTTACCCATTAACATCACCTAAACTTTCTCTATTTCTACCTTCTTTAGTCGCATGCCTTTCGATATGAGTGTGTAGTCACATTTAGTGCATCGAAGCCTAAGTGTGGTCTTCTTTGTTGTCTTAGCGAAGCGTTTCTGAATAGGCTTTGGAAACGAACCATAGCCTTTGGTCTTCCTGGTCATCCTACGCTTCCCCTCTGCCCTCGATCTGTCCTTACCTTTCTTGTAGATAGAAACGGCATGTTCAGTGTGCTGTCGGCAGCGAGGACAGTACTTGTTCATGACACTTTTCACTTTCATTTGAGAATCACCAGACTCAGGCCGTGGGACCCGGCTTTAGGTCGTTTATAACCATTGGGGCGTGAGCTACCGTGTTTGATGGAACAGTTCCGTCAGAACCAGCCGAGCTGCGTTCCCACATGCGCTATGACTATGGAAACCACAAGCATAGATGCAAAGATTACAACCAAGGTAGGCCCAACCTTGATACCAGGCGTTTCGTCTTCGAAGAAACGTATGAGACCAGCTCCGCCAGAGGGCATTGGCCCCTCACCTTTCTTCTTCCTGCGTTTCTTTTGGGTCTTAGGCATGCCTTTGTATCTCCTGGACCGATGATTTGAGCCTGATATCAACTTTTAATCCTTTTGACCGGTCAGGGGTTGAAATTCAATCAGGGGGCTTCAGTACACTCACAGGGCGTCTTTCCACACTTGGAGCACACTCCGCTGTACTTGCTGTATAGCGCCTCGGAGAGATCGATGTCCAGAAGGTTCGCAATCGAGCACACCCACGCAAAGACATCTGCGATCTCATCAGACAGTTCGTTTTTACTTCTACTTCTTAGGATTGCATCACTCAGTTCACCCAGTTCCTCAAAGGTTCTAAGCAATGTTCTCTCCAATCCTCTCGCCCTATCTCTCTCTAGGTAGATGCGGCGTATCATATCCTGTGCTTCTTTCGTGTCCATGAGAGATCACCGTTGCCCGAAGCCTAGACGATCCTAGACATCAATTTCCATGATCGATGTTCGGTTCCTGATTCATCAAGGTTGCATCGTAAATCATTGATCTACGACGTCTAACGACCTTTCCAACAGGCGTTTTAAGTCTCCGTGCAACTCGCGGCGACAATAGAGTCAGTTCATGGACTTGGTTCTTGTCCTGAATCGGCTCCATACCCTAGTATTCCATCTGGACTTTATATGCACCAATAATAAAATGTGCAGCAATGTCTAGGTTTTTAGCAGCTGTTGGCAACCTCACAAAGCCCACGATTGCAGTGGTCCCTTACATGAATCTCAAATGTGCGTATGCGGGTGTGTCAGTGTCGAAAGCATAGTGGACTTTCTGATAGTCCTTTCTAAACTCTGCAACTTCAGCTGCAATCTTGTCCACGTCCTCACCTTTCATGACTACACGGTGCATGAGCTCTGCGATTGCATCCATCTCGGACTCCTTCATGCCCAGTCTCGTCATCTCGCTTGTTCCCAGTCGAATTCCACCGGGTGTCTTGTAGTCGCGTCCCATCTTCTTGTCCCAGGGCAGAAGATTGCGATTAATCACGATGTTCGCGTTTTCCAGCTCTTCTTCCACCGTTCGACCATTTTTCATAGGTGAGCCTGATATGTCCGCTAGAATCACATGGGATTCAGTGAAGCCCTTGTGTTCTGCAATCACTTTCCATCCTCTCTCGTGGAGCGACTGTGCCAGAGCTTTAGCATTCTTGAGTATCTGGTCCATGTATGCATCTCCAAACTCAGTCATCTCAGCGAGTACTACTGCAAGTCCAGCCACATTGTGGAGGTGGTGATTACTAAGCATCCCTGGGAATGATGCCTTCTTAATCGGTTCAGCGAACTCAGCCTTGGACAAAACAATGCCATGCTGCGGGCCAGGCATGGTCTTATGCGTTGACGCCGTCATGATGTCTGCACCCTCCCTCAACGGGTCTTGAAACAGTCCTGCTGCAATCAGGCCTGAAACGTGTGCTGAGTCATAACCGATCTTCATTTCGTACTCGTCAGCAATCTCTCGAAACTCCTTCACTGGATGTGGGAATGGGAATACACTGCCACCGAAGAGCAAGAATTTGATCTCCTTCCCATCTGCATGCATTTTCTTGATCAGCTTCATGCTTGCATCCACATCGATGTTGAATTCATTGTCGTCAAAGATCCAGTTCCTCACTTTGTGGCCTCTTATTGCTCCGGCAGTTCCCCCTAGGTTCTTCCTAGCATGAGAGATGTGTCCGCCATGTGCGATTGAAAGAGCCATCATCCTATCGAGGGGTGCCATAACTGCTGTGTACATCACCAAGTTGGCGACGACTCCGGACACCGGCCGCACGTCAGCAAACTCTGCTTTGAACAGTTTCTCAGCTAGATCTATGCAGATTAGCTCCACCTCGTCGATGTACTTACAGCCTGCATACACCCTCTCTCCCGGCCAGCCTTCTGCATAGCGGTCTCGAAAGTCACTGACTAT
>JABCTJ010000041.1 GCA_018238375.1 Candidatus Thorarchaeota archaeon
AGATCCTCATGAACTCCATAAGGAGAGACCGATTCCTTAGTTGACAGATATCGGGTACTTGCCTTTCTTCTCTGCGTGGTCGTACATCTCTACAATCTTCTCCGGCGTAGAGTCGGGTTGTAGGTTATGTGCCGGCGCGAATATGTAGCCGCCTCCAGGAGCGAAAGCTGAGAGTCTTGTTTCAACTTCCTTTCTCACATCATCTAGGGTACCAGTTGCCGCCATGGCATCTTGCAGGTCGACGCCTCCATGGAAACAGATACGGTCACCATACTTCTTCTTGAGTAGTGCTGATTCCATTCCCCTTGCCAGAGGCTGAAGGGGGTTTAGAATGTCAACCCCGACGTCAATAAGGTCATCAATCATCGGCTCTATGGCTCCGCAGGAATGATAGAGCACCTTGACATGCGGAGCGCGCTTGTGGATGTCGCTGTATATCTTCTTGTGCCTTGGTTTAACCAAGTCACGATACATCTTGGGGCTCATTATGAGTCCGTGTTGATGGCCAAGGTCATCGCCCACTAGTACAAGGTCCAAGTAGTCCCCTGCCTCGTCAAGGAGCACTCTGTTCATCTCAATTGCCAAACGCATTGCCTTGTCCATCATGGCCTTTGCTAGGTCCTTTCGAGTGGCCAAATCAACAAGGAACTTGTCGAAGCCCCTCATGTAATGTGCACAGATTTCAAACGCACCCCAAGGTCCGCCAACCATCCCGATAACTGCAAAGTCTGTTTTCTCATGAAGATGCTTTGCTCGATCTGCGACACCATCCATCCTTGAGGGGTCATCAGGGTCGAGCCACTCGTATTGTTCAACCTGTTCGACCTCGGTGAACTCAGCCCAAGGAAAGTGAACGACCTCCAAATAGGGGCCAAACCACGCGAAACGAGAGCCGAACTCGCTGTCAATCGTGCCGTCGCCATGGTCCTTTGGCTCAAAACTTGATGACGGATTCATGTACACGCGTCGAAAATCCACATGGAGCCTGCGAAGCATCTCCTCAGAGATCTTCCAGTTGCTCATGATTCCCCATTCTTGGATTTCAGGCGCTGTGATTCTGAGGTGGCTCTTGAGGTTCTCATAAGCTGCCCCTGTTATCCAAAGGTCGATTGGCACCCGGTCAGGTTCCTCATGGTTCATGGCTTTCTGGAATCGTTCGCGGGGTTTCATGTTGTTTGCACTCGTTTTCCATATTAAAAAGACCTGTGAATGTCGCTCATTTTGGACTTTAAGTTAGTTTAATTAATGCGGATGTAATCGTGTGGCACCTAGGCCTCAAGAGCGACCTAGTTGGGAAACCAGAAAGAAGTGACAAGAGATGATCGATGTAGATAAGATAACCAGACTCCTAGCTGAAGTTGTTGGTTCTGATCGTGTCAGTGATAAGCACTTTGACTTGATTCCTTACGGGCGAGACCTCAGCCCTGCAAAGGAGAAACTCCCGACTCATGTTGTTATGCCAAAGAGTCGCGAGGAGATTCAGGGGATTCTGAAGATTGCCACCAAGCATGACGTGCCTATCTACATACGTGGAGGTGGGACTTCACACTGGGATGCATTCCTTGCTCAAGAACCTGGCATCATGCTTGACCTATCCTTCTTGAATGCAATAGTAGAGATAAACGAGCGCGACCTAACAGCCACCGTTCAACCGAACTGCACATGGGCGAAACTGGATTTCGAGCTCAGAAAACAAGGACTTACTTACCTCTGTAGCGAAGCAGGCGGTCCTGCAATGACGATTGGTGGCTCAGTTATGAAGGGTGGCGGCGGTCCCCATGGCACCGCAAAGTTTGGCTTCCACGGTAATCAGGATATAATCACACTTGAGATGGTTTTGCCCAACGGTGAAGTTGTGGAAACCGGCTCTGCGGCCTGGCCAAGCGCTGGCAAATTCAAGAGGCAGTGCCTAGGTCCTGACTTGGCTGGGCTGTTTATCGGCGCCGAGGGCATTTTGGGTATCTGTACGGAGCTGACTCTGCGAATCCGACCTGCGACAGATTTCAAAGAGCGTCTCCTAGCCACAATGGATAGCCTTGACAAGGTCATAGAGTTCGGGCACTTCATCAACCGCCATGTGGGTGACGAATACCTTCAGGGAGCCTATCTCTGGGTGGACCCCTCAGCCCCAGATGTGTTCCTGCTTATGATGGATGTCTTTGGATATGAGAAGGAAATCGTTGAGCACAGAAAAGCGCGTGCGATTGAGAAGGTGAAGGAACTTGGAGGAGTGTTCGGCGATTCAGAGCCTGCGAATGGTTACTTCGATGGAATCCTAACAGGCCTCACTGACATATTCACCACAGGGGTGTGGCACTTCTTTGGCTCAGGGTCTCTGCGGATTGACGACATTGGGGTCATCTACAAAATTTGGAGAGAGGAACTTATCGAGAAACGAGGATACACGAAAGCCGGGTTTGGAGGGAATTTCCTGCCACGTGATTGGCTCGCATTCATGGTCACGAATTACAAGGAGCCAGAAGAATCTGAGATGATAATGAAGCTCGCCAATGAGATCAATGAGCTGGTACTCAGTGGTCCAGTTGTTCCATATGGTATTGGCGGGCGAGAAGGGCTCAGGCCGATTGTTGAAGCCCGAAACACCGGATACTATCGTCTGCTTAAGGTAATCAAGAAAGCAGTGGATCCGAAGAACATACTGCAACGCGGCATCTTCATCCCAAAGGAGGAGATGCTATGAGAATTGAAGAGTACGCAGAGATGATCTATGCGTGCGGTCGGTGTGAGTTCTGTCGCGGCTTTGATTTCAATGAGCGCTGTCCTGAGATATTCACACAGAAATGGGAGTCATCAACCGCGCGAGGCAGGATGCTAATTGCGCGCGCCCTCTTAGAAGGCAAGCTGGAGTATACTGAGGACCTTGCCGAGAGGATCTTTGGCTGCTTTCTCTGTGCGCGATGTACAGAGGAATGCAAGAAGGCCGCTCAAATCGATATAATAGAAATAACGAAGGCAATGCGTGCTGACTTTGTGGATCAAGGGGTGAAGATTCCTGAGGCTGGAACTGAGATGGCATTTCTGGCCACGGAGAAGGGGAACATCTTTGGTGATAGTCCCGCATTTCACGCGAAATGGGCGGAAGGTCTTGAGTTTAAGAGAGGTTCAGGGGTTCTATTCTATCCAGGCTGTCTTGCCAGTCATCGATTCAAAGAGAAGACGAGAATCTTAGTAAGGCTACTCCAAGCGGCAGGTTATGATCTGGACTTCCTTGGAGATGAGCAGACATGCTGTGGAGCTCCCCTCTGGATAACCGGAAACATGGCAAAAGCCAAGCCCATGGTTTCAGCACAGCTGAAAAAGATGCAGGACCGCGGTGTCAAAGAGATTATCACACCCTGCCCATCCTGTTTTAGAGCCTTTGACGAGGAATACCCCCGAATCCTTGGGATCGAGAAGTTGCCAATCAAGGTGCGCCACACAAGCGAGGTTCTAGAGGAGATTGTTGAGAAGAAGAAGATTAAGCTCAAGCACGAAGTGAAGAAACGTGTGACATATCACGACCCGTGTGAGATTGGTAGGTACCGGGGCATCTACAACCCCCCTCGAAAGGTATTGAAGGCAATCCCTGGACTTGAGTTTGTGGAGATGAGTCGAAAGGAAGCGGAGTCATTTTGCTGTGGGGGTGGAGGAGGGGTCAAGCTGATGTACCCCGATTATTCTCAGGCTGTGTCTCGCGAGCGCCTCAATGATGTATTGGCGACGGGAGCTGAGATAGTGTCAACCATCTGTCCCGCATGCGAGATGAATCTGACTCATGCAACGTACGAGGCTGATGCAGCAATCAGGGTTCTAGATATTGCTGAACTCGTGGCTGTGTCTGCAGGACTTGTTGATGAAGAAATTCTTGATCCCTACTACATTCCTGAAGACTGAGGATTAACTTCGAAACTAAAGCGATAATTTCAGCCGCCAACTGCGGCTATCATAAATACTATCAAATCACCGTTTGATAAGCGCGTTTGCTCTCCTTGATGGGCAACCATATTCTTGCCATTGACAATGACCACAGTGTCACGCCTCAGCGTCTTGTTCTCTGTGTCACCCAGATACACTTCGAATTTATCACCGTACTCCTCGTGAAGCTCGTTGATTAGGTCTCTGACAGTGGAATTCGGTGCGGTTTTGAAGCTGAACTTATCATGTTCATGGGATTTCAGCCCTTTATGCATCAGCTTCACGAAGATTCGGGTCATTATATGCACCAGACGGTCTGGGGTGGCATAGTTAAAGTTTAAATTAAGTCTAATGTTGTGGGGCTTACACCTTTAGGTGATATGCCATATACTGAACGCGTCAAGAAAGGGTTCGAGTTCAGTCTTTAACAAACATTGGAACTGGTTGCTGAATAAAGTGACGGAACCGAGTGAATCAAGACTAACCCTCAAGGAATGGCTTGCTGAGCACGCTCGTGCTGAGGCCATACATTACACGAAAATCGCTGAAGCACTTCAACGGGATCCCGCTTCAGTTTCTGCCTCTCTATCTATCGAGAAGAAGCAAGCCGACGTAAGTAAGCGGCCGCCGTATTTCGTAAGAACGGCACCGGGGCTTTATCGCTACAATGATTTGTGTGAGGGCGCTATTGATGAGGATCTCATTGTTGAAGTCCGAGCTCGCGCTGACGAATTCAACCTTGCCACACGAAGGGAGATGCGCCAAGCTATCGCTAGGTTGAGCATAGACGGTTTTGAGAAGCTTGCTAAGATTATTCTGGCAAACATTAGGGCTCGATACAAAGATACGAAAGTGATTCATCGCAATGAACGCTCGGTGGTCATGTTAACTTCTTGGCTTGATGATGGCGGGCGCTCACCTGTCGTAGTCTATGCGAAGAGATGCGAGCTCGATGAACCCATCGGTCGTGAAGTAATCTCTGAGATTCGCGGAATACTACCAACCGTCAGCGCTAATCAAGGCGTGCTCATCAGTAATGGCGTTGTATCGAAAGAAGGCAAGAATGAAGCTCTTGGTTACGCAGTGAATGAAATCAAGGTGTCAGTGCCCCCGGTTCATATCATGGATATCGACATCGTTCTCAACATATTGTATGAGAGTAGAACCGGAGTGAAGTTCAAGAGTGTTGACGTCTTTCTGCTGGACAAAGATTTCTTCAGCCAACTATCGGAATCTGACTAGACGCTTTAGGTAAGCATACTTGAGGACGCTTTAGGTGCGTTTAGCCATTCTGGTTTAACTCATACTTAACATTTTTTGTGTGAACAAACCACCTCACAGAGTGCTTCTAGAGGGCGTGTTGGCGGGAAAAAACCACGCAAAAATTGGCATTCTCGCCTTCTGCCTTAAGTGTTAAATATGCGTTTACCTTGGTTTCCTGTTATCACGGAGAAGTTCTTTCGGCCGTGAGAGAGAAAAATAATGGAGAAAATACGCAATGAGTGAGGAGGACAAACTCCTATTCGTGCGAGAAAGCTCTGGCCTAGTTAAGGAAGTAGGCACAGGAATGGCTTTGCTTCTACCGATAGCCCTAACGTTGGGTCCGTGGTTCCATTTTGCAGGACCACAGATCTCGACATGGTTCCCTGGTGCGCACCTTGTACCTATGTTTGCAATAGGTGCTGCTACGGTATTCTTTGAAGCAGTTGCTCTCATGTGTCTGATGCTTTCAATGCCAAGGTCCGGTGCCTCGTACTACTTTACCGGAAGAGGCCTTAGCCCAATCTTCGGTGTTATGGAAGGTTGGCGAAGCGTAATCACGAACCCTGTCTTCAGGGGGACTGGGAGCTTCTTCGCGGTGCAAATCTTTGCTGGTGGTCTGTATGTCATGGGAATGGCAACAGGCGATGCTGGAATCCTTGCAGCGGCAGTAGCCCTAAATCAACCGATCAATCTGTTCATCTGGGCCACAATAATGACCCTTGTGGGCTTTGTATTCAGCTACCTCAGTGTCAAGTTGTTAGGCTGGTTTATAATCATCGGCGGGATAATCAACATACTGGCATTACTTACAGCTGACGTGGTGATGTTGATGACTCCGATGACATCCACAATCTGGGATGGAGTCTTTGGCTCTGGATCATATGCGGTAATAGACGCAACGGATGTTTCAGCCTTTACCACTTTCAATCCAGCGGCAATAGGACCGGCACTCATCCTTACTATAGGTATGATGTGGCCGTATCTTATCATGCCAGTGGCTGGAGAGGTTTCACAGCCCAGCAAGAATATCCCTCTGAGCAACTTGGGTGGTTGGGCAGGAATTTCATTCTTCTTCCTGCTATCCGGCTTTGCGCTGGAGCAATGCATGGGTGACTTCCTGTATAAGGCAAACATAGCATTCACATTCTTCCCAGGATTCGGCAACTATGCCGCTGTAATTCTTGGCGCAAATCCGCTTACTTGGTTTGTGATACTTTGCCCAATCTATGCAAGTGTGTTGGACGCCCCAAGCAATGCTCTGTGGGTCACACGGCCGTTCCACTCAATGGCAATGGACCGGTTCTGCCCCGAAGCATTTGCAAGCGTACATCCGAAGTACCACGTTCCGCACATATCCCTGTACTTCTGGCTGATAGTCACCATCGGTACAACGGCATATGCCACATGGCTACAGGTAACTTACGGCACTGCGCTTAGCGCGCTCGTAGGTGTCGGATACACGTATGTGTTCATCAGGTGGCAAATGGCGTTAGCTGCCGTAGCGTTGCCGTACTACCGGCCTACGTTATGGGAGCGGAGTGGGGCATGGAAGATCCTTGGCATCCCGCTGATAAGTATCGGTGGACTAATCGCTGGCATTGTATTCTTCTGGGCCATCATTGCTTATGTACCAGGACTACCCTTTGAAGTCATGTTCACTGTGTTTGTGTACTTCTGGGGTCAGCTAATGTACATGTACTATGGCGCGAAGAACAAAGCAAAAGGCATCGATATGGGTGCTATCTTCGGACAGCTTCCACCAGAGTAAACTTGAGCAGAAGAGAGCAAACGCTCTCTTCCTCTCTTTTCTTTTAGTGATTCAGCTTAACAGATGTGAATGGGCGACTCTGCGTCATTTACTTGATTTAAATTTAATCGTTCGAGAAGGCGCGCTCTACTCCTCTTCTTCGACGAAGTCAAACACTGGGGGAAAAGAGTTCCTAGTAACCTTGCTTGCAAAGGGTTCTAACTTGTCCCAACTCCGATGAAACCTCGATGGAAACGACCATGGCCTGATTAACACCAATTCCTGAGGGTTGTCAGTAGCCCTGTAAGTAGCAAGTGTGTTCTCAGCAGCAGCTAGAATCGATTGCCGTTCTTCATCATCCCATACTTGTTGTCTGAATGTATAGCTATCTTCGAACCACTGATAGAGTATTTCAGCATCATCTATGAAGACAGCTTTCATCACACGCCATGGCCAAAACGTGGACATCTGTTCCAGCTGTTCCCCTGCGCCATAAAAGTCAATGGCCATTCCTTCTCTGCAGAAAATGTAGTCCGGCCCCTTTTCCCTGAACTTTTTCTCGCGCGGCTCAGTGGAAGGACCCCTGTGAATCCAATCGTGCCACTGCACACTTCGCCTTTCAAGAATCTCACAGTGGCTCACGACATGCCTGACTGCTGCAGCAGTTCCATGGTGAGCTAGTCCCGGCAATGGAGGCATTTCGAGACGGTCTTTTAGGAGCTTCTGAACTTCGCTTACTTCTTCAAGAGGCATGTAGGTCCAGATTTGGAAGTACGCATCCTGAACCGATCTCAAGAAGAAGAATAGCATGCCCGCGGGTCCTATTGCTTTGTAGTCTTGGGGAATCCCCTCATGTAGGGGCCAAGACTTGTCGTCTTTGCAGTAGTTGACTTCGCAACATTCGTACGATACAACATCAGACCATTCAACATCAAACACCGCTCGGTACAACCGTCCCTTTTTCCTTCTGGGCAGTATGAATCTTGCTCCTGGGGAGCCAATCTTGAGTTCGCCCAACCCCTTGCTGTACGGGTCGGTTGTCGTGTACTCGAATTCTTTAGGGTCAAACGTTTCAGACATTCTTCAAGTATCACCATGTCATTCTTGCGGAAAGGGACTTTGGCCAGCGGTCGGCGGGCTCTCCAAGAGGTCGGCTTGGGCTACTCTTAAATTGCTCGGTTCGAAAGCATCCTCAAATCGATAATGTTTAATTATCCTTTGTCGTTCAAGGCTTGTTAAAGAGGACACTGAACAATGAGCCACAAGTCAAAGAAATGGAAACAACCTGCTTCGGAGAAACTGGAGGATCTTGAGTTCAATCCATCTGGACTGGACTTGAAATGGAGTAAGAACCTCACTACTACAATCGATGCGTACCGCATCCATAGATGCTACGACTTAGGCTCTATCGAGCGGGCCATAGGACAAGGTGAAATGCCTCGAAGTTTCGTCAAGCAGTGGAGGATGGTCAGATCAGTGCTCCACAAGTTTGCGGCCGTGACTCCGAAAATACCCACTATCGAAAAAATGATGATGCGCCGGCAAATCCTTCAGTTTAGTGCATTGATCTTGGTGACAATAGGAGTTCCTGCCATCGTGCTTACTTTCATACTTAGACTTGATGATATCGCGTGGTTCACCTATCCGCTTGGCTTTTTCGCGGGTGCTATGTTTGCAGTGACCGCGCTAATTACGGCATGGTATAATCGTAAAATCGCATGGACGATTTACCACTACATTGAGGATAATCCTGATCTTCTCAAGACTGAGAAGGCGCTTCTTCATGAATGGTCTCAGAAACTGATTAAATACACGGCCAGATTAATCCGAAAAGAGGCTCTGGATTTGGACAAGACTCTCCTGAAGCTTTACAGTAACGACTACCATGGTGTAACCTTCATCAAAGAACCGTCAAGGTTCAGGAAGCACTATGTGGCTAGGTACAATGTCTAGCCTCTGTCCACACGCCGCAGTTCCT
>JABCTJ010000072.1 GCA_018238375.1 Candidatus Thorarchaeota archaeon
CAATGCTTAAAGTGTACAGGTTTCGAAGCATTCTGTAGTTTAGATTAGAGAGGAAGTCGTTTACTGTGATTGTCCTAGAGGGCGCTGACCTGCGGCTGAATAGAGCCATCACATTCGAATGGCTCTACACTAACGGCCTCGGCGGGTACGCATCCTCAACAATTGTAGGTTTGAACTCCCGTGGCTATCACGGTCTTCTTGTGTGCGCGCTAAACCCTCCGGTCAATCGATGGCTAACGCTTTCGCGTATTGATGAAGCACTTGGGACGTCCGAAGGTGAATGCAATCTTAGTACAGAGCAGACAAAAAAAGCAGTCACCCGCGGTTATAGAAATTTGAAGCGTTTCGAGCTCAACCCCCTGCCACAGATGACCTATACGACCGATTGCGTCACGCTGGACAAGACCGTGTTCATGGCCTATCGTCGGAACCTTACTGTGGTCAACTATGAGCTAAAAACAACTGAAGAAACTGTGTTCACTGTGACTCCTCTTCACACTTCCAGAGACATTCACAGCAGACCTCCACATTTGGATTTCACACCCGAGTACGAGGTGATTGACTCTCATTCCTATTACGCATTCGATGACCGGGAGGAAAGCCCATGGGTATATGCGTATACTCCGGATGCAGAATTCATGTCAACTAAGATACGCGTTACGGATCCACAGGTCTATCGGAAGGACAAAGCAAAAGGTTTACCTCACGAGGAGGAGCTGTGGATTCCAGGAGTTTTTCATACGGTTCTCGAACCTGGCGAACACTTCCTGTCGTTCCTATTTGCTGCGGGTTCATCGCGGAAGGAACTCATGTCCAGCCTTGGGAGTCTTGCACAGGCAAGCAGAAAAGATGTCGCTCGATTAAGGTTCGACGAGCTCAACAGACGGAAGGTGCTCTTTGATCGAGCTTACGCCTTATCTCAGAAACCACGATACGAGGATATCGAGTGGCTCATTCTCAATGCTGATTCCTTCATCGTTGATAGGGTTTCTACCGGCACCAGGTCGGTGATTGCTGGATATCACGAGCTGGAAGACATCGGACTTGACGCCCTGATATCCCATCCTGGTCTCACAGTAGCCATAAGTCGGTTTCAGGATGCTCGAGATGTGCTCACAACCTATGCACGCTATTCCCGCTACGGCTTAGTAGCCAATGATTTCCCTGACCGCGGAATACAACCAGAATACGATAGCGTGGATGCTTCCCTTTGGTTCATTATGGGCGTGAGAAGCTACATCAACGCTACTAATGATGTAGAGTTCTTGAGAGGAATTATCTGGGATACAATGGAATCAGTAGTCACTGCTTTTCGAATGGGGACGAAATTCAACATTCATGAAGACCATGATGGACTCATCTGCTCAGGAATTGAGGGAGTTGAGGTTTCATGGATGAACGAGAAAATCGAGAATTGGGTTGCCACACCGCGTATCGGCAAGTGCGTTGAAGTCAACGCATTGTGGTACAATGCTCTCATGGCAATGGGTGAGATGTCGCAGCTAATGAGCCGAGATCCTTACGAGTATCAAGCCGTTGCGCAGTGGATCCGAGAAGCTTTCGTGCAAACATTTTGGAGCGATGAACTAGGCTATCTGTATGATGTGGTGACCGATGAATCCAATGATAGTTCCCTGAGGCCTAACCAAATCTTCGCCCTAAGCTTACCACATCCTCTTCTTGAAGACAAGCAAGCGAAATCCGTGCTCAAGGTTGTGACAGATGAACTGCTAACTCCATTCGGACTCAGGACGCTCTCACCCAAGGACCGCCGATTTGCCAGAGCCCTCACAGGGGGGCCTCGAAGCCGTGCAGGGGCGACTCATCAAGGAACTGTACATCCTTGGCTGATTGGTCCGTTTATCTCAGCTTACCTTACGGTGAATGGCCGGACAGAGGAGAACAAGCGGTATTGTGAGGAAAAATTCTTCAAACCAGTTCTTGATGCCGTACATAGAGGGTGCTTGGGAACAGTTTCAGGGATGTACGATGCGTCCAAGCCTCATAGAGATCGCGGTGTCGTATCCAGAGCAAGGAATATTGCCGAGCTGTTGCGGGTGTACTTTGAAGAGCTGTAGGACAACCTCGGGATACGGCATAGCTTAATATGGGAATGTGGAGGATTCAATTGTGCAGATTGTCGGTTTTTTTCATTACGGGTAATTAGGATTGACCCATAATGAACGCGCCATTTGAGCTAATGCATGTTCCTCACGGAAGCTGGCCTTTGAATGTCGGTCGAAGCATTGTTTCACGACAGTGTGAACGCTGTGCATCTAGAGGTTTGCACGATGGGCTCACGGCAAGGTGAATATAAAAATGAAGAAAGTAACAACATTGCTCGTTGTCACGATGATCATGTGCGGCGTTGCAGCCATGGCTGGATTGGCCAGTGCGCAGGCGAGCGAAGATCCCTACACACGAGTTGTTTGGGAAACTGTGTCCGAGTTTTACGAATTCGACCACAGCGAACAGAACTCTCAATGGGTCTTCGGTCCGCAACCGTCCATATGGATCGAGTACGCTGACAACAGTACTAATATCAAGGAAAATCACTACCTTGTGGAAAACGGAACAGACCTGCTTGTGAATATCATTATTCCCAAATCCTTTTTGGGCACAGGAAATGAGTTGGATACAGTGCAGTTCTGGGCTACAACTTATCTTCCTAGGTCTCCACTATTCGTATTGCAGTACAACGCCACCGCAGACGATTGGGCCGTTCTTAGCTTCTACTACCAACCTGGTAGTCAGGAACCAACATCAGGAGATTTTGTAAGCTTGGACGTTGATGCCAGTAGCTACACAGAAGGAAGTGAACAATACGAACTTGTCTTTGCGATAGTCTTCGAGGAAAAGATCGTGGAGGACGTGTTCTGGACTGGCTTGAATGCCATTGACACCGACGGTCACCCTGTATCTCCATCTTGGCTTGCTGCGATGGACGGCGGCTTTCCGTCACCACCAATAGGACTGGGCACAGCTGTGAGTCCACGAGACTTCTCGCTCCCAGACTACTACTATGGAGACATCATTGATCCATCAGGTGATATTGTGCACTACGTTGCAGAGAATGACACATTCATCGTCCGACTCAGGTCTTCAGCCGAGTTTGGGGAGATTGTCATTCCGTTCGCATATCTTACGCATGACCCTGACTACATGCAGAATATCACTATACCAATGCCTGAGGGCGACCTCGAGGAAGGCATGTGGAATATCAATACGAATTGGACTACAGTCGAATATTCGCACCCACCAATGATGTTCCTGATGTTCAACGGAACCGATACCTATGTGGTTGGGGGATATCCGAACATAACTTGGAGCTGGACAGTTATTGCCGAAGGAATTGGTGTCTGGATACCAAGGTTTGATGTGCTCGTGAATGAGACAATCATAGTAGGCGACTACTTTGTTCTGAATACAACCTACACGGGTTCTTTTGACGATGGACATCGTGTCCAGTGGAGTGGCTACTTCACAAGTGAAACTGATATGGACGCCGGCCGACTGGATGGTGCAATTATCAACCCTGAAATGGGTCTTGCCGTGGTCCTCGATATCGAAGGTGATCCCATAGCGCCGAGACCAGAGATTGCTGAGAAGCAGACGATGAAGCTGGCGTACAAGAAAGGGTTCATAGAGGCCTTCGTATACGACTTCTCTGGCGATATCGCGTTAACAGCCACTCAAGGCGAAGACCTGAATATGACGATGCTGGTCCACGTTC
>JABCTJ010000079.1 GCA_018238375.1 Candidatus Thorarchaeota archaeon
TCAATCTGACCCCTATCGCCAAGTGTACTGCGCTTACACAGCTGAACCTTATGTATAACACATTGGATGGCCTTGACATCTCACCGCTTGCCAAGTGCAAACAGCTCAAGTTCCTCTACCTGCATCATGCTCAACTGACATCAATAGATCTCAGCCCCTTGGCAAAATGTCCTGACCTACGGATGCTGCGACTCGGAGGAAATCAGCTTGAATATGTCGACCTACGGCCATTGGAAGCCTGTACTCAGCTGAGAAGGCTCGGACTCGCTTTGAACCTGCTGGAAACTATAGACCTAGAACCGCTGAGTTCAAGCAAACATCTGTTCAGCCTCGATTTGGCAAGGAATCGCCTAAGCACTATCAACCTTAGCCCTCTGGCAAAATGTGGCAAACTGGAAGAGATTTATCTCTACAGCGAACACAAAGAAGAGCAGAATGACTTCAAGACTATCGATGTGACACCGCTCTTCTCCTGCAAATCTTTAGAGGACTTAGCTGTTGCGGAAACCACTGAATTGACAGCAGAGAAACGTCTTCGTCGCGCTGCTAATATTCCAGAAGGCATTGAAGAGTTAATCTCAGATGAGCGAATAACTTGGATCTGAGTTCAATGCTGAATGCGACCAAAGCAAAGCGATTATAACGGAGCGTATTCAACCGACTTGAGGGTTAGTGATTATGGTTGTTGAGATAGACGATTCAATGAAAGCACAGGTCATTGAGATGTTCCAGAATCTTGACAGCGATGTCAAGATACATCTATTCGTTAAAGACCACGACTGCTTGTACTGTAACGACACCACAGCACTAGTGACGCAAGTCGCAGAGCTCTCCGATAAAGTGGAAGTTATACTCCACAAGGAAGACACGGTCGCCATGGATGCGCTTGGAGTGAAGTACCATCCGGCCGTCGTGCTCCACGGCAAGGCGGAGTACAAGGTCAGATTCTACGGTATTCCTTCCGGACACGAATTCAGTGCTCTTATCGGGGGAATTGTTGATGTTTCCACAGGTATGCCTGCACTTCCGCCTGATATTGTTGAAGACATCAAGGCAATCGACAAACCGATCCACATTAGGGTCTTCACCACACCCCAATGCCCCTACTGTCCAGGCATGGTTAGGTTGGCGCACCAAGCTTCAATAATAAATCCGCTAATCGAGGCGGACATGGTTGAGGCCTTGGAATTCCAAGACCTAGCCACAAAATACGAGGTGTTCGGTGTACCGAAATCCATCTTCAACGAAACTATTTCAGTCGAAGGATTGACGCCACCCGATCTATTCGTTGAGAAGCTGTACGAAGCGATTGACAAGTAGGAGGAGACCCAAACCTATCCATTTCTTTGCAGTAGACCTGGTCATGGCACTATTGTAGAGTGAATACGTATTCGGAATGGCTCTGCTTCTTGCGTGAGTATATTGCATCATTTGGAGGAACTAACACAGGCAATCACTCGTCTTGTTGACAAGTAAAAACGAACTCGTTTTCATTCACATAGCGATAGGCCTGATAGGCAGCATGGACTCCTTCGGCTACACCAGTTATCGCCTGCTTGAACTCAGTATCTACAACATCACCAGCTGCAAACACCCCAGCCACATTCGTTCGGCTTGACCGGTCAACGATAATCTCACCCGTCTTGTTGACCTCTACACCCACTTTCTTCGCTAAGTCGGACATCGGTATTCCTCCGATTGCTACGAATACCCCATCCAACTCAAGCGTGTCTGAACCGTTATGAGGACGGTCGAGCTTCACGCCTGTGACTCGGTCTTCGCCCAAAATTTCAGTGATGTTGGTCTTGGTGATAACCTCTATTTTTGGCTCGTTTGCAATCCTTTTTGCATTGACTGGTTCAGGGCGTATCTTTTCTTTTCGATAGATGAGATACACCTTGTCACTATACTTTGCTAACAGAAGAGCCTCCTTTGCTGCACTGTCACTTCCGCCTACGACAGCAGACACCTTGTTCCTAAAGAGCGGACCATCACAAAGAGCGCAATAGCTCACTCCCTTGTTCTTCAGCTTCTCATGACCAGGAACATCTAGTTCTCGTTCCTTCATTCCGGTCGCTACAAGAACGCTTTTGGCAAGGTAAGTTTTCTTATCGGTCACAACATAGAAGCAGTTCTTTTCACACTTGAAAAGGTCTTGAACAGTTCCAGTTTCAAAGTGAACTGGATAGTCAAGAGCATGAGCCTTGAGTTTCTCAGCAAGCTCTTTGCCTGTGAGTTGGCTGAATCCAGGGTAGTTAGAAACATCATCCGTGAGAGTAATAGTTCCTCCTTCCAAGTCCCCAATAACGGCTACCTCAAGCTCGAGCCGTGCTGAATACATGGCAGCACTATACCCAGTGACTCCGGCTCCAATGATAACTAGATCGTACATCTTGCTATCCTCCAAGTCTGCGACCTAACCGTCGCTCGACGCGTCTGTCAAACCCAACGAAAACATCCTCGCCTACTACAGCCACGGGGATTGCCTTGTACCCACTGATCTTAGCAAGCTCCTCAAAGGTTTCGGGATTCGTCAAAACACACTTTTCTTCATATTGCACGCCCTTCTCCTTCAAGAACTCCTTGAGTTTCTTGGAGTGGGGGCATTCAGGTGCAGTGTAAATTACAGCCGTTGCCATTGTATTGCGCCTCACGAAATCGCTGTTGCGCAGCGGAAACAGCGAAATACGACTAGAAACCAATAAGGAAAGCCTGCCCACATATAGATTGTGAAAGGACTTTGGTAGCGCATTTGCAGAACAAAAAATCCAGACCAAGTAGACATAATAAAGCTCTCAGTCATCCCAATATGGTCTGAAATACAAGCTACCACCCATTAGCATGCCCCCAAACAAACGTGTCAGCATCAGGATTATCAGCAATCCGAAAATGACAGTTTGGGTTCCAAGGAGACGGTGAAGTGGCGGATGACGGCGAAGCACAGGCTTCTTTGAGGGAGAGCGAGGAGAAGTTCAGACAGTTATTCCATCATTCCAATGACGCAATCTTCATTCATGATCTTACTGGGAAGACTATTGACGTGAATCAGAGGGTATTGGATCTCTTTGGCTACACAAGAAGAGAAGCCCTTAAACTGAACATTTCCACATTCGTACCTACAGAGTACATGAACAATACAGAAAACCCTTACGAAGAGATAGCGAAGAAAGGATTCCTGAGAATCGAGGCGAACTTCAGAAAGAAGAATGGAGAAATTTTTCCCGGAGAGCTGTCTGCAAGTCTGTTTCAGATTGCAGGCAAGCCTGTAATTCAGGGAATTGTACGGGACATATCTGTAAAGCGTCGATCCGAACGTGCACTCCAAGAGAGCGAAGAGCGTCACAGGACTATCATAAACTCGATGTCTGATATTGTTTTTGTCTACGACAAGGAGAATCGTTACGTCCAGATCTACGCGTCCAATGAGAATCTACTCTATGCCAAGCCAGAAGCCATCCTCGGCAAGCGCATTGGTGATGTGTTACCAGGAGAAGTAGCCAATCTACACGCAAGTTGCATGAATAGAGTAAAAAAAACAGGCGAAAGTGAGAGTATTGATTACTATCTTGAGCTGGACGGAGTTGGGCATTGGTTCTCAGCACGCATGAGCCTTCATGAAGACGGTGTAAGTATCGTTGCAGTCGCGCGGGATATAACGGAACGAAGACAGGCAGAAGATGCTAGAGGTGAGTCTGAGAAGACGTATAGAACTCTCTTTGAATCCGCCAACGATGCCATCTTTCTAATGAGGGATGACATCTTCATCGAATGCAATAACAAGACCCTTGAGATGTTCGGTTGTACTAGGGAACAAATCATTGGTGAGCCACCATACAAGTACTCCCCAAAACACCAGCCTGATGGAAGGGACTCCAAGGAGAAAGCACTAGAAAAGATCAGTGCGGCCTTCCAAGGGGAACCTCAGAGATTTGAGTGGATGCATATCAAGTACGATGGTACTCCCTTCGATGCTGAAGTTAGTCTGAATGTTATAGAAATAGAGGACAAGCCCGCGTTGCAAGCTATCGTGCGAGACATCTCAGAACGAAAACGTGCTGAACTAGCTCTTCAGGAGTCAGAAGTGAAGTACAGATCGCTACTGGAGCAGGTGACTCTTGGAATAGTCATTGTCAAGGGGGTTCCACCACGTGTCCTCTATGTCAATCCAATGATGTTCAAAATAACTGGTTACACGCCTGATGAGATACTCAAATTCTCGGAAAAAGACATGGCCCGTCTTATCGACCCCACGGAATTGCAGCACCTCTTCCAGCGCTTCGAAGACAGATTAGACGGCAAACCAACACCTCAAAGATACGAGATTCGTCTGACTCGGAAAGACGGTAAGGAAATTTGGGTCGATTTCACTGCAAGCCTCATCGAGTATGATGGACAACCGGCCCTTCAAGGAACGCTTATCGCAATAACAGAGAAAAAGGCCGCTCAAGATGCTCTGAAAGAGAGCGAGGAACTCTATCGGCTTCACTTCGAAAACGCAACTGATGTTATTATTTCACTCGATCTAGACGGAACCATTCTTATCGTGTCACCTTCTGCAAAGGTCAATGTGGGCTATACTCCAGATGAGCTTATCGGAAGGAAGTTCCACGAGGTTGGAATTTTGGCTCCGGAGTACGTGGACCAAGTTATCTCAGATATTTCCTTGGCCATTATGGACCGGAAAACGAAACGCGTTGTGTACGAATTTATTCACAGAGATGGGCACAGGGTGTTCGGCGAAGTAATCGCATCACCACTTGTCCAGGACGACAATGTAATTGCTGTCATAGCAGTCATCAGAGACATAACAGACGGTATCGAGTCAGAGAGGGAGCTGCGCGAATCAAGCAGAGACCTCGAGCTTTACGCCTCGCTTCTTAGACACGACCTAGCAAACGATCTGCAGGTGATACTTGCTCAGGCGCAGGGAGCTCAAGTACTGCATGCGGATGATTCCCAGGTCACAGAACTCGCCGAATCTGTCAGCGCTTCTGCACTTAGAATGGCTCAGGTGCTTGCCCTCTTCGAACCTCAAGAAGAAAAGAGCGAAGAAAATATCGTGGCAATGCTAGAAACTTGTGCGCTGCAGGCCATGAAAGCTCACGGGGGCATGGAAGTCATAATCCAAGCCAATCCCTTGGCTCGGAAACAAAAAATCGCTGCTGGTAGATTGCTCCCAATGGTCTTCGACAACCTGTTGCGTAACTCCGCGCAATTCACAGAAACAGATGTTGAGGTCCTCATCGCAGTCACGCGAAAGAAGGACTACGTGCAGATCGACGTGTCTGATGATGGGCCCGGAATTCCTAAGGAAATTCAATCGAAACTCTTTGAGCGTGGCACCTCAACGAAAGGAGGAGGCCTTGGGTTGTATCTCAGCAAGCGGGTTATTGAGCACTATGGTGGATCAATAGAACTACTGCCTAAACAGAGATCAAAGAAAGGGGCAGTATTCCGCATTAAGCTCAAGAAAGCCTAGTGGAACTAACCTCCATTTGTGAACAGTCTTAAGTGAAAAAATCGCCAGCGATATTTGGGAGATATTGAAATGAATAAGGAAGAGACTCTCGAATTCATTGACAGGCAAATCAAACTAGAGATGCGCATTATTGAACTAGTCGAGGAAAATACATCAAAGCTTGGCAACGCATTTGTGAAGGACCTGTTGCTTGGAATCTCGCAAGACTCGAAGAAACACGCAGCCCTGCTCAGATCTCTGAGGAAAGCTGTAGATGGGCCGACTCCGTTCATCAGCGAGGATGAGAGGGACAAGATTGCAGATGGTATCAAGGAGCATATCAGACTTGAAGCGAGTGCAGTCAAGACCTATGGTGAGCTAATCGAGAAGAGCGATAATGACCAAGTAAAGACAATAGCGGCCATGATTCGTGAGGATGAGATACGACACCACAGCCTTCTTCTTGAGCTTCATAAGACAATGATCGAACCAGAAACCCTGACTGAGGATATGATTTGGGATGTTCTTTGGAAGGATTCCCCTTGGAAGGGCAGTCCAGGCGGCTAGCTCCATCGTATCTAAAGGCAACCGGCGACCACAAGATGCTACTTGCATCACTCCTCTCAAATCCTAGAGCACAGGCTTTTTAGCCATAGTTAATTAGCATAACTAAGGTGACATCATGGCTCCTTCAAAGACTTATGATACGATAATTATCGGCGGCGGCCCTGCAGGTGCTTCAGCTGCACTGCATCTTGCATATCACAAACGGTCAGTCTTAGTTCTGGACCGCGGGACAAGCCCCATGCATTTCCACACAAACAGCATCTACAACTTTGCAGGTTCTGGCACATACAATGAGGGCAGGTCACTGCTTCGTCAGATGGAAGGAGTGGCGCAATCCGCAGGGGCCAAATTTAAGGCAGCGAATGTAGTGGAGGTGTCCGGTCGATACCCGAAGTTCAAGGTCACCACGGACTGGAGTCCCCGAACCAGGGATAGGTCTGAATACACTTCCAAGACCCTGCTATTTGCAACTGGAACTGCACGCAAGCATCCGCTCGTAGATGGGGAATGGATGAAATGGCTACCTGTCGCCAATGTCGGAAATGGCGCATACTACTGCCCAGACTGCGAAGCACCACTATGCAAGGGTAAGGATGTTCTGGTGGTCAATGCTGGGACTGTGGGCAGCGCTCTTCATGTTGCCAACACACTGACACGATTTGCCAAGAAGATTCGCATCCTGATGACCGAAGATGCCTATGCACCGATAGAGGATCAAGACCTCACTAAGCTGAACAAGTCACCGTTCGAATGGGTCAAAGGCACAATCAAATCGATAAGTTTCCAGCGACCGAGCAGAGTGCAGTCAGTTACCCTAACAAATGGTGAAAAAATACGGGCGAATGTCTTCTTTGTCGCTCATGTAGCGATTCCTAGGTCCGAGCTTGCACAGCAGATTGGAGTGGAAGTGGACCAGCGAGGGAACATTCTCACCGAT
>JABCTJ010000094.1 GCA_018238375.1 Candidatus Thorarchaeota archaeon
CGCCGAACTCTAAGTGTCAGAGCATTCATTGTGCCCTTCATCTCAAGCATTCCGCGCTCAGCATCAACTTTCTTCTTGCCGCTCAGAAAACCCATAATACACACCGATGTTGGCCTTTCAGTGTGACTTGTCCCATAACGCCATTTAACCATTACGGGCAGATAGTATTTAGATGGTCATTCCTTCGAAGACCCGTGAAGATACTATGACGCTCGTACAGGTGCTGAGTAGAGCAGTAGAAGCTGCAAAGAAGAATGTCCTGGATAATCTAGACTTGGCAGCGGAACAGACTGGAACGCTTAACCCGTTTGGTGATAGAACTCTGCTACTTGACCAGCGAGCAGAAGATATCATTGTGGAAGTGCTGCGGGAGTCCGGGATGCAATTTGACATCATGACTGAAGAGCAAGGCGTAATCAAGGCTGAGGCGAACCCAGAATTCCTGGCAATAGTGGATCCAATTGATGGTTCAGCCAATCTAGAGAGAGAAATCCCCCTCTGTTCCATCGGGATCTCGGCTATTCCATTCTCAGACATCATGACGACCGATGACGTAACTCTAAGCATTATCGACTCCATCTTCACAGACGAAACCTATGTGGCTACCAAAGGCCAAGGCGTGAAGAAGAACGGTAAGAGCGTTCGTCCCAGAAAGGGCACCCCAATCGAGAATGCAATCATCTCCTATGACACAAAGCGAAAGTGGGAAGGGCAATTTGCTGAAGCATCCTCTAGAACTTTGACAGCCGTTTATGACATGCGAAGAAGTGCCAGCAACTTGCTGGACCTCTGCTGGACAGCGGCTGGTTCACTTGATGCGATGGTTGACCTTAGGGATATGCTCCCGATTGTGCATGTATGCGGAACTCACATGGTTCTGGAGGCGGGAGGTGTCGTACTGGACAAGAATGGATCACACTTCACAGTGCCCATTGATATGAACGTAAAGATGAGCTTTGTCGCTGCTTCCACTGAAGAACTTGCCAAAGAGATACTCAGTGCGTTCAAAGGCGTTACATTCTGAAACCTATCTATGGGTATAGGTCATATCTAACAGCTTAAAACTGATGACAATTGTCAAGAAAAACACGTGATGCAGTATGTCGAAACCGATGCCATCCCCCGAAATTCTCGAAGCCATGAAAGATATCAAGCACAAGATTGTAGTGCTCTCAGGAAAGGGCGGCGTAGGAAAGACAACCGTGGCCACGAACCTTGCGATTGCCTTTGCAAAGAGGAAGCTTGCGGCTGGTGTGCTGGATGTTGATATCTATGGACCCAATGTTCCAAAGCTCCTAGGGCTTGAGGGGCAGCGTCCGACAGTGGAAGACAAATTCATTCAGCCAGTAGTTGGACCGTTAGGTCTCAAGGTGATGAGTATGGGGTTTCTCCTGCAAAAGAGCGATGATGCTGTCGCTTGGAGAGGGCCACTAGTAGCCAAGGCAATAAGCCAATTCCTTGGCAATGTGCGATGGGGTAAGCTTGACATCATTGTTGCGGACCTTCCTCCAGGAACAGGTGACGAAATTTTGAGCGTTCTGCAGCTAATTCCTGACTGCTCAGGAGTGGTGATAGTATCAACGCCCCAAGAAGTGGCTGTACTTGATGCTAGACGTGCAATCCAACTTGTCGAGAAAATGGATGTGCCTGTGCTCGGCCTCGTCGAAAACATGGCGGAGTTTGTATGCCCCAAGTGTGGAGAAGTTCACAAGATCTTTGGAGAAGGGGCAGCAAAACAAGCTGCTAAGGAATACAATGTTGAACATCTAGGAACTCTGCCCTTGGACCCAAGAGTCATATCTCTAAGCGACAAAGGCACGCCGTTCGTATTAGAAATGCCAGACTCCAAGGTGGCTAAGGCATTCGAGAAGCTTGTGGATAGGCTCGCTAAGAAGATAGGAATGAAAGCAGCTTAGAATCATCTTGCACAAGCAAATGTTTCGGGCTTACGAGTAGCTATTCGTCAGACGTTTCATTTTCCTCTTCGTCTGGTGACTCGGGTTCCTCTTTGGTGGCCTCAACTTCCTCCGGCTCAGCTTCTTCTTCCTCTACAGATTCGCTGGAATCCGCTTCCTCAGCTTCTTCGCCACCAGGTGAGAGTTTCAAGACCATGACATATCCAAGTGCAAAAGCAGCTATCCCGAGAAAGATTGTGATCCAAAAAGTCCCGCCCGATCCGAACCACGCATTCGGATTGACCAACAGATCTGATAGGGGAGTGTCTAGCAATACATGCTGAACCCACAT
>JABCTJ010000122.1 GCA_018238375.1 Candidatus Thorarchaeota archaeon
TCAGGAATGACCGTAATGCCAGCGTCCTTTGCCTTGTCGTGCAGCTTGAGCTGTTTCTCAACGACCTTCAAATTGCCACCTAAATCACACAGGTGAGTGCCAGTCGCAATTGCAACTTCAGTGTGAAGCAAGTTGAGCTTATAGCTCACTTCACTGGTCACTGTATCGACCTTCGCGAAGAGTACCTTAAGCTGCTTGCGGTCAGCTGCATCAACTAGTTCAGCTACGACCTTTGGCCCCATCTCTGCGGCTAAAGCTTCCGCACTTTTTAGGTCTCTATCTGCAACTATGACCTCCTTCACAGCATCGTTGCGAGCAAGGTCAAAAGCTGCCCCTCGTCCCATAAGTCCAGAACCGAGTACTAGTGCTTTCAAGTCGAGTGCTCCTCCAAATGGACGCTGCAATAGATGAACATGGTAAGTAAAAACACTATCGACCTAAGAGACTTCTTCATGTGAGAATAGAGTACGATATAAAAGAGAGTTCCTGAAGATTATCACGGCCTCAAACTGCCCTAGAGAAAATCGGCTGCCGAGATATTAGATTCGGGAACATCAAACGCTGCTTGGGTGCAAAGGCAGTCTTCTCTGAGATTTCAGCCACAAGTTCGATAACCGTCATCTTTACTTGATCCTTGTGTTCCCGCCGCCTGACTGACAGAGCACCGCTTGACTTCTCCTTCTCCCCAATCACACATATGTAGGGTATCCACAACTTCTCGGCGGATCTGACCTTCTTCCCTACTGTCTGAGACCTATCATCAATTTCGTACCTGACGCCAGCAGCATCAAGCTCCTTACCCAGCTCTACGCAGTAGTCCACGAAGCTCTCATCTACAGGTGAGAGTCGCACTTGAACCGGAGTCATCCATAAAGGCAAGTGTGGCGGCTTTCCCTTTTTCATATCTTTGTGCGCCTGTTCCAATACCCCATAAACTATGCGCTCAATCGAACCAGAAGGAGATGTGTGGAGAATTAGTGGATACTTCTCTGTTCCATCTTCAGCAACGTAGGTAATCTTGAATCGCTCAGCATTCTCGACATCAATCTGAATCGTAGCAAGACACGCAGCTTTCTTCTGGGCGTCCACAACATTCCATTCGCCCTTGAATATGAAGTAGGCATACCTCTCCTCGAATATCTCCACCATGACTGGCTTACCCACGAAATCAACAACGGAATGCAGGAACTTCTTGTCTGCCTCATAGAAGCTTCTCTGGATTCTGAAGGCGACCTCGTAATCGGCTTCCAGCTCCTTGTGCAACTTCTGCACAAACACGAGCTGGTTCTTGACAGCTTGCTTGGCCATTTCCTCATCAGCCACAAACTCGTGAATGTCAGGCATTGTAAAGGCTCGAGGGCGACGCATTCCAGCTAGCTCTCCGCTCTGCTCCCTCCGATATGAAGGTGCAATCTCGAAAAGCTTCAATGGCAACTGCTTGTGGGAAACCACAGCTTGTGACATCAGAAGAAACTGCCCAAAGCACGCCGAAAATCGAGCGAAGTAATCGTGGTCTCCAGACTTCACAACATACTGACGCGATGGGAACCTCTGCAGGTAGGACTTCAGAGATGGATGCTCATAGTCATAGATGAGCGGCGTCTGGACGACATGTGCGCCATAATCAATCATCTCCTGGGTTACGCGTCCTTCTATGGCTCTTTTGAGAGTGAGTCCTCTGGGAGGCCACCTGAAGTTGCCAGCATCGGAGCCTGGCTCGTAGTCCACCAGCTCAAGCTTCTTCATCAATTCAATGTGCGGCGGGGCTTCGTGCGCCGTTCGATCCTTGTCAGTTTCGTACTTCACGTAGAGCTGTAACTCTTTGTAGCCTTTGAAATCGAACTTGTCAATGGGTGTAAGCTTGCCACCGGGCACGAGAATATAGAAGTGTGATACGGCTTCTTCTTCAGCAGCTATTGCCGTTAGGTCTTCCCCTTCTGTAACCTCAACCTTGTCCTTGGCTATGGTCGTGATGTCTAGCACCTTGGAACGTTCAGCAAGAGGATGACCCTTGCAGTGAATCTTGAAAGCCTTGTACCAGCCAAACGGAACACGCAGAACCTCGTAGCCACGCTCCGTCAAATCATTGGCGATATTCTTCAGGAACTTCTGCGCTGCACTAGGGGGTGCAGGCGTCTCGGTCAAATGGACCCACGGATAAATCACAATCCGCTTCTCCTTGACCTCCTCTGCCGCCTCAGCTATCATTTCAGCGGTCTTCTCTGCCGCAGTCTTGAGGTCTGTCTGGTCGGAGGTTTCAGCTGCTATGAAGTTGACCAGCCATGATTCTTCTGAAACGTAGGTCTTGTCTTTTACAGCTTCGGCGCTCTTGAGAGCCTTTCGTTTCGCTTCAAACGAGAAACCATCACTGTGTATCTGCAGCATTCTCATCCTTGAAACCTCTAGTGGAGTTGCCCTAGCTCCATCTAGCACTTAAGCTTGATGCAGCGTCTGCCAGGCACTCGTTAAGACATGATGGTCCCCGGAGGGCGTGGGGTGTACTAGCCGAACTCACTCGCCCACTGTGCTTCTCTGCGATTCTTGAGGATTAGAACCCCAAAGAACACGATGATAACAAGAGACCCTGCGGTTATTGCAAAACCTACTATGGTGAGGATGCCCCATTCTGGCCCGGGACTTGTTGTTGGACCCGGACTGGTGGAATCCCCGACGACAGTAACCCACACAGTATCAGTGGCACTTTGATCACCGAAACCGAGCACCGTGATTGTATATTCGTATGTTCCTGCTGCTAATCCGTCGATATTGATACTGACATCTCCACCGTTCCACCCTGCTACTGCAATCATACTTCCATTTCGATAGATAGAGTAGTTAGTAGGGTTCGAGCAGAAGGCATTCCATGTTATCCTGTGACCTGTAGTCCCCTCCTCATACTCGATGTCTGCTGGATGGTCAATCCGGATGTCAATTCCATGTAATGAAATCGGATAGTGGTCAATACCATTCCCTGAGCCTAGCACGTAGTAGTAGGCTTCGACGCCATAGTAATCTGACCAAGTGTTGCCTGTGCTTACACTGTCGTCCCAACTGTTAGCGTATCCATCATCTATGGCATTTATTTCGTTCGAATCGAAGAGGTTTCCAAATACTGTGCAGTTCCAAGTCCCCCAATCCAAGTGGAGACCAACCTCGTTATTGTAAGCAATAGTATTTTGATTGAAGAAACACCCGGTCGAATCCCAGATAATGACGCCATAATCGTTCCCAAACACATCATTTCCATAAAACTCCGAGTAATTCATCCAACCCCCCTCGATGCCGAAAAGATGTCCAGTAATCGTGTTATGAGCAAACACAGTCCACTCTGCATCGTAAGCGACCACACCGGCTATACCACTGTAGAGGATGTCATTACCAAGCAAACTACAATGCTGCGACCCATTGAGATGAATCCCAAACCACCCGCCATTGAAGATCGTGTTGTTGCTGAGCACTATTCCTGTCGAATGATGTACGTAGACGCCAATCGTGCAACCTTCGATGGAATTCATGTATATGCTGCAATCTTCGCAGAAGGCCAAGGAAATGGCTTCAGCCTGCATCGTAAAGCTACCATCATATACATTGACCCCGGTGCAGCCAACGAGGATGATTTGGGCATAGGGGCTTGCATCGATTGAGGCATCTGTAACGTTTACAAAGTATCCAATGCCCAGTCCACTGACCCAGTTGCTACTTATGTTATGATACCAGTGGTGTACATAGTAGCCGATTATGAGGACACCTCTCGCTTCAAACCAGTTGCTAGTGACTTCACATTCCGTTGAATACACTATCTTCACACTGGCATCAGTTGAACCATGGAATGCGCTATCGATGACATGACAATCGGTCGAGTCGCTTATGTACACCCCAGCATAGTTCCAGAAGGCTTCGCAAGAAATGATACTGATATGTGAGGAACCACGTATGTAAACAGCATCCCCACTGTAGCCAGAATAGAAGGTGCAATTATAGATGACTAGATAGAGCGTCACGTCATAGATTCGAATACATGTACCTGATTCGTATATTCCAAGCCATTGGATGACATATGGATTGCTCTCGGTGCCATCTCCGCCCCAACCCTCAGCAGTTGCTTGGGCAATAAGGTCTGCATCACCCCAGATTACAATTGGGTCGTGCGGAACATGAGTTACCGGCAGAACGTTGATGACCACGGTGTCGGTTGAGTTGGCCCAATTATCATCATAGACTATGATTGTGCAGTTATGGGCTCCAAAAAGCAACTCATCGATATCGATCATCACCACATCGTGAGGTGTATCCCACAAGCCCATGGAATTGAATTCGCCATCAATGTAAATTTCCCATACTCTTGGATTGGGATCGTAAATATTCCAAGTGATGGTGTTGCCTGTTTGGCCCTCATAGTACTCCACATCCGGAGGGCTATCAACCACCGGGGGCGTTGTGTCCGGTGTAACAAATACGAGTACTGTGTCTGTAACATTGAAGATCGCGTCACTGACAAGTGCGGTGTAGTTGTACACGCCAATGTCAAGACCATCCACATTCACAACTAATGTTTCTGATGTCGAATTCCATGAACGCACATAGAGCAGCGTGCCATTCCTGTAGACAGCATAGTAGGACGGGTTGAGGTCGTGGGGGTTCCAAGTGATGATGTTGCCCAGCGCATTTATCTCATAGGTCACGTCGTCGGGATTGTCAATCGTAGGCGGAGTCACATCTGGTGTGACTGTTATAATGACACTGTCCGTTGCATTTCCACCGATTGCAATTGCGTTGATTGTGTAATTATATGCGCCGACAGACATCCCATCTAAATCAACAATCATTGACTCACTGCTGGAGTTCCAAGGTCTCCAGTAAAGGAAAGTTTCATTCACGAAGATTTCGTAGGCTTGCGGATTAAGGTCAGACCCGTTCCAAGCAATCTCATAGCCAGTTTCACCAAGCTCGAAGGAGATGTCAGAAGGGCTGCTGATTGTAGGAGGTGTCGTATCAGGATTGACTGTGACGTATACAGAGTCCGATGCGTTGTTGTTCCCAACGTCGCTCACCACAAGCGTATAATTGTAAACATCTGGTTGCAGGCTGTCAACATTCACCGTGATGGTTTCAGAACTTGAATTCCACAGACCCCATTGGACTTCTGAACCGTTTCTTAGGACTACATAGAATGATGGGAATAGATCAAATGGAG
>JABCTJ010000145.1 GCA_018238375.1 Candidatus Thorarchaeota archaeon
ACTGACACTACATGTACAGGTCCCTCTCTGGAGTATATTAACACCTACAAAAAAGGGTCTTCGATTCGCTATTCATCTAAGAGATGTCCAGCTTTGTGCAGGTTTTCTGCAGCTGTTACATACCCTCCGCTCGCTCCGTCAGCCCCCGCATCCACTCTCCTAGCTCCTTTGGGAATAGTAGTTTCGAAGAACTGGCGCATGCCCTCATCTTCACAATACACAGTCCTAGCTCATGATTTTCTTGGGGCTCCTTTTGTACGTCCCATCCACGACAACTTGTCAAAATCACCGAAATGTTCTCTAAAGATACGATAGTACAACAACTCCTCCTTGGTGTTCAAGGTCCATCCATTGGACAGCTTCCTCTCTCTTCGGAACTCCTCATCGTTTATAGTGCTTTCAGCAACCTTAGCCAGTTTGTCGCCTACACCGGCTCCTTGCCAGAACTTCGACTTTGTCCTATTTAGGATTCTTTCCGGTAGCCGACCCTTCATCGCCGCCCGTAGAATCCACTTCTCCACCCCTTCAAACACCTTCATCCGTGCTGGAATCCGAAGAGAATATTTCACAACGCCAGGATCAAGGAATCCAACAAAGGCAGTAATACTGTGTGCTGATGAGCACCGGTCAACACGCTGCAGGGCAGTATTATGCAACCGCCTAGTTGCGTCCACCACTTCCGCTGCAATCGCCTTGGGGTTCATGGACTTGATATACTCATAACCTGCAAACAGCTCGTCCGCGCCCTCCCCAGAGAACACCTCATCAACGTGTCTTGACGCCTCTCTTGAAACAATGTAATGCATAATACTTGAACGCACCAAGAATGCATCAAATGACT
Organism: Candidatus Thorarchaeota archaeon; assembly: GCA_018238375.1. Taxonomy (GTDB): domain Archaea; phylum Asgardarchaeota; class Thorarchaeia; order Thorarchaeales; family Thorarchaeaceae; genus WTCK01. The sequence continues at coordinate 842 of JABCTJ010000145.1, forward strand.
CCAAGTGGTATATCACTTCAGGCAACGCCTTGATCATGTCATCTAGTGTGACAATCACATCATGGTGATTAGAGCCTATGAAGTCTGCAACCTCTTCGGCGGCTCCAAGATCATCTGCATCGGGAACGCCAGCAGCGAAAGTATGAAGTTCTTCAACGTATTGGCTGGAAAACGCGGACAATATACTGGAATCCAGACCGCCTGATAGCAGTGCGCCGACCGACTCTCTTTTTCCCACACGCACCTTGACAGATTCCGCAATCCGCTTACGAAGACCGTTGGCTATCCTTGCTGTACTCAAATGAAGGGGGATCTTGGCTTCTATACTATGAGATCGTACTTGATGCACGCCATCGAAACAAGTGGCAGGCGGCAGTTCGTTTATGTCCCTTGTTACTGTTAGAAGGGCTTTAACCTCGGAACCAAAGCACAGTGCCCCATCATTTATTCTGCCGTAGTATAGGGGAACGACACCAATGTCATCGCGTGTTAGTGTGAGTCTGTTGCGCGACATATCAGCACGAGCGAAATGCCCTCTGCCAGCTGCATCCCACACAGTTTCTTGGCGCCGCATGTTTGGAATCGTATGCTTTTCCGTTTCTGACCAAACGACTCCAAGAGTTGCCCCTTTCACCTCGATGATCTCTCTACCGCTAGGCCCCCGATGCCCAATCTTATCGAGCATTCTTCCAACATCTTCCACTCTTCCTGATTCTCCGATGCCAGCTATTCCAGTCAATCCTTGACTCTCCTCTCAACTTTGGGAGCCAACCCTATTCCCAGCCGTTCAAGTCTCGTCTTCTCATTGATGGGTTCGTTTGTGTCGTGGTCTACAGCAAGACACGCGCCACGGATCATGCGAGTCCTAAGCTCTCCTCTAGCAATTGGGTTGTTTCTGAGGTGGGGGGCATCCAATACTCCAGCCCTGACAGCTCGAACGTATGTACTTGGGTCTGTCAGGGGGTCTTGGGAACCCTCGTCACCCAAGGCTGTGATTGCACGAATAAGAAGCCAGGCCTCTCGAACCAGCTCCTCCCGTCTGTTTCTTACATCTCTGTCTTGGAGCGGATCAGGAGTACCCAGCAAACAGTTGTGTATTACCCGATTCGCAATCTTGCAGCTCTCAATTACCTCCTCTGCTGTGGCTACATGGTCAGCTTCACAGAATCCAACAACATGGACTATCTGAGGCTTGAGCATCATCCCAGTGTGTATTGATGATGCAAGCTGACCCTTGCCCATGTCCATATCTGGAGGATAAGAGAAGAGCCCTGGTCTAACCTGTCTAATCGAAGTGAATCGATGATCATGAAGTGACTCTATTAGCTCGATTTTGGCAAGCATCTTAGCCAAATCCATCTTCGGGGAGGTCCCTAGGGGGGTATTGAGCATATATTGCGCAATGTAGCAATGCACGCCTGCAGCCTTGGCGTTGTAGGCCGCCAGATAAGCCATAGCAACAGCAATTGTGTCATGGGTGCTTCGTAAGCTCCATTGATGTGACTCATTGACTTCAACAGGGACTCTGTGTCTGGCGTGCCATTCATGATTGCGTTTATTCTCTTCTATCGCATCTTCGAGAGATCTCTTGCTACGCCCATCGAGTTCACTATACCACATTAGTGGGGTTGCACACCAAGCATTGCTGATGGTATTCTGGAGTAATTGTGCCCATTTCAACAGATTCGTTGTTCCACTATAGCACCTCAGGAGCGGGAAATTTCCCTTTCGAGATGCTTCGAAGAGTTTCCGTAGGTCATCTGCTTTCCGCAGTGGTACACCACCATCACCTTCTAGATTCCTATTCATCTCTGACGGTCGGAAAAATGACTCCTGTGCATTCTGGTCGGGACCGATTGAGATGACATCCAACACGGAGGCATCTGCAATCTTCCCAACACCGTTGATAGTATCCTCAAGCGATGGTAGACCAAAGTGGTGACGAATGATTGGCATCGGACTTTTATTTTCAAGCCTTGCCAACAAGTCCTGAGGGAACCTTTCCTCCTCTTTCTTTGATGAACGCCCTCTGAGAAAGGCAAGTGAATCTTCGTCTGTTGAGAAACCGGTGAATATCTCTTCGAACAGGCCAATTTCTTCAGCAATTGGTTTTATCTGAGCAGTACAACCCAAGATCCATCTCTTCTTTTCAAGACCTTGTTTTAGTATGGCTATCCTTAGGTTTCTGAATAGGTTCATTGCGCTTTCCATTGTTAATCGATAGCTCACTCCAATGACGTCAGGATTATGTTTCTTGGTTTCCCTCATGAGTTCATCAATTGGTATTGCTGGACCTAAGAACACTGCATCATGGCCCTCATTCTCCGCAAGTGAGAGGAATCGAACCACACCAGCAATATGGACGCAATTCCCAATCGCAGCCCCCAGAATCTTCAAGTTTCATCCACCTCTACTTCGTAGAGGTCATAGATGCTGGGGAAACTACTCCATTCTGCGGGTCTAACTCCTAGCTCAACGTATTCTGCGACTTCCTGAGGGTTCATCCCCACAAGACCCATGCTTGCAAGGCTTCTCCCAGTGCGCCGGAAATCACATTCATAGAGCTGGCACGCCATTTCGATTACAGCATCGATAGCTGGTGTTTCAACCCCACAGAGATCACCCAGATTGGATATGGGTACAAGCCCGGTGGGAATGTCCTCCAAGACATAGCGGTGTTGAAGCGATCCCGGGCTGCCAACTCCATCGTAAGCATCTATGCTTTGAATACATTCACGTAGTGAGTTGCCCTCCGCATCATATGTATCTTCCAACCATTCCAGCAGAGTCATCGGGTATGGCGAGAACTGGCTTGCCACATTGACTCGTTCGGCGTCCATTCGTTCAATTAGTCGTCCTACGGACTCCGATATCGCGTCATGATAATGGTTGTACCCTCCTCGTCTTGACTCCAATAGTCCTGCGCAAAGAATAGTCGGCGTGGGATGTAGCATTGCTCCCACATTGTTCAGTCCTGTTTCCATTACATCATTGGCAAGCTCCAGTGTAAGGGGAAGACCTTTCAAGCGCTTCAGAAACTCTTGGCTTGCAGATGCGGGAAACGCACTGACACGCACCAAGTTCTTGATTTTCGACACCTTAACAGAACTAATCCCTGTCATCCTAGAAACGAAGCTGAAAGTTTGTGCTTCACCTAAGAGAATATTTTGTGTGTTTGGATTTGATTCAATAATGTGAGCAAACTCTAAAGCGCCGCCGGTGCGGCCTGGCATCAAGAGCACTAGTTGGCCATCATCTAGATAGGGCGCCATTTTGTGCGCAAAGAACTCATGTGCCTGGGCAGGTACAGTCACAATCAGTATTTCTCGATTACGAATGGCCCTAGCCATATTGTTGGTGACTAGGGGGATCTGAGCATATCCCTCAATGACCCCATGGACATCCAGTCCGCCTCGGTCTATAATTCCCCTGACGTTTTCCAAAGTGCGATTATATAGAGCGACATCTAAACCGTGAAGAGCCATGTAGCCAGCAAGTCCTCTGCCGGCATTTCCTCCACCCAAGATAGCTATCTTGGTGGTGCTTGAGCTTGTTCTGTTTCCTTTTATCATCTGCATAAAGGCATGTTCTCCGATGCGACACCATAGGATTGGTTGCCAATCGTGGTCCTGGCGACTGAGTACACCCTATAATGGACCAGCTTTGCACTGGCAGACCAATGGGCTAACTATTTCCCTCTTGAGTTTCAGATATCTTCTCTTCAGAAAGGATTTGATAGTGGCACATATTAATGTTTTCGCCTTTATATGCCTTATAATGGCCAGATAGGATTTATGGCGTCCATTTTGAATCATATGAGGCAATTGAGTCGTAATAAGCTGCAAGAAGCGCTTGGCTCTATCCTCGGACAGAGTGAGGTACAAGCGAAAACGGGGTAGCGGTGCAACGGTACTGGTTGCCCCGACATCAGCGGGAGCCTACCTTTTGTACGCTACTGAGCTCATTTGGTGGAACGGACAGGAAGAACATCAGGCGCGTTTCGCCACCGATTATTGTATTCATTTGTTGGACTGCGAGGTGCCCTCTCGTCACCCCAGCTTCCCGTGTAGGATGCAAAGCTTGTCACCATCAGAGGCCTGAGGTGTTCCTTGGTTTCCCAGATTGCGCCCCTTGCTGATAGTCGGTCGTGTAGTATATGCGAAACATGGTAGGGTTTA
>JABCTJ010000163.1 GCA_018238375.1 Candidatus Thorarchaeota archaeon
CTCGACAGTATTAGGCGCTGGTTCTACCTACACACTCAACATTCTCTTCACGTTGGAGAATTACCAAGAGGGTCCCTCCTCGGTAACGGTGAATGTCGTGCCCGTTCCGATGGAGCTTGTGGCTGACATATCTGATGTCTACGAGGATCTTATTGATCCAACTCAATACAGAGTTCCATATGGCATGCAGATCAACATAACACTGCTCTACAACGACACGGGCTTCTCAGATGGATACATCGGAGGGCTGGAAAACGCAAACCTGACACTCAATAATATATACGGGCCCACGATAGACTTCACTTCATTCACTATTGTGGAGTTGGGTGCTGGATACTACAGCTTTCTTTTCGATACCAACGACGAGTGGCTTTACACCAAAGGCGAACCTGGACCACAGGACAGATTCTACGAACTGACATTCAGACTTGCACTGGAGAATCGAACCACGGCAGAATTGATGCTCGAAATCAGGATAATTGCGCTTCCAACTATCTTTGAGGTAGTCAGTGTTGATACTGCTTTGGAGTATGGCCAGACTGGTCAGATGGTCGTGAAGTTCATAGATAATTGGCCTGGACATGCGGAGGGAACCCTTGTCACCGGAGCCAACTTCACGATTGATGATTCAACGATTCTCCAACTACTGGAAATCACTAACACTTACGAAGACCCGACACGTCCCGGCTACTACATAATCGAGTATCGTGCTGCTTCCATGCTCTTCGGTAACGCTGAAGGATTGTCCAGCATTGATGTTACTCTGCGCTTGCCCAACGTGGCGGACGGCAAGATTGACGAGCCGTTGCTAGTAACTGTTAAACCAACAGGAATAGCCGAAACGCTAAACACAGTATTCGTGGTTGGCACACCTCTTCTATTCATCATAGCGGTGTTACTTGTTGCCTACGTGAAGGTCTGGAGTGTACCAAAGCGCCTCAGACAGATTAACGGCCAAGTCAAGGCTCTTCGCAAGGGCAAGATACCGAAGCCTGTGGATGATGTGAAAGGCAGGTCGGAATTAATTGCTGAGTTATTCAACGATACATTCTCCGACTTGGCGATAACACGGGTACCTGCTCAAATGCCGGAAGAATCCGTGTTAGTCGATATCCCTGAAATGGGCGAACTTCTGATTCAGTTGGCAATCCTTACCAATCTCGACCAGACGGAACTTGACGAGTTCAAGGCTGATATCTCGAAGATGAAAATCAGTGAACAGGCCGCCTTCGTTAAGGAAGTCATCCATCAGGAAGCAATCCGAGCTGCAAGACGTGAAGGAAAGGAGATTGATGAGATTCTAAAGACGGTTCGAGATCAGGCACATAGTAAGCTCAGTGATACCGTCGACGAGGAACTCGCTGAGGATGATGTTATACCAGTGGTGGAGATCCTGACCGAAGAGGAAAAGAAGCCAGAGGTCGAATCTAAGCCCCAGAAGGGTATACCATCAGATGTGCGGAAAGAGTTCGAGGTTAGCTCCGATGTCGATAAGTTGAGCACTTTTGAGCTAGAGGATCTCAGGATGAACTTAGTACGCAAAGGCATCCAGGCGCACGAGATTGAAACGATAATGGAGCAGGTAAGGGAGCTACCGCGCGATCTCGTTGATGAGCTTCTCAAGAGCTTTGGAGTGGACGAAGAGTAGAGGGCTCCAAATTCCCTCTCTCTTCTATTCTCCGTCAGACCCATCTAGGAAGTGTGAGAGAGGCAGCGTGGTTCCAAACCGCGGTCCAGGCTTTACTCGTGTGGTGTGCCTAATAGGATATTGCGGATGCTTTGCTAGGGTATACTTGATGTAGGACTTTGACTCGGAAACGCAAATGTGCACCTGCGCGCAGCTTGAGAGGGCCTTTCCTCCTGCTGGTATCTCGCGATTCTTCTGAGATGACGGTGCAGAAACCAGCGTGACTATTTCCCTATTCAATGTGAAAGTCATCAATTTGGTCGCCATGTGGGTGAGCTGTTGGAGACCCTCTCCAGTCATCATCTTCTCGGAGATGTACAGGTCCGGCAGGCCTGCAATAATCAACAACCGTGCGGGCACTCGTTCAAAAAACGATGGCAGTTGCTCCATCACAAGAGCGTACGTCTGACTCGAATTGAATGCGCGCGAGATGAAGATTCGTTCCATGACTTCCTCGGGTTCAAGTTCAAACTCAAAGGAATAGTCAGTGAGCTTATCTATCTTAATCATGTTGGCACTGTCAATGATTATGGTCGGGCTATTGATTCCCTTGCGTTCCGCGGGAAGTTGCATTTGAACAGCAATCCGAAGTAGGTCGTTATTGAGGCAGCGGTTTCCATAGAACAGATACATCAGGCCGGTTTCTAATCCCCCTCCTAGCAATTTGTCAAGGGCAACAATTCCTGTGGGAATGACGCTGCGTCTGACTTGGTCTGCAGTGGAGAATCCCAATTTGAAACTAGATTCTGTTCCTTTCATCTCGGAGATATGTCCGCACCAATAGTAATAATGACCTCTCAAATTAAATCGCGCCATCTCCTACATCTGGCAGGTGATTTAATAGTCGGAATGCCGGTGCTCCTCCCGACCTGTTCCGCCGGGAGGAACGTCATGACAAGCAAGAAGATACGAGTATGCCCTAGGTGTGGTAGTCAGAGAATTCACGCGACCAAGAGCGCAGTCAGCGGCTGGCTTGTACCGGCTACTTACTACTGTGATGACTGCAAGTACTCCGGCCCTGTGTATGTCGAAGTTGAAGTCGATGATGCCGAGCAACTCCGAAAAATAATCAATGGCGAAGCTTCTGAGGCCTAGTTCTAAGCAAAGGGGTTGGAGGCTGTCAGTCCGAAATTCTCTTAAGTGGGGACCGGGCCGACTACAGCTTGGTGACTAAGACATGGTTACAGTCGATGGTTTTGATTTCCCAGAAGATCTTTTCTACCTTGGCGGTGGAACCGACCAACTCTGGATTAAGAAGGAGAATGGCAAGGTACGTCTTGGTATGACTTCCCTTGGCTCTTATGCCGCAGGAAAGATTAAGTTCATTCGCCTGAGGCCTCCAGGTAAAGAGGTCAAAGCTGGCCGCAGCGTTGGCACTCTCGAAAGCGGCAAGTGGACCGGGGCAGTCAAGAGTCCTGTAACAGGCACGATTATTGAAACGAATGAAGATCTTAAGGCCAATCCTGGGCTGCTCAATGATGACCCATTCGGAAAAGGCTGGATTGCTCTCATTGAAGCCAACAATTGGGATGGAGAGGTCGGCGCACTACAGGGTGCTGACGGACTCGAAGCTTGGGCCAAGACAGAGGTCAAAGAAAAGAAGGCATTAAAGGGCGAATAAAGATATGCTTGTGCGGGCGGAACTTCCGCCCCACACTTGACTACTTCCTTCAAACCTGCGCTAAAGTAGGCTATTTTCTGCTAGCCAGCTCACGTCTTAGATTCAACGCAGTGTCATAGAGTATTTCGGGTGGCACCAACAGATAAAGCAGGTCTCGAGTGTAACCTGATTCAAAGACAACGCTCTGGAAGATGAGTGTCTGCAGACTCTTGTCAATGTCGTCTACTGAATGCTTAACTCCTAACTCTTCACACTTGATCAAGACAAGCTCGTTGAGTGTCTGTCTATCAATGTACGTTTCAGTCTTGTAGCGCATTAGATGCTCGCTCAAGGCCTCAAGCACAAGCAGGGTCATGAAATCGTTCATGCTTATTGTGTCTATCAGGTCCATGTAGTCGCTATCCTGACCGAGGGTCGTAATTCTGGATGTCGCAGATCTGACGATATCTGAGGTTATTTCCTGTCCTCTCTGAGCCAAAGGCCAGAGGGCTTTAAGTGCCTCAATCGATGTCCTGGGTGTCGATGCCTGAAACTCACAGACCAAATCTGCTATGTACCTGATAATCTCGTCGGTGAGCCCCAACGGAAACGTGTCTTCTACACGCAATCTCACTATGTCATAAAGCTGTGATTGGGTGTAGGTATCCAAGGGCACTTCAAAGTCGTATGCCATCTGTGTCGCAGGCGCCTTTGTGAGCAATCTGTAGTCGTGGCTGTTTAAAACGCCAATCGTACTTGCCTTGATCTCCTTGGACAGCATGGCAACCTTGGTATAGACTTCCTCGTTATTCTCATCTATGTTATCTATGACGAATACTCCTCTTCTCGAGGATGCAGCCGCAGTACGTTTGAACTGCATCCAGAGTTTATCCAAATCAAAAGCTACGGTGATGGGCCTGCTTGACAACCTGTGAATCTTGTCATTGAGCTCTGCGACAATCTCAAGGACGTCCTTGTGCTTAGCGTCGACGTAGATTGTGTACGAATCAAACTGCTCCGGGATAATCTTGGTGAGGAAATACCTTGAGAAGACAGTCATTCCTACTCCTGTTATCCCATGAACAAGGCAGTTGATGCCGTAGTCATCATCGTAGCTGTCACGATAGACGCCATCAATCATCCGCATCTCGCGTTCCCGATGGAGTAAACGATCAGGAACATAGTAGGGGTCAAAGAGGCCCTTTGGGCTGATTCGTTGAGGTCTAACCATTCTCATCAAAGCTTGATTTCGAAGAACCCTTAAAAGCACCCCTCGGAGATGACCGAAAGTATTTCGCGCCTTCGAATCGCTTTAGACCATAGAGCTCAGCGTGTCGTAGGCTCCATCGGGGTCGAGAATGAAATCATTGAACCCAGTTCCCATAACCTTCCGCAGCTCCTTGATGCGAGTCTTCTTCTCCTCATCACTAAACGGCCACTTGTGTTCGGGCTTTGGCGTTATGCCTAGCTCATTGCATTTCGCGACGATATCGGTTATTGTATCGAACATTTCGCGGCTAGTCTTGTCCTCAGGCATTATCTCACGAGAGTGGAGTATGACACCGTACGCTGGACTGTTGTCGCCGAGATACCACTTGCTTGGTGCATGGCCATACCTAGCAAATAGTGCAAGACCATGTCCTATCAAGAGGCTGTTAATTTCATCGATGGCATCTTGCATTTTCAATAGGCCATTACCGTGGTATCCAAAACCCTCAAACAGGGCAATCTGCAATCCTTCATTTGGATTCCTCTTTGGCAGCTTGATTCTGACATCCTTCATTTTGGCAAGCCCTTCGGAATCCAGATTAGAATAGTCCAATATGTCCTTCAATTCTGATGCAAAGTCCTCGGGGAATTGCAGAATTAGGAGTGGCAGGTCGAGCCCTTCTCTCACGTCTTCGTGAGCTGCCGCAACGGTTTCGCCATACCTTATCGGACTCTTCCTCTTGATAAGCTCGCTCAACGCCCGACCCATTGCATTGCAGTCTTCGAAATGCGCCAGTCCTCCCAAGAGTTTCTCGCTGGGAAATGGCTTAATCTTCACTCGAAGCTCAGTGATGAATCCGAGCGTACCGTGAGCACTTGCGACATCGCTGATAGTCATACCTTTCTTATTGAGTTCTGCCTCAAGTTCTGAATCATCTGAAGTGACACCATTCCAATCCACAGTCAGGTGTCTTCCATCATACAGGACCATCTTCGCTCTAATTGTGTTGTCTCTCATGGTGCCATTGACCCAAGTATCGTTCCCACCGCCATCCGTGCTGAGGCTTCCAGCTGCTGAAGCAATGTCCCTGCTGCTGGGAGCTACCCAGAACTTCATTCCTATTGGCTCAAGCAGGGCATTGATCTCGTCGGGCGTGGCGCCGGGCTGAACGTCTGCATAGCCTTGGTCCTTGGAGATCATGAGTACTTCCCTCATCCGGAGGGTGCTGATCATAACTCGTTCTCTGTTGCCACCAGTGCATGCCCCTGAGAGACCTGAGCCTCCGCCCTTCGGGGTCACGCTGTATCCACCATCATGTGCCGTTGCTATTGCATCTATGATTTCCTGCTCCGTCCGGGGATAGAATACACCCTTGATCTTCTTGAAATCCATGCGAAGGTAGATTGATGCATTCGCGCCAATGGCTATGTCTCTGAGCTTCATTCTATTTTTCTCCTCCTTCAAGGGCTTCTGCAAGAATCTCCACAATGTCTCTAGTACGGAGATTAGCCCCTAGAAACTGTTCGCGGCAAGAGGGACAACAGGTCAGCACTACCTTGTCACCAAGCCGCTCCTTTTGAGCGCGTATCTGAATTATCTTATCACTGAGGTCTGGGTCTGTCATTCTTAGCAGCCCTCCACCTCCACAACAACTCAAGTCCATCTCCTCAAATTCCACGCCCATTTTATTCAACAATGACCGTGGTTCGGTCTTCACATTGCAGATTCTGTGGAGTTCACATGGGTCATGATATGAGAATTCCTCTTCCTGTTTGTATTTGGGGGTGGTTTCCAGCAACCGGTCGAACAGCTGAGTATGATGTAGGACTTCAACGTCCTCCTTCAGGTTGTGGTTTGTTGATATCTGAATCAGGCATCCGGGGCAACAAGTGATCACGCGCTTTGCCTTTGCACTCTCCATTACTTTCTTGTTGTGTTCTCTAAGCTTAGTTGCACCATCATCGTCGCCCATTAAGTGAAGTGGGTGGCCACAGCAAAACTCCTCAGCACCCATCACGAGGTAGTCCACATCGAGCTTCTCCAGAGTAACAAACAATGAGCGCAAGACATCCATCTGACTGGCTCTGAAAGACATCAGACAACCGAGGAACACCATGGTGTCGGCTGTCTTTCCTTCCTCATAGACCCTGTCTGCTATACCCGGGATTTCATCTTCAAGCTCGTCAAGCCAGAACTCCGCTCTATCTTCAGGATCGAGTCCGTAGATATTCATCATATTCGCCAAGGACTTCCCGAGCGCATCCAAGTACTCGAATTCCTCAGGTGCCTCATTTACCGCTTTTCCTCGCTGCTCATGGAACACCTTGAGAAGGTCTACATCTGATGCACAGATCTCTGAACATCTTCCGCAAAACGTGCACTGAAACAGGAGTTTTCGGAATTCTTTGGCCAGCTCCTTATCTTCCTCTATCAGGTCCATGACCTGTAGAAGGTAAGTCTTGCCTCTTGGCGAGTACTGCTCTTCTCCAATCGCGTCGAAGACTGGACATAGCAATACACAAGACCCGCATCTAACACAACGATCGTACGACAATCTACATGACTCCATCACTGCAACAGATTAGTGCTTGCGGTTTCATTGGTCTAAATATGCTTGCCGATTCGGACGCACATAACCGACAGCATTGGTCAGAACTGGAAATGCTCCTTTCGGCGCATATTTATGGCAAGCTAGGACGCAATTGTCTAGTCAAGACGTACAATTTAGGAATCGATTGCTTATGGAACGACGCAAATTGGCTGCCATTGTCGTGATTCTGGCAGTCATATCTATGGCAGCTGTTGCTGTCATGCAATCGCTTCCGCCCCCAGTTGAACCTGAGGACCCTGTGCAGCCTTTCGTGATTGTTCCTGATCCTTACAACGCTTTGAACTGGTGGGACATTGCTTTTGATATGGGTGAAATAGGCCACTTCCTCACGCCCCTAAGCCAAATCACTGGCACTGGCAATCGTTTCGGACCATCTGAAGGGTATTACGCCGCAGGTGACGGTATCATCGAACGGCTAGCGTCAATGTCAATCTCTGCAGAATACTGGGGATCGCATGACTCGGTGGTGGGATATCAGCCCGGATACGGCGTTGATAATCGGTCCATCGTTTTCGGAGCACACCTTGACAGCT
>JABCTJ010000238.1 GCA_018238375.1 Candidatus Thorarchaeota archaeon
CAAGAACCACCTTATCCTCTTGATTGATGCAGACTGTCTTCAACGTGAGGAATCCCTTTTCATCATTTTTTTTCCATGACTTCAACACGAGCAGTGATTTTATCACCAATTCGAACCGGTCGTCGAAACTTCATGTTCTGACTTATGTAGATAGTTCCAGGACCAGGAAGTTTCATCCCAATCACCGTGCTTACGTAGGTGGCGGTCAGTAGTCCATGCGCGATTCGACCCTTGAACATCGTTGTCTTCGCCCAATCCTCATTGAAATGAAGCGGATTGTAATCCCCACTTACCTGACCAAACATTTCAATATCCTCAGATGTAACTGTGCGCACATATTCTGCATACTGTCCAATTTTGATGTCTTCGTACTTCGCTATCTCCATTCGATTTCCTCCTTGTTCATGCAACAGGGTCCTACTTAATTATCATGGCGGTCCCAGCTCACCATACCATCAACGGTCAGCAAGACCGAATTACCAATCCTGATGTATCTCATCCATTCCAGACGCTTGACTTCGGAGAGTCTTGCGAGTTTCGAGTCTGACCTTTTTGAGTTCCTTGCGCATGATAGAAATGTTGCTGTCTTTGTGAGGCATTCCTGCAAGGTTTCTGCGTAGTCATGAGATAGATTCGCACAAAGTCAATTCATATGGTGAAAACAAATAAGCCTTAATGACTTAGTTTCAATAATCCTGTGCAAAAAGTCCACCGAGCCAGAGTATGACGGGACGAAGGTCGGGGTCCACATGAGTGACAAACCTCCTTTGAGAGAAACGCTAACGGAAGGCGTGGATATCAGCGATGACATTCTTCGTTATCGTGCGCTAGTGGACTCGATGAATGAAGGATTCGCGGTAGTCGACAAAAAGAATGTCTTCAGCTATGTGAACAAGCGATTCTCTGACATGCTCGGATACACTCCTGACGCAATGATAGGCTTCAAGCTGACCGATTTCCTTGACGCGAAAAATACCGAGGTACTCAAGGCGAACGTGAAAAGAAGGAAGAAAGGTCTATCATCTCAGTACGAGCTAGTGTGGACGTCTAAGACCGGTGAAGGGATCCCCACGATTGTATCAGGTGCGCCTCTAATCGATCACAAAGACAAGCATAGGGGCTCGTTCGCGGTCATCCTTGACATGACAGCATTCAAGGAGGCTGAGGAAGCCCTTGCGCGTTCAGAAGCGAGGTACAAGACCTTGGTAGAGAAGCCGCTTCAGGGTGTTACCGTGATACAGAACGGCCGATATGTATACGTCAACCAAGCATTCGCTGATATGGTGGGTCACTCCGTTGATGAATTGCTAGAGATGACATATGAAGAAGGATGGGGACTTGTCCATCCCGACGATAAAAGCAGGCTCTCAGAATATGGAGTGGACCGAAGGGAAGGAAGACCAACCCCTACACAGTACGAATACAGGTTCATCAAGAAGAATGGCTCTCTCATATTTGTAGAGGCATTCTCAAGCCTGATAGAATACGATGGTGAGCGTGCACTCGAAGTACTGATAATCGACAGGACAGAGAGGGTAAAGGCAGAAGCAAAACAACGAGAAACGGAGAATCTCTACAGAGCTCTGATAGAAACCTCCCCAGACGCAATCACGCTAGCTAATCTAGATGGCAATCTCATAATGGCTAATAGGCAAGCAATCAAGATGCATGGCTGCGAAACTGAAGAGGATCTGCTAGGCAAGGCGGCCATCGAAATGATTGCCCCAAGGGATAGGGAGCTCGCTAAGGCCAACCTCCAGAAGACATTGACTGAAGGAGCGATACGCGGTGTGGAGTACACCATGATTCGCCATGACGGAACGGAATTTCCCGGAGAGATAAGTGCATCTTTACTCCTAGGCTCCAATGGTCAACCAAAGGCGTTCATAGGCGTAATTCGGGACATCACTAAGAGAAAGCATGCTGATTCTCAACTGAAAACCTCGACTGACGCGCTGGGCAGGTCAGAGCTGAAGTATCGAACGCTGGCTGAGCAGTCCATGCAGGGTCTGACAATTCTCAGCAACAAGGGGTTTGCCTACGTAAACTCCGCATTCGCGGACCTGGTTGGTTACAGAATCGAGGAACTCCTTGCAATGTCACTGGAGCAAGCGTGGAATCTCATCCACCCTGATGACGTTGACCTCCTGAAAGAGAGGATGCCTGGTGGAAAAGAAGACAAGCTCCAGTCATCCAGTTTTGAGATACGACTCTTGAGAAAGGACGGAGAAACACGCTGGGTAGAGAACTTCACTAATAGAGTAGAATACGAAGGAACGCCTGCGATTCAGACTGTATTTGTAGATGTGACCCATGCAAAGAAGGCTGAGAAAGACGTTCGGGCAGCAAAGGATAGAGCTCACCTATATCAAGACCTCATGGGCCACGACATAACCAACCAGTTGC
>JABCTJ010000271.1 GCA_018238375.1 Candidatus Thorarchaeota archaeon
ACATCAGCGATTGACTCGTTTGGGTCACTGAGCATGGATTCAACAGCAAGTGACACCAGGTTGGAGTCAGTAGCACAGGCGCTGGCAGATATCTCACGTGCAAACGAGCTCGCTTTTCACATGGAAGCGATTATCGCAGGAAACAGATTCGCACGTGATAGACTAGAGGCTGTTGATTTGGTCGACTCAATCATAACTGGCGTGACCAGACTGACAAATCTAGAGTCAGACCCTCTCGCACGAGTGCAGATCAATAGAACGAGGGGGGAATGCTTTGTTATTGCCAACTCACTCCTAGCTGATGTCTTTCACAGCATACTTAGCGGGATTTTACGCAGAATTGGTAGTCTGCAATCAATGACAGTAGAGATAGACAGTGAGAAAGACAATTCGCAACCCATATGGATGTCCCGCATTACTGTTGAACTTGGCTCTGCTGATGCTGATAAGAAACGGGAACTCTTTGAAAGATATACAAAGGATGACTATTCAAAAGCATTGGAGTTCGCTTATGCAAGAAGACTTGTGCAGCTTTTCGGAGGACACGTTCGTTATCATGTCACCACAACATCAGAGCAGGGTTTCACATCCATCTTTGTGATTAGTCTGCCCTCAGTTGAGGAGTCATAAGAATGAGAGATGGAGAGAGGTTTGCTTCTCGGTCTTGCCTTTTATTATCAATCAGACCATTGACATCATAGGAGCCCGCTAATCAAATAACTTTCACAGGCATATCGCCTCTATAGGACTGGTCTAATCTCTAGACTAATGTCGGAACGTTGATAGTTATAGTGTGATTGAAATGGTCGAAGATCCTGATTTGGTACAGATTCGTGCATTTCGAGAGAAAATCTACTCTCAGCTCGTAATTGGCGTTATTGTAGCTGTACTGATTGGAGTGACGATTCTTGCTATAGTGCCTGCAAACACAGGCGATTTCGGTTCAATTACAGTTGAAGATGAGGTTTCCGGTTCTGTTGGTCATTCAGTACTCAGCTACGTCTCGACAAGTTATAATGAACTAACTCTTCTAGACACGACCAATTTCACGTACGAATCTGGATGGCTAACACGAGTTACTGGGAATGAAGCCGGTGAAGTGACTTCGTATCAAGATACCGAAGGACTTCATATCGAGGGCTCCAATGTATACTTCAGGATCTACCGATACTTCAACATCCCTGTTGAGGACTATGATACTCTTCAATTTGCGTCTGCAATCAAACCCATCCAAGGTGAATTTGCTATAACTATTAGTGCATACTTCGGACTGTGGTGGCGTGAACAGTTTCATATTCACAACTCAACCCCAATAGATACAGGTTCAGAATACCTCTATGAATTGGAAGTATCTACGGATTGGATGAGTAACAGAACCAGCAGTTGGCTTTGTCAAGCTCGCTTCGAGATTCTAATAGATTTTGATACATTTGCATCTCTTGTAATCACGAGCGCAAGCGTAGAAGCGACATCCTCCACACAACTGTATCCAATGTCCCTTGACTTTCAGGACCGCACGGGCTGTAGTCTATACAAGAACAAGGAAACTAGAAGACTGATGGAAATACCAGTCGTCAACATCACGAGTGAAGCAGATAACAGATCATCAATCCTGATGCAGTGGACTCCAAACGAAGCAGTCTACTTGAAACCAGGTAACTACTTCGTTGAGTACGGTTGGTTCATACTTGATGAGATCAATGGGGTACCCATCTCCAACGCCAGGTGGATAGGTACGTTCACGATGGCTCTCAATGGGAGCGTGGGCATCAGTGCTGCGATACGAATGAATGTCATAGAACTCAATCTGGATATTAATCCGGGACTCCCATTCTCCGTATACATAAAAGGTCCAGACTCTTCTGCAGGTCATGATGGCATTCGCTTTATTTACGAGCTCAGAAACTTCGTTCCCACTGAAACCACAATCCTCTATCTACCGGATGATCTAGGAACAGTAGTTGCAACCGTGATCCTAGAAACTCCAAGCTCACACGGGTTCAGTATGAATTTCGATTTCGATGGCACACATCATCTGAAACTGAATTCACGATTTCCATATCATTCAGTATTTGGAGTAGCATTGGACACTGTTCAACTCTTTCTACTACTGCTAGTAGTCGGGCTCCTTATTGCGGCATTCATCAGTCTGAAACGTTCGTTATACCCAATTCCCATAACACATTGGCTTCGAAGAGAGCGATTCATCCCCACTGTCTTGATGCTATTGAGCTACGTGCTTCCGTGGGCATCAAGAAAAGAGGCAGTTGCTAGCAATCAAGGTCCGACTACAGTCTGGTGGACCACTTACCTTGCATCAGGGCTGGAAACAATGAAGACTGGATCCGGTGATTCCATTGTGTATGTTATTGGCATTCAATACAGACGGATTGACTCGGTTCTCGACTATTGGGATGCACAAGGGATTTTTCCAATAATCTTCTTCGTGTTCTGGATACCCGCGCTGATAATGACCTACCAATACCTCTATGATTCACCCATAAGACCCGATGAATCTACAATCGTCCCATATGCAATCCCGGGCATGGCTGCACTCCTAGCACCTCTCATTTATGACTGTACAGTTCTGTTACTCGGTTTCGTGCCAGCAATTCTCGCCTTTCTCTTCGTTGCCACTAGGGCTTTCACCCAAACGAAGAAATGGAGGCTTGTCAAAGAGAGAATCGGTTGGAAGTAAGATGAGTTCACACGCACAGAATGACGACCTCCCTCTTGTATTTGAGCTAGGAGCAACAACGTGGAGAGTACTAGTAGCACTTCTCGCTGTTAAGCGACCAATAGGTGCAAGGGATGTCGCACGTAGACTAGGCATGAGTAGTCACACCGTGGCGATATACCATCTTGAGAAACTGCAATCATACAATATCATTGAGAGAAACATGGACGGCAAGTATCTGGTTCGCTCCGATGCAGATTTGGGGTTTCTCGATAACTTTCTCTATGTCAAACACAAGATCATCCCCCGCATCTTGTTCTATGCTGTTGTGGTCACAGGCCTAGTCGTTTTCTATAGTCTTTTTGTCGGGTTTGATTACAGTGTGCATGGTGTCTTCGCCCTCACCATTGGAATAATCTCCATGGTCTTCTTCTGGGCTGAGGTCTATAGAATCTGGTCTGGTCTTGTCTGATCCTCTTCGCTGGTCCAGCTTCCGCAGAAAGGATCTTTGACGATGTCCGTCAGGAACCCTGTGGATTGTAGGTGACTGACCGGTTTACTCGTTGAGAAAAAAGGAGAGCGGACTGGCCTCTCTCAAACCTGAATGAGAACTACTTCTGCTTCTCTTGTCTGTAGGGGCGGTTCCTAGGGCTGAATACCTCGCCAAGATAGTCAGCAAATGCATCGTCAGCCACAAAAATCGCGTTTATCGTTCGAGCAAATTAATGATTCCAAACTCTACTTAATACGTAATGGCTACTTGTCACCAAAGTATCCTTGCATCCTCTTGATAACTTCATCACGAGGAATGATTTCACGAGCAACAGCAGCAAGGGTTTCTTCTTTCATAGTTCCTTCCGAAACCAATTCGTATCCTGCTTGTTTTATGGCTTCTATAATATCACTCACATGGGCGCCTTGTTCCTGTGCTGGATCCAGCATCCAAGCATAAGGTCTGAGAAGGGAACCTACAAACTCACAACCCATATTCTTACTGAGCGCCTTCACATGAACAATCAGTGGGTCAAAGTTATCCATTTCCGTAAAGCCACTGACTGATACAAGAGCGAGTTTCTCAGCTTTAGCATACGCTCTTCTAGGGTGGCGACAATGGTCATTCCGTAACTCGAACCTCCCATGCAATAGGGGAATTGATCTATCCAGGAGACTCTTGAGGGACCCAGTCATTCCATCAACATACACTGGAGTAGCAAGGACTAGGATGTCAGAATCAGCCATCTTAGCCAGCACTTCTGTCATATCATCATCTTGGATGCATTTGCCGGGTGTATTTGTCCAACAGTTGAAACATCCACGACAATCACCGATATCAAGACCTTTGGAATAGATGATATCCACATCAGCTTTAGCTTCCTTCATCCCCTCAATAAAGTGCGAAAGAATTCCGCCTGTGTGTCCTCGGTCTTTTCTAGGGCTGCCGTTGATTACTAGCACTTTCAATCTGGTTACCTCTCAGCTGGGTTTGAATTCACACACATAAGCTTTGCACCCAATAATCATGAGTATTTAGCTAGTCCATCTGATTGAAAGAAAGAGGAATGGAGCGGCGTTAACCCCCTCTCACGCATGAAGCGAATCTCACATCTGCTTCTCTTGTCTGCAGGGCAGGTTCTTAGGTTTGAACTTCTCGACCATCCAACATCCTAGTCCTCACGCATCCATCGCATGTGTGATTACTACTGGAATGAAATCTACAGCATTATTCTTTTATACCACAACATCAGGATTTTGGTCATGAAAGCCCTGATTGTTTACTTCTCTCAGACTGGCAATACCAAACAGATTGCTGAGTCCATTCATGAGGAGATCTCCAGGCATGCTGAGGCAGATATTGCGAGTGTTAGCAGAGTAGACCCCGGAACTCTGAACCAATATGACTTGTTGTTTGTCGGGGCTCCATGCCATAGTTCTGATTTGGCACCTCCAGTGAAGGGGTTCCTAGAACGACTACCTATGTCACCAGACTTCAAACTCGCAGGATTCTTCACACACTCAACCTACATGCCTGATAATGGTGGACAGGGAACAAAGCTCTATGATAGATGGGCAGGTAGGTGTCACCTAACGTTTGAAGAAGTAAGCAAGGAGAAGAACGTCGAGTTTCTGGGATACTTCAACTGTAGAGGTAAAGCCAACCCCGATATTGAGGCCTTCATTAAACAGGAAATAATAACTGACGAGGTCGAGTGGGACAAATATATGCCTGAGTTGAGAGGACACCCCGATACAAATGACATCAAGAATGCCAAGAACTTCGCTCTGGAGATACTGGGCAAACTGTAGCATGTCATCCTTCCCCGGGCCTCCCATTTCTGCTTCTCTTGTCTGTAGGGCAGATTCTCAGAGCACGAATTTTCTCTGACCATGACGACTGTCATTATCCAGAATACACTGAATACGCCGGCACTTCCTCAATTATGCTTATAACGTTTCAAGATAAGACGTTTACGTGGGACATTCCCAGGGGACTTCGTTATGTCTAATCATGTATCTTGCAGTATTGACGATGATGACTCTTGGCTCGATCCTGAAGACTCCAACAATCAAATGTCTGTGATAAAAGGCGTCATTGGATTCATTGGAATAGCTATGATTCTACTAGTTTCTGGTGCACCCTATTCTAATCCTGTTGTATTTCTTCTTATCGTGGCAGCAGTATTTTCTACTGGTCTTGTTTTTCACCTATGCATTAGAGAGCTAAGTATCAGTCTTAGGGGGAATAAATCCTCTACTTATTGAGAAAATGGAGATAGGATTGACCTCTCTCGAACTGGAATGAGAACCACTTCTGCTTTTCTTGCCTGTAGGGGAGGTTCTCAGGTCAGAGCATCTCCGGGCCATTGGTGATATATCTGTTCACCGTGCTTTCACGAAATGTGCCTGCAGCACTACTTCTGGCCTCTAAATCGTCGACTTCGAGTTGCCTTGCTTGTTGGCAAATCCAGTCTTCCAAGCCTCCACTATCCTGTCCAAGGGAGTCCCTACAACTTGAATCCGGTTGTAATCTGATTCGCCCACACCTCTTTCCGCCGCGCGCTTGAGATACGATATGTCGAGTGGGTTATGTCCGCCAATCTTTGTGGCGATGCAATCGAGTGCAAGAGGATCCCTGCCAGCAAGGATTGTGTTAAGTTCCATGGACTTCTCCCCCTTTGTATGCGTCATGTCTATGTCGTGGCACGCTATTATGGCATCTATGACGTTTAGGGACGGCTTTATCACCGTATTCAAATCCACTATGCCCTCTGCAAGGTTTGTGTGAACCCTCTTCTTCTCACCTCTGGGGCTCCACCATTGTTGATGATGAGGAAGGAAGAATCTTCCTTCAGGTTTCCAGAATTCGGGAGATAGCTCGATGGAAAATTCTCCAGAGGCAGTTCGCGAGTATTCTCCCTTTCCAGGAATGGCACCTACGAGATTCTTGACAGCTAGGCTTGCCCAATTAGTATCTCTATACAGTTTAAGCTTGGGCACGTTTATTAAAACGTCGCTCTCAAGAATGATATTCGGAATGTTCAACATCTGGAGACCCTTGCCGTCAGGAACAGCCACTGCTGTAGTCTGACTCTCATTTAGGTCCACAAGCTTGACATCGTATCTTCGCGCGAGCTCTGAGTATCCACATCTCTTAAACGCCAACTTGGTGTCAGTGCCGCCTGCTCCCTCGGCGATGATCACATCTAACGGATCTGCGCTTTTGCACAATTGTACGATGGCTTGGACAACGCGTGGATCGGTCGTGAACCCCGTATCATAGGGCAAGGCGAAAACCAAGTTCGGTTTGATTACCACCCTGTCATGAGGACGTACGAAGTTTTTAATCCCACCAACGAGATTGATTGCCTCTTGAACCGCAAGTTTAATGTTCGAGTTCTGAACAACAGACACTACAGCCACGATCTGACACCATCAGAACGCCTTCTATGCCCCCGCTCTCTAATCAGTCTATTCGTTGAGAAAAAGAGAGATGGAGCGAGGGCTGGCCTCTCTCAAACCTGAATGAGAACTACATCTGCTTCTCTTGTCTGTAGGGCAGGTAATCAGGGCCCATTATCTCTCTGCCCATGATGATTATTGGTTAGATTTTCTCCCCTCTTCTCCAAAGCATAATTATCCCATCCTTTAAATCAAACAAGATAGGTAGACTGCTTCTGGTGTTCTTGATGGGAGAGGAAGACCTGAAGCTCATCGTTGATCTTTCAAGAGTCAGAGCTGATATCGTTGAGCAATTAATGAAATGGGTTCCTGAAAGCGAGCAGTTACAGCGTGAGTTTTTTTCTAAACACCCTCCTGTTGGAATTGATGTCCAAGATCTCATGCGACGAATTAGAATTGGTAATCGTAGATTCCTGAGAGGAGAAGACACAGAGGGATTGGTTTCAGACGAAGAGCTGTTGTATTTTGCGAAATTGAATAGATACTGTGAAGACGGATACTCATTTGTCAATGAGCCCATCTCGGACGATATTGAATGCACAGAGGTTGATGCTGGGGGTGTTCCTGCGGAATGGCAGGACTGCTCTGATCCTGATATGGACAAAGTCATTCTCTACTTCCATGGAGGTGGATACATGGCGGGCTCGATTAAGGATCACAGATGCATGACATTCCAAATTGGAAGATTATGTAGAACAAGAGTGTTGAGTGTCGACTATAGACTGGCACCAGAATACCCCTACCCCGCACAAATCGAGGATGCGGTCAAAGCTTACAAGTGGTTACTCGATGGTGGAACTCCATCATCCAATGTAATCCTTATGGGTCTTTCAGCAGGCGGTTCTCTATCCCTGTCACTCCTTGTGAAGCTCCGTGAACTTGGACTGGATTTGCCAGCAGGAGCTGTTCTCAAGTCGCCTGCTACTGACTTTGCATCATTCTCTGATTCTGTTCGTGACATTGCTCCACTTGATCCATTGCTTTGTGATGCAGGATTGTTCTTGATGATGCAAGGCTTTGTTGGCGATGCAGATGCCATGGATCCTCTCATCTCTCCAATCTATGCAGATCTGGGCAACTTACCCCCTCTGCTTATTCAAGTTGGAAAGAATGAGATGTTATATGACCACTGCAGAATGTTCGCAGAGAAGGCTAAGGATGCAGGAGTTGACGTCACCCTCCAAGAGTATCCCGATATGGTACATGCTTGGCATCTAATGGATTTGCCGGAAACTCACGATGCCTTTGAGAAGATAGCCGCGTTTGTTAGAGATCAATTAGATACCCAAAAGGAGTAGTAGAAGGCCTAAATCAAGTAATGATGGAATGATAAGAACCTCTTTCAAACTAGAATGAGAACTACTTCTGCTTCTCTTGCCTGTAAGGGCGGTTCTCAGGTTCGAATATCCCGCAACCTCGTGTTTGCAGTTCATAATCCATCGTTATAGCGCATATCGTAGCCAATAAACAGAATCTCGAAAGTCATCCAAAAGACCATCAACGGGATCAACACATTAAAGCCCATCACAGTGAAGAAGATAGGGGCATTCTGGAAAAACAGCAAGTAGAGTAATGTGGCCACAATCGCAGACACTCCCAGGCTTGCGAAGTAGGCCCCCCAAGTATTCTTACGCTTCTCAGGGTCTTCCATGGGGTCCTGTTTTCTCTTGATGATGGTTTCTTTTTCTGCAAGACTGAGTTGAGATCCTTTGAATACCGCTACTCTAGCTACATCAGGATGGACACCGTACTGCAGAAGAACAAGGTCCTTTTTTCTTGTCGGGCCTGGTCGAATTAGGGCTCCTTGAATGAGGATAAACCCGGCAATACTCGCAATTGCAAACGTTATCTTAAGACTTAGCTGGGCGTAGTGCAAACAAACACCCATGAGCGAACCAACGATGACGAGGGAAACTGGTGCCCAAGTGCTCAGAATCCTACCGCTCCGAAGTCCTACAAGAATATTGGCCAGAACGGCCTCGCCCTCTTCTGGCCTGTCAAGGATATCCTGAGCTGCTGGCTGCGATATGATGACTGACCTGAAGAGGACTGTTGACAGACCCAATAGTATCTGCTTCTCACTTGGACACATCCATATCTCCACGTCATTTTCGTACCCAATACGTTGTGCTGTTTGGTCGACAAGATCGCGCAACTCCGAGCTATGAAGAAGCCTCCTGTATCTCGCTCTCTGAACCGCCTGCAAGAACAGCTGCAGAAGCAGACCCAAGACGGTCCAAATCAACAACCAAAATGACAGATCCATGAGATTGAACGATAGTGAAAACGGATTTGGAAAGAAGTCAGCCACAATAAGAACCGAAAAGTTTACACCGGTAGCGACGACCAATGGCAGGAATGGGTACAGAAGCATCGGAGCATTGCCTTCTACACCCGCGCCCGTTTCCTCTCCAATCTCATAGTCCGGATTCGGACTCACTGCGTATCACCAAGTCACAACTTGCAATCCTTGACTAATCAATCTAGCTACAGGAAAGGAAGAATGAGAGAAGATGAAATCTTTTCGGATGCATGAAGCTGGCTTGCTGCTGCATCTCTTGTCTGTAGGGCAGGTTCTCAGGTTCGAAAAAATCCCGTCCCATGACGATCTTGCTTTTGGAGAACACTAAATGTTTGATTGCAAGATGATTCTTAAGTTACGACTGGAAATCGTGAGATGTTTGCTTCTCGAGAAGAGAGATGATAGAATTGAGAAACAGTTCGAGTGACGAGTATGCATCAAACTTTGAGGAGCGCCGAAAAAACAGGCTGAAGGATTCCCCTCTCATCAGTTCTATCCTGATTGCGATTCTGGTTGGCATTTTCTTGCAGATGACTTGGATCATTGGGGTCCAAGAGCTGGTGGGCACATTTACATCGGATATTCTTACGATGCTAATCGTAGATTTTGGTTTTCGCATGACAATGGGTGTAATCCTTGTTTTCCTGATTATACCCCTCCTATTTGGTTATCATAGGAAGGACGCACCATTGAAGGAGTATGGAGAACACATGCGGGTCAATAGAGGCGTTTCCATCACTAAAACAATCTTGGCGGGAGTGCTGCCCCTGCTTGGGTTCATACTACTCATGCTCATACTTGCTCTTTTGACAGGAATGTTCAACCCTGATCTCGGAGTATTGATAGACGATTATAGATGGTTTGTATTCTTCTTGGCGCTGGTTCCGGGCATATGGGAGGAACTAGCTTTCCGAGGAATGATCCTAACAAACTTGGAGCAGAGATTCTCACAAAAGACATCGGTTCTGATCAGTGCGGTCTTGTTCGGCTTGTTTCATTTCAGTAACCTTGTGAAAGATGACCTCGTTTCTGTTACTCTTGTTGCTATAATGGCGACAGCATTTGGCATCGGATGGGGATACATAGTTGTAAAGAGCAACAGTGTATTGCCTGCAATATTCATACATTATGCGGTAGATGTGGTTCTGATCGGTCCTTTGTTCGTAGATGCCAACCTAGCTACGGATGCATCAATCTTAATGCTCGTTATGGGTCTTACAATCTTGTTCCCACTAGTGTGTGTTATGCTCGCCAAAATGCTGTTTAGGAATGAAGACTCCACGTGAAGCGTCTGAGAATTTGATCTTACGAACACTGAGCGAAAGAAAGATGGAGAGAAGACTGGCTTCTCTCGAACTAGAATGAGAACTACATCTGCTTCTCTTGCCTGTAGGGCAGGTCCTCCAGACAGAATACATTGCGATTGACTTGCGCGAAGCCTTATTACAATCTCACTAGCTCTTGTGAAAATAACGCGTGCTATGGACAGTGGATGCAATTGAATGCGGAAACGAAGGAAAATCAAAGAGCTTGGAAGCTAACCAAGGCTGAGCTAGCTATATCCATAATTGGAGGGATTATGTTCATTGTTGAGATTCTTGCCTGCTTTTTCTTCTATTATAACGCCTGTTCGCTCGACCTTCTACTCTACATCGGATGGGCCCTCCTGATACTTGGTTTTGTGATGATGGCCCTTCCACGGATGGCTCTGTCAAGGAGCGGTGGAATTCCAGAAGGGAAGAGCTGGGTTCACACAACGGTCATAGTTGACAAAGGCATATACGGCGTTGTAAGGCATCCCCTTTACGTGGGCTGGATGTTGAGCATTATTGGCATGACGCTTATCTCACAGCATTGGGTCACACTGCTTCTGGGCATAATTCCGTTGTTGATGGTAATTCATTACACGCGTTATGAGGATAAGAGCAACGTGGAGAAGTTCGGGGAGTCTTACACATTCTATAGTGAGCGGGTTCCTATGATGAATTTTGTAGTTGGACTCGCTAGGTATCTCAAACAAAGAGGCAGCTCATGATACTCTACGATTGCTTCTCTTGCCTGTAGGACGAAATATGGTTACTTCTATATGCCCAATTTACTTGCTTCTTTTGTATCACGTTCTAACACTCTTCTGACGAATAGAGCAGAATAAAAGGAAACAATATTTTTGGAAGGTATAAAAGATAATTATTGATTAATGATATTTGGTGCTAAAAATGTGCATGGAACAAATCACAAAGACACAAAAGAATAAGAGAAAGAAACTATGGCTTTCTTCTCCACTATTGGTGATTGTGATGATAATTTCATTCACTATCACGTATAACAGCACCATGAATACAATCTCTCACGTCGAGTCACCATATGCAGAGTGGGAGATGTCTATACTCGATGGGTTTGAAGATACAACGTTTAGTGACATCGAGTTCTTTAATATAACTCATGGATGGATGAGTGGTTGGGGGGCACGTAACGTCGTTTTAGCCACTAGAGATGGTGGTGAGTCTTGGGGTGTCCAGTTGGAAACTAATAGGTCTTCCCTAAGAAGTATCTCTGTTCTTAATTCAAGTAATATTTGGGCCAGTTCCTCTGGTTGCTTATATCATTCAATTGATGGTGGTGAATCTTGGATGAAGGTTGATATTCCTATTGATTTACCATCGACAATGAGATTCTATAATGAAACGTATGGATGGGCAGGGAGTTACAAAGGGCTTGTAAAGACAACTGACGGTGGGATGACTTGGTATGAGCTCAATTCGTGGCCTAGTGAAACATTTCCTAACGATTTCTCTATCACGCAATCTACTGTCCGAGTAGCAACGTCGAATGGTGTATACATAAGCAATGATTTTGGGGAGATGTGGTATATAGAACATGCAACGTATACTGAAGCAATAAGCATTGATAAGGATAATATTAGCTGGGCTGTACATCCATTCACAGTATCAAAACTTCATGGAAATGAATGGATAGAACGTCTTAGATTCTCTCGCTTGTTGAATTCCCATTCACCAAGTTTTGATGATATAGAGTTCATAGATGAGAATCACGGCTGGGTAGCCGGACGTAGTCCAGCTATTGCATACACTCCTGATGGAGGAGTATCATGGTACGAACAGGAGATTCATAGAAATCCGTCACAGTACAAATCTAGTGGATGTAGTCTAATGACTATAGAAGTATTTAACGAATCATACTGTTGGGCTGCTGGTTGGCGTGGTGTTGTGGCAAGAACGACGACTGGAAACCTTCTCGGACCGAAACTCTACACAGGGCTCTATTTAAGAAGTCCACTCACTGGTGGCGGCCGTATGGTCCCATACGAGCCACTTCTTGCGGCGACCACGCTCTCTATCATGTTTGGTATTGCCTTTATTTACGGTGAATACAGGTTCCATCGAAAAAGGTCTGATTAATACTACTGAGTCTGATTTCACTCATCACGATTCCTCGCATCTTCTACACAGAGAGATCCGGTGTCTGGGCGCAAAAGTATGCGCCTAAGAAATGGATTCCCCGTCTAAAATTCGTCCAGAGCACCCTGTTTCTCCTCATGCTTGCCCTTCTCATGTTTGTATTCCCACCTCAACTGGCAAGCTTGTCAATGATCACACTCGCATTCCCATTCACTGATATTGTGATTCTTGCAGTGCCTGCTGAGTCGTTGCTTCCTGTAGTACTAATTTTCATCATCTCTACTGTGACAGGTGCATTTGGACAGATTGAAACCGTTCTGACTCAGCGAGTGCTCATTGATGCGATTCCCACACGTGTCAGGAACAGTGTGTATTCATTGTTCCCAACTCTCATGCTACTCTTTTCGATGCCACAAATTACACTCTTTGGCTGGGTCATAACGGAGTATGGAGTCCCCCTCGCCCTGATACTCTGTAGTCTGGTTTCGTTTGTGGGAGTGCTATTGATGCGAAAAGGACTTAGCTATCCAATACCTACTGAAGAAGAATCAGTCGAATCTGAGGTTGCAGAAGAGGAGATCGTATCTGACGAGGGTTAATCAGTCAGTTGCCCAGAAAAAGGAGAGATGGAGAGAGGACTGGCCTTTCTCGAACTGGACCAAAGCCCGCATCTGCTTCTCTCATCAGGCTATTGAGTGGCTGGATCTACGCCTGCACCTGTACTGGAACTAAATCCCTATCCGTCTGAAATTCCGAGAACTACATGAAACAGGTTGTCGAATGCTGTACACTGCAAGCCCAGAGCTAGCACTTAACTGTCCATCTCCTCTTCAATGAAGACAAAACAGGGGAACACTAACAATGAGAAGATGTCGTTTCAGAGGACGCGGAAGACGACTTCACATGCACGGGGCGAGGTCGCTTGTGTCAGCATATCATTCGCGGTCTGGTCTTTTCAATTCTGTGTATGATACTAGTAGGTCATCTGAAATACCCCATTCAATGCCAGCATCAGCGTATGCGTCCGTAGGGACCAAGAGTCATTCAGCCGCAAGTGTTCTCAGTAGTCGGGCCATCTACTACGTTGATACGAGTCAATGCATTGGTTGCGGAGTGTGTACGCAGGTCTGCCGCACAGGAGCAATTCAAATCATCAATGGAACCGCGCAGATAGACGGACAACTGTGTATTGGATGTGGGGCTTGTTCGACTGCCTGTCCGCAGGGTTGCATACGACTGTAGAAAGACTAAATCTACGCAATCAAGTTTCTAGATTGCCGTCAGCATAGAACGGTCATGGCTTCGTCGAGTGTCACGCACCAGTTGCCAATTCAGCTAACCTAGTCTGAGCAGAAGGAAAACAAATGCAGATAACACTCTCATCAGCACTCGCGAATATATCTGCTTCTCTTGCCTGCAGGGGAAGTCTTACAGCCATCCCACATC
>JABCTJ010000278.1 GCA_018238375.1 Candidatus Thorarchaeota archaeon
TAGTGCGTCAGATTGGAAACACATATTCCGGTTCTGCGATGATGGGTTTGGCCAATGTGCTTGACATAGCAGACCCAGGTTCAAAGATATTCATGGTCGCCTATGGTTCAGGGGCAGGGAGTGACTCTTTTATTATACGCGTAGAAGATGAGATCGTTAAACGTCGCGGAGAAGTACCCACGGTTCAGGACTACATTGGAAGGAAGACATACATCAATTACGCGACTTACGCTAAGTACAGGAAGAAGATCAAGGCTCTCGGATGAGGTGGAAACAATGGGCAAGAGAGTTGCAATTATTGGAGTAGGGATGAGCAAGTTTGGAGAGCTTTGGGACAAGAGCTTGGCCGAGATATCGCTTGAAGCCGGAATGTACGCTATATTCGATGCTCAAGTGAAAGGAAAAGACATTGATGGCCTGATTATCGGTAATATGAGTGCTGGACGGTTCACTGGACAAGAGCACTTGGGTGCACAGGCAGCTGACTGGGGAGGTCTTGGTGACCTTCCTGCTTACAGTGTTGAAGCCGCATGTGCCAGTGGCGGAGCGGCAGTACGTCAGGCGTACATGGCGATTCTGTCTGGTGAACATGACATCATGCTTGTGCTTGGCACTGAGAAGATGAGTGATGTCAATCAGTCCATGGCCATGGATACAATCAGTGTGGCTTCTGACTGGGAATGGGAGGGCATGTTCGGCGCAACCTTTCCCGCGCTTTACGCGTTCATGGCAAGGCGCCACATGATGGAGTACGGTACCACTGAAGAACAGATGAGTTTGGTGACCGTCAAGAATCACAAAAATGCAGCACACAATCCTTGGGCTCAATTCCAGAGACCGGTTTCACTTGAGGTAGTCATGAAGTCGGGACTGTTGGCGGATCCTATTCGTGTTCTCCATTCGTCACCGATTAGCGATGGTGCGGCAGGATTAGTCATGTGTTCTGCAGAGAAAGCGAAGGAGTTTACTGACACACCGGTGTACATTGAAACATCTAGGCAAGCCAGTGATACTCTCGCACTGCATGATCGAGCTGATATCTGCACCATGGGTGCAGTTGTCAGTTCATCAAGAAGCGCTCTAAAGGAAGCGGGACTAGCAATCAAAGACATTGATGTTTTCGAACTCCACGACAGCTTTACAATCAGCGAGATAATAA
Organism: Candidatus Thorarchaeota archaeon; assembly: GCA_018238375.1. GTDB lineage: Archaea > Asgardarchaeota > Thorarchaeia > Thorarchaeales > Thorarchaeaceae > WTCK01. The sequence continues at coordinate 1,160 of JABCTJ010000278.1, forward strand.
TAACTGAAGACATAGGGATTGTGAAGAAAGGAGAGGGAGGCAAGGCCATACAGGAAGGCCTGACGGAAATCGACGGCAAGTTCCCGGTCAATGCGTCAGGAGGCCTGAAAGCAAGAGGCCACCCTATCGGGGCTACCGGCGTTGCTCAGATAGTCGAGCTGGCCCTACAGCTTAGGGGTGATGCGGAAAAGCGGCAAGTGGATGGCGTTGAGAAGGCGATGTCTGTCAATATTGGAGGAACGGGTGCTACATCGATTGTGCACATACTAGGGAGGTAATCAGGATGGCAGAGAAGGGTGTAGCACAATTATGGCGCAAGATAAAAGCAATCTACACGATTCAGGGAGATCATTGCACAACCTGCGACACCTACTACTTCCCCCCGCGTGTGGTGTGTCCCCAGTGCCGCAGAAAGGGACAACTTGAGAAATATACATTCAAGGGGCTTGGCAAAATACATACTTTCGCGATTGTAAGACAAGCACCTGACACATTCAAGAGACAGATCCCATATATTGTTGCACAGGTGGAGTTGGATGAAGGAGCCAGACTCACAGCTCAGATTGTGAATTGCGACATCGAAGATGTTCATATCGATATGCGAGTCCGGTCTTGCTTCAGGAAAATTACCGAATATGGAGAAAGCGGGATAATCATCTACGGTTACAAGTTTGAGCCAACGATGAAAGTCACTGGCCACAAGTGAGCGGCTGCATCTACAGCTGTAATTGAGTAATAGAACCGACTGCTGGAAGAGCCACATTTCGCACAACGGTCGTTCCAATGAATGCTTTGTGTGTCGTTGAGTTATGCACATGACCGTGAATCACAAGGTCAGGCTGTAGATTCGAGATGAGTGTGTAGAACTTCCTGCTTCCGAGCCAGGCAAAGGACCTATCGCCTTCACCTACGCATGTTTCTGTGCAGGGACTATAATGCATGAGCAGAATTGTGTGGTCAACGCTTGGTAATATCTTCTTGAGGAGCGCTTCCGCGCGTTCGGCTCTCCGCTCAAAAATTCGCTTAACATTGGGTATGTTTCTTCTTTGCCAGTCGGTGGGTTTGTCAAGAGACCCTTGCGTGCCCACAATGCTCACAGTAGTTCCATCAACTTCGAGCGTCATCGACTTTTCATCTAGGAAAGTGATCCTGTCACGTAGCCGTGAAATCAAGTCGCTCCGAATCTCGGAGTATTCTTCGTTTCCAAAACACGATATAATCGGAAAGCCACATCCAATTCTGTCCTCTATCACATCGAGAATCCGAGGAAACTCCTTGGCGGCTCCTCTGTTTATCATGTCCCCTGCCATTAGGAACAGATCAGGTGCAGATTGCCCATCTAGGCTCGTTATAAATTCATCAAGAAAACGCGGACTATGAACATCTGCAACTGCAAGTATCCTCATGGTATATGCCCTGCACTTATTTGATTACGTAAAGATAGGATGCACACATATTAAAGTTCAAGCAAAGGTGTCGAAACGTGAGTCGCATGGCCGGTACTTGGGCCCTCAACTTGTTCGATAGGCTTCATGTGGGACACCATGTGCTAATCGACAGGCTGTCAGATATGCCAGAACCGGTGGCCGCAGTAACATGTGGGGAACTCGTCGAGAAAGGACTGGAACTTGATAAGCTGATTCAACCCGAGAGGCTCCGGGTAGAGAATCTTCGTGCTTATCTGAAATCAATTCAGCTAGAGGATACAATACATGTTGAAGTCATCTCGACGTATAAGGACCTGATTTCGATAGAGGGGCCAACCACGTTTATGATATTTGAGGGGCCTTGCTGCGTGGAGATAGAAACTAAGGGTCTCGACATGCGTAGGGAACGGCTTGCCTTTCAGGATAGAATGGATCCTCTGAAGCCGGTCCGAGCTCAGGATGGGGACAAGATGTCCTCTGCAAGGATAAGGCTCGGAGAAATAGATCGTCAGGGCCGCCCGCTAAGGAGGACCTCAGAACCTCCCAGACGCCTTCCTGACCAGCATCGCGCAGGATTGCAGGCACCAAAAGGGAAAGTGTACGATACAGAGGAGGGCGTTCCTGAACAGAGGATTGTTGCTCGGATTCACAAAGAGGAGCCTGAATTGGTGATTGCGGTAGGCGACGTAACCAGTGCATCCCTCATCGCGGAAGGTTACTCACCAGATGTCTGTGTCGTGGATGGCATAACAAAGCGAGGTGTATTTGAGGGCAGCATCTCAGCAGAAACTGAATATCGCATCTACAATCCTGCAGCCATGATTTTTCCCGAGGCTTGGTCAGTGATGAATACCGCAATTCATGATGGTGTCAAGTCGTTGATTTTCGTAGAAGGGGAAGAGGATTTGATGGGATTCCCCGCAGTTCTCTTGGCTCCGGAAGGTTCAGTCATGCTATACGGCCAACCGGATGTTGGAGTTGTCTGGGTACCTGTGAATAAACAGAATATTGCTTTAGCGCGAGAGTACCTGAACGCGATGCCGTTGATCACCTAGTCGTATTCATCCATAGCACAAGGGATGTTAGCTATGCAGTCAGTTGCAGTGATATGATTTCCAAGCTCGCCATACGCCTTCTCACCGGCCGAACCAGAGATGTAGGCTGCCGCTGAAGCTGCATAGAAAGCAGGATGCCCACGAGCCAGTAGAGCTGCCACAATGCCAGTTAATACATCTCCCGTGCCGCCCACGGTCATGGCCGGAACACCGGTACGATTCAATTTGTATCGCCCATCGGGATGGGCTACTACGTCAATCGGACCCTTGAGCAGAACCACTGAATTGAACTCCAATGCAGCTCTGATGCAGTGTTGCATTCGGTTCTTCAGATCAGTGGAATCGCCCAGACTCTCATCCAAAAGAATTTTCAACTCGCCCCAATGAGGTGTTAATATGCTTCTCGCTGGGTTGAATTTTACACCCGATGAGGATAAACTCTTGAGTCCGTCAGCGTCAATCACCATGAGTTTTCCTGTGACTGCCAGCTCCGCTACGAGGGAGATTACGGTGGCTCCAGTTTCCTTGTCAAGACCAAGACCCGGGCCCAGTGCGAGGACATCTACATCTTCTGCTGCATCAAGCACAGCTGTGGCCGACTCACGCATGAGAATCCTTGTGCCCATACTACTAACCATCAGATTGGGACTGTAGGAACGAATTGCTGTGACCACTGGTTCAGGAGCCAAGACGCTCACAAGATCTGCACCAGTTCGCAGAGCTGCAAGTCCTGCCAAGGCGGGAGCACCTGAATAGACGTCGCTTCCGCCCACGATTAGTATTCTGCCAGAGTCACCCTTGTGAGCGGTTGCAGAACGAGGTCGATTGAACAGCCACACATCACCCGGACCACAGATATATTCTGCTTCAGGAGGGATTCCAATCGGCACGGTGTAGAGTTTGCCCACGTAATCCTTAGCTTTGAGGAGACCTGGTTTTGATGCGTGCAGGGTAATGGTGTAGTCGGCCTTGACAGCATCACCGTGAATTTCGCCGGTATCTGCATCAATGCCTGTAGGAACATCAATGGCGTACTTGATTGCGCTCGATTTGTTGAATGCCTTCACAGCAGTAAGAATCGGCTCTCTCAGTTTGCTCTTAACTCCAAAACCAAGGATTGCATCAACAATGATGTCTGACTCCTGAAGTGGAATCCAACGTTTCAATGAAGATTCGGTCTTGAGAACGATTCTCTCAATGTCGTGCAGATTCTTCAGGATTTCCCAGTTGAACAGAGTATCAGTGCTCGAAATCGTCTGTTCTGCGCCAATGTAAGCAACCGCAACATGTGCCCCAGCCTCTTGGAGATGTCGAGCCGCTACCATGCCATCGCCTCCATTTCCTCCTGGGCCGCAAAGAATAGCAATGCGCTTCCTCTTCACCTTCTCTTTCTGGATGATAGTTCGAGCGACTTCCCGCCCAGCACCCTGCATCAACATACCATGGTTCACGCCCAGATACTGCGCGTTCAGCTCAAGGATGTGCATCTCAGTTGTGTCGATTGGTGTATCCTGCATACGGAATCACGACGCTGCGACTGAAGGGAATCCTGCTATTTCAATCATACTCGCTTCAAGGCAAGAGGGATAACATTCATGTCATAGCATCATTATTGGCACTATGATTCTATTGAGTCAATACTACTCAGACTCCCTTTCAGCAGAAAGGCTCCGGAGATGCTACGAGATTGCACCTCCAAGAGTTGCTCGATACTTGAAAGCAGAGATAGCACATGTTCTAGCGAGAATCAAGCCTTCAGATGTTGTGCTGGAACTAGGCTGCGGCTATGGTCGAGTCCTTGAAGGACTGCTAGGAAAGACCCAAAAAATCGTAGGGATTGATACATCGAAGGCGAGTCTTGATCAAGCGAAGAAGGATCTCCAGCATCATTCCAATCTGGATCTTGCACAG
>JABCTJ010000038.1 GCA_018238375.1 Candidatus Thorarchaeota archaeon
GCACGAATGCGGTACGGCACCGCTTCGTTTCTCGCCGCTCAGGGAACGAAGATACTTCACGGGGAAACAAGGAAGAAAGAAGTCATAGATTCACTCAGGATAGACCGGTGGTTGCTCCATCGTTTCGTGGGTCCAGCTCTCACATTACTGTTCTTTTTGGCTCTCTTCTACACTCTGCTAATTGTCGGTGGAACAATTCAGGGCCTATTAATGACCGTAAGTGAAGACCTCATCGCACTAATTCCAGCTGATGGCGGTTTCCTCACGCAGTTGTTGATTGATGGGTTGGCAGGTGTCACTGCAGGCGTTGCTATGGCTTTGCCCTATGTCTTCCTGTTCTATATCATCTTAGGACTGACTGAGGACATCGGTCTTTTGCCACGGTTCGTCGTGAATGTCCAGAGAACTCTCCGCTTCTTCCACATCCCAGAGAGAGGCTTCATCAGCCTGATGCTTGGCCTCGGATGCACGGTTCCAGCGGTCACCTCCACCAGAATCATGCGGGAGCGCAACCAGAGGGTTCGTCTCATATTCCTTTACGCCTTTGTACCATGCTCATCGCGACTGGGGATTATTCTGGGAGTTGTAGCGTTCTACGGTGGCGACAGGCTAGTCCTTCCATTATTCGCTACGCTGGGGATGGCAGCGCTCTTTTGGCTATTGATCATGAGAATGCTTTCAAAGGACAAACTTGATCCCATCTTGCTAGAACTGCCGGCATATAGAAGACCGATGATAAGCAATGTGGCACACAAGAGCTGGCTTCGGATGAGAGAGTTCGTTGTCGTCGTGATTCCACTACTCATCCTGGGAGGAGTGATGTACTCTTTCATCGACCAGCTTGGTGGCACGGCGGTTCTCATCGGCCCCTTCGCATTTGTGACTGAAGACTTGCTGGGACTTCCCGCTGAAACGATTATCCCAATCCTGTTTGGGTTTGTCCAGAAGGACCTTACTGGGGCTATGTTGGTTTCGGTGCTCGGAGGAGATGTTGCCGCGGTCTTGACCCCGCTTCAGCTGTTCACCTTTGGTGTGGTCACGAGTATTGGCATTCCATGCATGATTGTGCTCCCAGCAATGTCGAGAGAAATCGGATGGAAGAATACGCTCATCATACTTGCCGCTACGAGCTTGTTCTCATTGGTTGTAGCGAGCACCGTCTGGCGGATCGCCCTATTTTTCGGGTTCATGTAAAACAGATGCAATTTTACAGATCATCCGCATGGCAGTAGGCTACTTTAGGGGTGTCCCTTCAGAAGCTCTCTGGGCGGCTCTCCCGCTCATCTGGTCAATACTTTGTTTCATGCACATTCTCGATTGAAGAAGGAAGCAAACGCAAGGGATAGGGCAAACCAAAAGGACTTGGGTTTCGTTGCTTCACGGAGAAGCTACTCATCGAAGAGGCTGCCCGCGACCGCCTCGACGGCAGATACGATGTCCCCCGAGTCCATGAGTTCACGAATCTGCATGATGTCAGGACTGAGCGCCCTATCATCTTCAAGAACGGGCACTCTCTCTCTGATGGCAGCGTGTGCCCTGGCAAGAGAATCTGATGGCTTCAGCGGCGATAAGAGATCAAGCCCCTGTGCTGCACACATGTATTCGATTGCAATGATATTTTTCACATTCTCAAGAACCATCATTGCTTTTCTTGCTGCAATCGTGCCCATACTAACGTGGTCTTCCTGTCCAGCGCTTGTCGGTATCGAATCAACACTCGCTGGATGAGATAGGCTTTTGTTCTCAGAAACAAGCGCCGCCGCTGTGTATTGAGCTATCATCATCCCGGACTCAAGTCCACTCTCCTTTGTCAAGAAGGGTGGTAGGTCGCTGAGAGCTGGGTCCACTAGCCTATTGATTCTCCTCTCTGATACGTTGCCAATCTCGGAGAGGGCTATTGTAAGAAAGTCCATAACCAGCGCTATTGGCTGCCCGTGAAAATTGCCTCCTGAGAGAATATCGCCACCCTCTGGGAAGACCAATGGATTGTCAGTGGCAGAATTGATTTCTGTTTCCAGAACGCTCCGAACATACCTGATGGTGTCCAGTGATGCTCCCAGGATTTGAGGGATACACCTGAGCGAATATGCATCCTGAACCTTGCCGCAGTCCGCATGGGATTGATTGATCTCGCTGTCCTTGAGAATCGCCCTCAATGCCTTCGCAACGTCCTGTTGGCCCTCATGCGCTCGTATCGCATGAATTCTCTCGTCAAAGGCCACACGAGTTCCCTTGAGAGCTTCTAGGCTCATGGCAGCTGCTACGGATGCGTCATGGACAAGCGTCATCGCATCATGAACAGCAAGAAGACCAACTGCCGTCATTGGCTGAGTGCCATTGATTAGAGCGACACCTTCCTTTGCTTGAAGTATAATGGGGTCAATGCCAGCCACCATCAGCGCTGTCTTCCCGTCGCCTTTGTCATCACCATAGTAGGCCATACCTTCACCCATCATGACCAAGACCATGTGGGCAAGAGGAGCAAGATCGCCACTTGCACCGACAGAGCCTTGCTGAGGAACTACTGGAATCACTCCTCGGTTGAGCATCTGAAGTAGGGTCTCAATGATCTCTATCCGAACGCCCGAGTATCCTTTGGCAAGAGCGTTTGCACGTAAGAGCATAATCGCCCTCACAATCTCCTTGGAGAATGGAGGTCCTACTCCTGCACTGTGACTCCTGATGATATTCACTTGGAGCTTAGCTACGTCATCCGCACTTATCGAAACATTGGCAAGACTGCCGAAGCCAGTGTTTACACCGTATACCGTCCGACCTGCGCTTATCGCGGATTCCACAACATTGCGACTCTTGTGGATTTTCTTGCGTGCAGACTCGGCAAGCTCAGCCAGTTCATTATGACATGCGACTAGAATCACGTCTTCAATTGTCAGGCTCTCGCCATCAACCTCAACAACCATGGTATTCATCCCTTCCTTTTTTCAAGCGCCGCTCTAACGAGTCCTTCCACCAGTCCATCTTCAGGAGTGAATGGCAGAGTGATTTGCCCTCTGCCGCTTAAAGTCCTATTCCACTCAATCACCGTTTCAACAGCGTTCTCGTTTCTTGCCCATGCACGACGCGCCACTCCACCCATCACATCCCAGTTGACTCCGACCCTGATTATTTCGTCCACCCGCTCACTACCGTCGAGAACCAAGCCAAAACCACCATTGATTGCCTTTCCCGTGCCAACTCCACCACCATTTGATAGGACACACAGCGTCATCCCTCGCGCCGCATTTCCCGCCCAACACTGATGCGCCATATCGCTGGTGACATTACTGCCGTCCATGATATTAGCAGTTTCTCTGAATGGTGAATCGGTGCCTCCAGTATCGTGATGATCCCGACCTAGCATTATCGGCCCCACTTTGCCCTCCTTCACCATCTTATTGAACTCGAGCGCTATTTTGATGCGTCCATTTGCATCTGCATACAGGATTCTGGCTTGAGAACCGATTACGAGAGCGTTTTTCTCTGCGTTTCGAATCCAAATGTAATTGTCACGATCCTGCCCACCAAGCGTGGGGTCTATGCACGACATCGCAGCTTTGTCGGTTGCTGTCAAGTCTTTGTGCAACCCGCTCAAGCATACCCAACGAAACGGACCGTAGCCGCAGTCAAAGCAAATTGGCCCCATGATGTCTTCTACGTATGATGGGAAAATGAATCCGTCATTCGTGTTTTCGCCATTCTTTGCAATGGCTGTTGCACCTGCATCGAAGATTGCCTTCATGAAGCTGTTTCCATAGTCCCAGAAGTACGTGCCGCGTTCGGTCATGATTTGAATGAGTCTGAACTGCTTGCGGAGGGATGCGTTTACCAGCTCGATGAATCGCTCTCGGTCGCTTTTGAGAAGCTCGCGTCCCTCTTCAAATGTGACTCCTTGAGGCGTGTACCCTCCGCCATAGACGTCATGACATGAAGTTTGATCTGATGCTAGCTCAATGGGGATGCTATTGTCCACAACATATTGCCAAAGGTCGACAATGTTACCGTGGTAACCAATTGAGATCGGCTCTTTCTTCGCTCGGTACTCCTCAACCCACTCAAAGATTTCAGGCAGGTTGTTAGAGTGTTTACTAAGCCATCCCTGTTCGCTGCGGGTAATTATGCGGCTCTTATCAACCTCTGCGACGATTCCGATTCCGCCAGCAATCTCAACTGCTTTTGGCTGTGCTCCACTCATACCCCCAAGGCCTGATGTTAGGAAAACCTTGCCGCACAGGTCCTCATCGTCTGCCAAGCCAAGATACAGCCGACCTGCATTCAACAGTGTGATGCATGTCCCGTGAACGATGCCTTGAGGACCAATGTACATCCAGCCACCAGCCGTCATCTGGCCATAATTTGTATTCCCCATCGCTGATGCGCGATGAAAATCTTGAGGAGTGTCGAAAATGCCAACCATGAGACCATTGGTCGATATCACACGAGGCGCATTCCTATGCGATGGAAAGAGTCCTACAGGATGCCCAGAGCTGACAACCAATGTTTGGTCCCCAGTCATTGTTTCCAAGTATTTCTTAATCAACCTGTACTGCATCCAGTTCTGACAGACCTGACCATTCTCGCCATAGGTCACGAGATCGTAGGGGTAGAGGGCTACATCGAAGTCTAGATTGTTGTCAATCATAAGCTGAAGCGCTCTTGCCTCAAGGATTCCTTTGTACTCATCAACCGGCTTCGCCTTGATTGTTCCTAGAGGTCGGTAGCGATATCCATAGATTCTTCCTCGAGTTATCAATTCTTTCAGAAACTCCGGGGCTAGCGTTTCATGCAAACTCTCAGGGATGTACCGGAGCGCATTCTTCAGGGCCACGACTATCTCTCCTTCAGTCAAATTTAGACCTCGATTCGGAGCCCGTCGGTATTGGGGGTCAAAGACTGGGTCAGGGGGAAGGTCAGAGGATAGCTTAATCGTCATTGCTTTGGAAACGTCAACCTTCACAGAATCACATCCTTCTGGCTAACTACTCATAGCATGCCGCTCCATAAAGGAGTTGGGGATTGAAAAACAAAAACACGGTAGATTGATCAAATTGAGTTCATGCTTTGAATCAGCTCGCTAAGATGGAATCTGTGATGAGCGTTAATCGGCATATTCGAAAACAGCTGTGCGTACTCTCTGCTGCAGAAGATGGTTATTATGTCCTAGAGAGCGACGAACTCCGCGCTACTAGCATCCCAACCCAATCGTTTTGCCTTCTGAAAAGCCTCACTTGATTCCTTGTACTGACCCAGAAGCCATAGAATCAATCGAATCTTATTCCACAGGTGAGGGTTGTCGGGGTCGGATTCAAGCTCTGTGCGAACTCCAGATTCGATTCTCTTGTATTCCTCAAGTTCGCTCTTCCGGAAAGCTACAGCCTGCTCCAACAGACCGTAGATATAGACAGCTGGTCGATCTATGACATGAGTTAGAAACTCTGTTGGTCGTCCGCGAAGGGCGGCGTTGATTGCGGCCGCGGGAGTATCCTTAGTCCTCCAAAACTCACCGCTTACCAGCTGTATTTCATATCCATGCTGCATGAAATCAAGAAGCTCTGCCAAATGGCTTGTAACTGGGTGATCATCTCCGAGATCGCGTTCACAGAGACTCCACTCGTTGTAGATACATTGGGAGCCAATGAAATCTGTTACGCTTGGCGTTGCTCTTATCTTCTTCAGATCGCTCATCAGACTTTTCACTGCGTATTCCTTACGCCGAACTGGGAGCTGAATAGAGTTTTCACCCGCCATTTTGTTTCGCCCACCGTTCGCTCCAATAGGTTTGCATTCATAAAAACCATATGAGGATTAACCTATACCCAGTGTAGTAGCATACTATGGTTCTAAAATGGAAAACCCCACAGCATCCACCCCGGCAGACCAACAAAGAACCTGACATAAATGACCAAAATCAGTATCAAGAGGGAAGATAGCACTAACGCCCAGTCCCGTTTCCTGAAACGCAGCATCTCCATATAGGTCCGGTTCTCGCTGACGCCAAAGCCTCTTGATTCCATGCTCTCAGCAATCGAGAGAGCACGCCTAATTGACACGATTATTAGAGGCACAATAATGGGTATGATGTTCCTGACGCGTTTGATAATATTTCCCTTGTCAAGCTCAACTCCCCGAGCCCTCTGAGCATCCATAATAGCATAGGCCTCTTGGCCCAGAGTTGGTACGTATCTCATTGCCATACTCATTGCGAAGGCAAACTCGAACTTCACACGCATCTGTATCAATGCCTGTGACAGCTGGTCCGGTTGGACCGTGAGGAAGAACAACGAGAATGAAGTCATCAAAGCCACCAACCGAATCGCCAACGAGAGGGAATAGGAAAATGGGTACTCCATAGGTGAGAGCAGCGTGTTGAACACTAGCACGAATACAAGAAGAGCGCCCAATCCCTTCATGCTCGTTGCCCATCTGCCCAGGGATTTCGCTGCAGCAATCATCGGAAGAAGGCAGGTGAAAACCATAAGGAGAGGGATAATTTCCATGAACATCATGGATACTGCTGCACATACTATAGACAGAACAAGCTTTGATCGTGGATCCAGGCGATGCATAACTGAGTCCTGTCTTGTGTATTGGAAAACTTCAAGGAACGACATCTATGCACCCCCAAGTATCCCCATGATGGTTTCCTCTAACTCGGATAATAATGTCAATCGTTGGCCAACTTCTGGGAAAACGTTTCGCAGTGCTCTAGCGGCTAATGTCATCTGAGGGGGTGCCAGTGCACATCTTTCAATGACCTCATCATTGCTCAGTACCATGCTTGTAGATCCGTCCGCAATAATCTGACCATCAGCCATAGCAATTGTGCGAGGAAAGTTCTCGATGACAAACTCAATGTCGTGTGTCACAACAACAACTGTTCGCCCCCGCTTGTTCATCTCAGCGAGCATTTGGGCAAGCTGATTCTTTTGATGCGCATCCTGTCCGATTGTTGGCTCATCAAGCGCTAGAAAGCGCGGCTCTGTTGAAAGGACTGATGCGAGGGCAACACGTTTCCTCTCACCGCCAGACAGAGTAAAGGGAGACCTCTCTGCGAAGTCCTCCAAGCCTAGACTTGCCAGGGTCTTCTGACGTCTTTGCTCGGCCTCACTCTCGGTGAAGCCAATGTTTCTGAGCCCGAACTCCACTTCCTTCTTCACCGAATCTAGGAACAACTGATGGTCAGGGTTCTGGAAGACCAGTCCCACCTCTCTGGCGATTTCTGCTACTGACATGAACTTGGTATCTTGTCCGTCAAGAATGACCCGTCCCTTTTGCGGACGGAGAAGGCCGTTCATGTGTTTGACCATTGTGGTCTTGCCTGCACCGTTGGCACCGATGACCGCAAGACGCTCACCAGCGTCAACCTGTAGAGAGATACCCCGGAGGGCTGTGTAGACGCCATCGTAGGAATAATGCACATCTTCTAGGATGATCACCTTGATGTCGCCTCCTGGACAAGCTCAGCCAATTCCACCCCTGTCAGAGGTACGGTTTCGAGTTCAACACCCCTTGTTCTCAACCGTTTATACACCTGAGTCGCCTTGGGTACGCCAACGCCAATCTCCTCACAAAGGTCCATGGCAAGGATTTCTCTCGGATTCCCATCAGCAACAATACGCCCCTTGTTCATCAAGATGATACGAGATGCATCCTTTGCAACCAAGTCAAGCCGATGCTCCACAAGAACGACAGCCATACCTCTCTTGTTGAGATGTGCGATTATCTCGAGAATAGCCTCTGCACTCTGGGGATCAAGATTCGAGGTGGGTTCATCAGCCACAAGGACTTTTGGCTTTAAGGCCAGCGTTGCAGCAATCGCGACTCGCTGCTGTTCGCCACCCGACATCTCGTGAGGGTGTTTTTCTCTCAGTTCTTCAAGGTCGAGTAGCTCTATCAGTTCCTCTACTCTACGTCTTATTTCATTAGGCGCGACACCAAGATTCTCAGGACCGAATGCAATTTCTTTTTCCACATCGAGAGTTACGAGCTGATTTTCTGGATTCTGGAACACCAAGCCTGCAACAGAGGCGAATGTCGCCACTTCATTCTCGCGGGTGTTCTTTCCGTCCGTGTAAACGTTACCAGCGACATATCCGCGATGGAACTGAGGAACAAGCGCGTTTATCGCTCTGCAAAAAGTGGTTTTTCCACACCCAGAGGGCCCTGTGATAACAACATATTCGCCCTCATCGATTGTGAGTTTGATTCTTTTCAGAGCGAGGGAGTCCGCTCCTAGGTACTTGAAGCTGAAATCGGCGAACTCTATCAGCGCCATGGATTCTCTTCCTCTTAGGATGACTCATCACTCTCAGGTGATGGCTCTCTCTTGATTGCGTCCCTAATGAGTTGTACTGCTCTTAAGGCGGCCTTGTCCCCGAGTATCCTGCCATTTGCTCCAGCAGCATTAGGATGCCCGCCTCCCTTTCCCTCAATAAATTCTCCGAGCGGCTCCATCACGTCACTTCCCAGATTAACGCCAGTCTTCTCATAGAACTCCGTGGTGCTCCTAGAGCTCAGACGCACTTCTCCATTAGATGGATTCCCACTGACGATAGCGACATCGGCACCCATCCCAATCAGTCCACGGCATGCACTGGCCTCAAAGGCTTTGATTCTGGATGTGACGATGATCCAGTTGTCAATATTGTGGACCTGTAATCGGCCGGCAGCCTTGAGCCTTGCTATCCGTTCCGATCTACTAGGTTTGATGGCCAGTGAATTCATGCACGCTTGATAGTCAGCTCCATTGCGCACTAACCTGGTTGCAGCAACGAGAGTATCCTCGTCTGCATAGAGGAATCTACGGGTGTCAAACAACATTCCAGTGAGGAGTAGATTTGCGATATCCGCTCCAATATCTAATTTGACCTCATCATATAGACCCGCAATAATCTCGCAAGCAGAGTATCTATCGCTCCGTACAACTGCATGCTTCGCAATGCTATCAAGCTCTGGGTTAGGTTCATGATGATCAATCACCAAGGTCCGTTCAGGATTGACAACGACATCCTTGAGCTTAGGACCGAGTTGTAGTAGGCTATTTGTATCTACAAGGATTACCAGGTCGTGACCATCTTCAACTGTTTCGAGAATCTCAGCAGTAGGTGCAAATCTATCGAGTACTTGCATCGAGAGCCTGCTTACATCATCGCACGCAAGCTTGGGCATACTCTTTGGATTGAGTTTCCTACAAATATCCGCGACTGCAATCATTGAGCAAACTGCATCAGGGTCTGCATTATGATGCCCTAGAATCACAGGATGAAAAGATGACTTCAACAGGGAAATGAGATTCATTGCGCCTTCATCTCCGTGAGTCGTTTCTCAAGCCACTCCGTTCCGAATCTGTTTGCTTCTTCCAGTATATCGTCAAGTGAGTGACCTGTGTCGTATTCCTGCGCCAAGTCTAGTTGTACTTCGAACTCAAGAGTTTCATCAAGATCGAGTATGCAGGTCACGGTAAGCTCTGAGATGCTCTTTTTTGGTATCTTATCGAAGATGTACTGCGTGATGGCCGCTTCACACTCTTCTGTCAACTGCTCAAGGTCAGATTCCGATAACTCTGGCAATCCAATTTCGACTACTGGATTCATGTCTCTCACTGGAGCCTGAGATTATGCTTGCTAAGCTCGAGCTGTATCTTCTCCTGAAGCTCCTTCAGACTAGCTGCGAGTGATTCTACTTTCTTCTTCATAGAATTCAGTGTCTTCTCAAGAACTACTTCTCGATCTGCAAGCTCCTTGACTGTTGAGGGCTTGTCAACCTTGAACAGGATTTGCCCGACATTCTTGTAGGTCACAACATCATCAGGCTGCTTGTTTAGCTCTTCAAGAGTTGCTTTGACCTGATTCAATTCCATCTGCCATGTCTGCGATTGCGCAGCCATTGTTTCGTAGTTACGCTGCATGGTATCGAATTTTCGCAGGTCTTGTTCCAATGCGGGGGGTAATGTCTGAGCCATAATTGTTGAACTCCCTTTCAAGTGCGGGGCGTTTCAAAGGGCGCCTGATGAGTTACGACTTAAGGGTTTTGGCGTGTGTCACTCACGGATTCGACAGCCATCTTACAGCCAGACACCCACGCTAAATAGGAGTTCATTGCAGCCCTTAAGGCGGTGAGGTCTCCTGCTGTAAGTTCGATGATTAGGGTAGCACCCTCAACTGAAATGCTGGCGCCGCACCTGTCTGTAGGGGATGCGTCGATTTCTGGTAAGAGAGCAGATTGTATCATTTTAGCCAATTCGTCCGATTCCAAATCAATGGAAAGCGTTGCACTTGCACTTTGAACTAACTTTGAGGTCATGGTTTCCGCACTCTGCGTTAATAGCTGTTCTTGGTGATTATTCTCGTAAAAGGACTTCGAAACGAACTCGCTTGGTCCAATTGCCATGACATTTGCTGTTCTGCAATGAGCTGACGAAGAACTAAGCGGTAACCGAGGTGATCCTCATCCTCGGCCCGAGCTCAAGACCATCTTTTGCATGATAATGCGTCCAGAGGATCTTGCCAGTCGGAAGGTCTTGAAGCCACACTGTTACCTTATTCATGCCTTTTGATCCAACAGCCATAATTTCCGTTGATTCAACAATGGGCGTATCTAGGAGATTGCTCAGCATTTCAGCGATTGCTCTGGTCTGTTCACTAGCTCCACTCTGGACGGCTATTGAATGGATATTGCGCATCTGCGGACTGCGGGAGGAGGTCACCTCGCGGCGAAGCTTAGCACTCTCCATCCGCACTTCCATTAGCTGTCCTCCATCTGGCGATAAAATTTGTAGACTCCTCGGATTTCCCTTGAAAAGCGATACTACAATAGCAGCACTTGCTCTCGACTGTTTGATTCGTGATGAAAGTTCGGCTATGCTCATTCCGCCGCGGTTGAATCGCTCAGTGCCGGGTAGCACAGTCCAGAGGTCGCGTACAAAAGAGCGAACTCTGTTGGATGTCCGTCGAGAAGTTGTGATTAGGATAGATGGCATCAAGGTTCCCTCAGTTATGGAACCCATTACGAGATTCGCGTCTACTCTTGGCCCTCTTCTGGGGAAACCTCTAGAGTTTCCGTTTCGAGCCCTTCATCCACCTCAATAGGAGAGGTTTCTGTGGATTCCTCAATCTCTTTCGAGAGAGGCGTCATGAACTCCGGAACAACTTCCTCGTCATCACTTCTGAGAGCAAGGAAGTCACCAGCAACTCTCTGGGCTATGACTCGCTTTGCGGCCTTCCCAGCGTCTGTGAAGGGAACGTACGCTCCTCCAGCAAAGAGAAGCTCACACTTTCTGCATCTCCAGAGACCAACGGCCACACGCCTGAGAGCCTTGGTGGCACACGCTGGACAGCGCACTGGCTCTGCACGCTTCCTATCGATATCAAGAACTCTGCGCCGTAGTTTGGCCCCATACCTAACGCCATATCGTCCTGTACTACCGACTTTTTTCGTTCTTGCCAATGTCTTGGTCTCCTAGATCCCTTTCCCGACTCAAATTGAGGCGTTTTGGATAGCGCTGCAGGATTCTATCACTCGCCCATGTGTTTGGCTTATTAGCCTATCTATCAGTATGCGAAGAAGAGGAGCAAGGGCAGTGCCCTTACTGGTTTCATTTCTTCTTTCTGGCCTTTATGGTTTCCTTGATGAGCTTTTGCAAATCCTGAGCACGATCAATCGCCATGGTCAGTGAGGTTTCAATCTCATCAAGTGTGAGGGGGCCGGAACCGCCACCCTTTTGCATGGCTCTCAGCTTATCGTCCTTGTCGACCGCCATTGTAAGTCGACAGCCCTGCACCATCTCCTCCTTCAGAGATGGGTCAATCACCAGATGACGACCAATCCTCGAAACAGTAACCTCAACTGCTGAGTTCTGGATCGGTAGATCCAGTTTCTTCCCTGTTGGGACTGCGCTGCCATCCTCCCACTTATACTCATCGAACTTTGTGGTGTGCAATGCTGCAGATACTGCCAGTGAGGATGCATCAATCAGATTACCATCGTACTCCAGAGGATATACATCAGCAAATACCATATACACCTTCTTTCCAGGCTCAATACACAGTTTCTTGGTGTCAATCATCTCGCTCTCGCGAACACCCCTGTCGACCACTCTAGCGAGCTCAATAGCGGGCTCCTTAGGTGGTCCAAGCTCGAACAGTGGTGAGGCAAGTGGTTGCAGCTCCGCAGTCACCATCATGACTCCTTTGTCCGGTGAGTCTCCGTAGGGCTCCCCTAGGAGTACTTTTACTCCAGCAATTACGCTTGTGTTTCCGAGATGTACAAGAGCCGAACCCTCGGCTTTCGCAGCAACAACATCGAGCTCAATCACGGTGTTTCTACACTCGTTAAAGGCTCTGCCGTCTATTCGCTTTCCTGCGTCGAGCAAATTCGCAACATAATCGCGGTCAATGTGGCTTATGACTTCAGCACTATAGTCACCCATGTCTATTCATCCTCCTCTCCTGCAATCTCGGCTTCGCCAAGATCGGTTTCCAAGTCGTCTTCGTATTCTTCGTCATCCTCACCCTCAATCGCCACCTTCTTGGCGTATGCACGCTTCAGGGCTTCCTTCTGGAGCTCAAGAATGTACTTCATCGCAGTGACTCCCATCTCCATGGCCTCAACTAGTTCCTCCTTAGCGAAGGACCCATCCTGCTGCAGCAACGTGATTTCTCCAGTTGTGCCGAGCATGGCCATTGGCACATCGCCTCCACCGTACTTGTCCTCCTCATCGCCCAAGTCAACCAAAAGCTTGCCTTCCGCCTTGCCTACGGCAACAGCTGGCACTAGAGTCTTCATTGGTATGCCTGCGTCTGCAAGGGCCAAGGAAGCTGCGTTAATTGCCGCACATCTAGTACCGCCATCAGCTTGTATTACTTGGATGAAGACATCCACAACTGCGCGGGGGTAGTCTTCCAAGAAGAGGGCGGGTTTCAATGCATTAGCGATGACCATAGAGATTTCTCGTTCTCTTCGAGATGGTGCTGGCCTTTTCCTGTCAGGGACAGAAAAGGTGGCCATACGATAAACGCATCTAAGATAGGCCCGGTCATTTATGGTCAAGTGTCGGGGATGAAGCTCCCGGGGGCCATATACGGCAGCCAAGATGTAGGTATTGCCTTGCCGAATAGATGCTGAACCATCAGCTTGTTTCAGTACACCGACCTTCAGTTCGATAGGTCGCATCTCGTCAGTTCTTCTGCCATCAATTCTCAATCCTTCGGGATTGATAAGAAAGTCTGGCTTTGTTTCCGGACTCATTCTTCAGTCACTTCCTCCGTTGTATTATCATTATCCTTTGCAACCTCCGCTTCTTCAGCAGGGGCTGGTTCTTCGTCAGATGCCTTGGGCTCTGCCGGTTCCTCTATCGGGGCAGTTATCGCGTCCTCAGCATTCTCTTCTTCGACCAGAGGCTCCGGTTCTTCTTCTGTCGGCTCCACCTTCACGGGAGCTCTTGCTTCTTCTTCGGACTCGATTTCAGTTATCTTAGGAGCCTTTTCTTTCATGTCGGCTATCTCTTGATCAAGCATCGCACCGATTCTCTCAGTCAGCTTCGAAGTGTGCGCCTGCGCCTCAATCATCTTGAACGCTTTGATTGCCAAATTGAGAGTGGGGGTGTCAGGAGCGCGAACCCAAATCCGTCCATTCTGGGCAACCACTGCTTCAATTCGAAGCTTGTCCTTAATCATATTAATCATCGAACCCGACCGTCCGATTACTCGTGGTATCTTTGCGGGACTAAAATCGAGAAGCTTACCTTCAACGAGCAGCCCCAGTCCTCTCCGTTTGAGCGTAAGGAATGGGCCGCTATTTCTGTCGAAGGCTGTGATTTCTGCTGCGATCACATCGCCAATGTCAAAATAGCGAGATATGTCATCGTCGTAAGGACGTCTTAGCGCATTGTTAGCGTGAAGTGATGCGCCATAAGGCCCGGTTATGTCGACCTTCCAGTTGTTTCCTGCAACTCTGGTAATAGTGCCTATCACAAGGTCACCCTCACTGGGGATGTACACCCCTTCAAGAGGAACTACTTTCACAGTATTTCCACGTAGTTCTGCGATACCTAGTAACGCCGAGTAAACCTTACCGTCCTCGTCATAGGTCCCCATGGAGGAGCGATATCGACCCTCCGCAAGCAGTTCTCCGGGGACTACTACTTCTCTCTTCTTAAAATAAACAGCCAAATTTTTTCCCTCATTCCGTATTCATACTTTTTCGTTATTTTCTGATATTTACTAGATGTTTCGCATTCCGCGGATGTCATCTAACAACATCAATTCGTGTTTGTCCTTTTGTCAACTTGTTCAAGTCATCATAGAGAGCCTGTCTAAGAGATGCGGGCATCTCCACGAGCCCAGTCCATGAGCCATCCTGCCCCCAAGAATCAGATTTAATGACTCCAGCTTTTGCCACGATGTTGTACCCTTTGCCAGCAAACGAGGCGGGAAGCGTTATCCTTAGCTTAACACTCTCAAAGGAGATTGGTATTATCACTAGAAGGGCCTTCACCACTCGTGGAACCTGTTCATCAACTCTAATGAAGGGGTCAACACTTACTTTAGCCTCTTCCATCGCTTGTCGAACTCGATCTGGTGGATGAGGATGCCCAGTTTGGGGATTCATAGCTCTCTTAGATATGTCTTTGATGATTGCCTCGGTCTTCTCCTCAACTAGTTGGACTCTCTGTTCATGTGTTAGCTTGAACTCGCCGTGCTTGAGAATCTCAGGTGCTACCGTGAAGACCTCACTTGAACCAAAAGCATCTTTCACAAGAATGTCAGTGGCGCGCGATCCTCTTTTAGCGTCATCATAGATTTCGTAGGATTTCAGAATATCCTGCAAGGGTACATCTTCCCCACGTCTGTAATCAAACGCTAGGTCTGGGTCAACAAACAGCTCGAAACGGTTACCTTCCCGTTTAATGCCAATAACAACGGCATCCAGTTCGAGCCATTTATCTCCGCTTTTTCTGGAACCCATCAACTGTCAGGTCAACTCCTACGCTTTCTTTTCTGATTCTATGGGTGATAGATGGCGTTCTACTTCCTTGTGGGAGAGCTTGTAGAAGGTTCCTGTGCTTACAGGAATCTTAGCAATCTCCACATTCATGGAAGTTAGCTCAGCATCGGTAGTCTGACGAAGAGTATCTAGGGCAAGATTGATTGCCTGTGCAATCTTCATCTTGGGTTTGTAATGCGCTTCGAGATATTCGCCAGTTCTGTTGCTCCCCCGGCCAATCACAGCCGCTAGGAAACCCCAGAATGTACCTACCGGATCGGTAACGAACAGTCTGGGTGAATTATCATGATCAACCGAGCCAATAATCATTGCAACGCCATAGGGACGTGCACCGCCGGTCTGTGTGAACTGCCCCTTGATGTCACAAATGTATTCAGCCACAGCTTCACCAGGGACGGGTTCTTCAAAGGTCAGCCAATATGACTGCGCTTTTATCCGCGCATTTGCAATTAGTTTTCTTGCGTCAGCCATGAGACCCGATGTAGCGATCCCAAGGTGGTCATCTATCTTGGAGATCTTCTCCACGCTGTCTGGCTCCTGCAGCGGCTTCGTAATCTTTTCAGCAAGCAGTACAACACCCGCATCGCAGAGAATCCCAATAGAGGTTGCTCCCTGTTCCACTGCCTTCTTTGCATATTCGGCCGCAAAGATTCTGCCTTCGGGACTGAATATGCTGGTACTCGTATCGTACCCAGCACCAGAAATGCCAAACACTGCAATATTCCTCCAAATAGTCTCCAGCAATGCTCACAGGAAGCCAGAATCTCGTGCGATTGGCACTACCTGGCAGTTCCGGCAAGTACACATCGGACTGCCCAAGTGACACTAGCTCTAGGCTATTGTACACAAGGCTCAAACGGCTAGCTTCGAAATCGATTCATAAAGCTTCTGGTCTAGTTGTGCAACTTCCGCTAATCAATCCCAGCGAACTTCAGTCCTGAAGCATGTAAAGGTATACAAGGAATCCTATGGAAATTACAAGAGTGGCGACACCAATGTTAGCTTCGAACATCGCCCACGAAATCGCAGTCACCACAATCAGAGTAGTAATAACCTCAAGCCAACCGGCTCGTATCCCGGTGAAGTAGTGTCTAGAATTGATGATAGTGACAACAAGAGCGATGAAGAACCCAACCATGAGCAGGGTCTCAATCACCGGAACTAGGAAGGGATTGATTTCTAAGAACCAGTTTACGGGACTTGTGTCGATGACTTCAGGTGTAGACCAATACCAAAAGGCTGCTCCAAGTATCAAGAACACCAACGAGAATATCACTGTGATTATCGTGGATCGCACGAACTCCTTTTTCTCAATCTCGTCGCTCACTGTGCCTAACACCGACCTTGGCTTCGGGGACATTTCTGTTTCCCACTTAAAGATACCGACAAGATAGCACTCGCTCTAGTGGTCATGACCTTCATGCGCGCTCGTGTCCAATGCTTCGCTGAGAACCAGAGTTGCTTCTTCGTCGTGCTGCGGAAGTTGGTCTAAGTCTATGCTTACGCGATCTCGTAGCCTCTTGATTTGCATTGCTACTACATACGAAAGGGCTGCGAGTATTCCTGCGATTGCGCTTGGCGAGGCACTAATTGTGAAGGATGCAACCAATCCCATTAGCTCGGACAGTAATGCAATGATGAAAACAGCAATGAAAATGCCGCGAATTGATTTTATCAGCTCACTTGCTGCAGCAGCTGGTGCAACCATAATCGCGTAGACCAGAATTGCGCCCACGGCTTTAGTTGCAAGCGCAATTGCTAGAGCTGAGGTAATGAGCATGAGGTAATGGTAGGCTCGAGCATTCATACCGTGAGCAATGGATCCCTCCATGTCAACACTCACATAGATGAACTCTTTGTTGAATATGAGTGTAATCAGAACTAATAGTATGGCCGTTACAGCCAAGAGAACTATGTCGAAGTTGTCAAGCAGAAGGATATCGCCGATGAGATACCCCCATATCTGCGGCACTTGCGTGGGAGGAATATAGTACATCAAAAAGACCGCTATACTCATAGAGAGAGCAAAAGACACACCAACGGCGACTTCCATCTTCTGTGTCATGCCAGTTTCCCCCGCATATCCGGTAACCAATGCAACAAATACACTGAACAACAATGCTCCGAGAATTGGATCAAACCAAGGCACCAGACCTGAATGCTGCAGGAATAGACCGAGTGCGGCGCCACCCAAGGCAGCATGAGCAACTCCGGAAGTCATGAAGGAGAGACCTCGAAAGACAAGGAATGTGCCACTAGTAGAGGCAACTACTGCAATCAGGAGAGCACCAATCAGAGCACGCTGCACAAAGGGAACCGAGAGAGCTTGAATCAAAAGATCAATGATGGCGATCAACTCCTGAGTCGTGTGTAACACAGTATCTGTGTCCTGCATACTCGATGACTTTTGCAGTGGGCCCGTAGACCTTCTCCAAAAGATCAATATCCATCATGTCGCAGGGAGTGCCAACACCAACAACTGTGTTCTTCAGCAGTAACACATCTTGGACCAGTGTGTGAATTGGGTTGAGATCGTGTGTGACCATAACTATGCTTACTTCATGCTCATTACGATAATCACCGAGCGCCTCCACAATCATGTCTTGACTCTCATGGTCAGTCCCAGCGAGAGGCTCATCCAGCATCAGGATAGGTCCATCACCCGCGAGAGCTCTAGCAACCAACACTCTCTGACGTTGCCCACCTGAGAGTTCAGGAAAGGGTCGATCCCAGAAGTCTGCCATGTTCACTCTCTTCAGCGACTCCCGAGCCATTTTCTTATCCTTGGAAGATGCGAATCGTGGCGGCGGCTTCTTCAGCAACCTAGACATCAGTACGATATCTTTGACTTTCAGAGGCACAGAAAGCCCAATACGGTCTCGCTGAGGTACATAACGAACAAGCTTTCGTATCTTCTTGCTCTCTCGAACTGAGTCATAACCAAGGACCTTCACTTGTCCCCGAACGGGTTTAATTAGACCCAAAGATGTCTTTAGCAGAGTACTTTTGCCTGAACCATTTGGTCCGACTATGGCCATGAATGTGGGCGACTCGATGTGAAAATTTACATTGTAGAGAGCTAGCTCTCCGTTGGGGTACTTCACTGCCAAGTCATTGACTTCGAAAAGGAACTGTTGCTCCATCTTGCTATACCTCCACCAGACGCGTCTGCACACTAGCTACATGTTTCTGGCTTCGCAGCTCATTGGCAAAAGAATACAATTCGTTAGCTTCGCCACTTGCCACTACAACCTCGAAACATCCGCCTTGCGCAGCGTGGGCATGCATGGTTGCTGTTATCAACGGGCTATACTTATGCTGCACGCGGTTGCACTGGTCATCCTTACCCCGCTCCCCGTAGACTACAATCATGATTGCAGTGACTTCCCCCTTAGCCTGCTCGAGGGACTTGTGCTCCGCAAGGAGAGCGTGGAGCGCGTGCCTGATAGCACCTGATCGACTAGGAAACCCAGCATTATTATGAAGCTCATCTAATGCAACGAGATCTGACTTGGACATGGAAATAGCCACGATTGGCAAGATTAACACCTCTAGATTCTGCATTCAAATGCTCGAGAACCATTCGTTCTATGACCTTTCATTTGCAAACACTTAATAATTTGACGCTATGAAGTTAATAATATGCCCAATTGATACAAACGGGTGAGAAACCATGAAAGTAACTCAAGCGAGAATCCTCATGGCTATCCTATTACTGTCCCTGACTGTGATTAGCATAACACCCAGCGCAACTGCTCAAGAAGAGCCAGTACTGAGGGTTGTTGCGTCAATCTCACCACTGGCTGGCATTGCGGATGAGATTGGAGGAAACAAAGTGGAAACCTTGGCCCTTTTGCCCGAAGGGGTTGAGCCTCACGTGTTCCAAGTAACAACAGAAATCCTCGATGATGCTAACTCTGCGGATTTACTGATTCTTACAGGGCATTTCGACTGGGAAACAGAACTGGCTGATCAAACAGGCAAACCGTACATTACCCTTAAAGACTACGAAGAATTTGGTGCTGAACTGTCGCCAATGCCAGGAGGAAAAAGCAATTACGCAACTGCACAAGAGCATGAACATGATGACAACCCACATGCGTATTGGTTGTTGCCAAAGAATGCCATTGCAATCGCCAATGCTACGCGCGACGCTCTTACGGTATTGAGCCCCTCATACTCGGATTACTGGCTGGACATGTTCAACGGTTTTCTCCATGACGTGCAGGGGCTTCTAAATCTAATAGCAGAGCTTGATGATGTACATGGTTTCTCGGAGATGCATGTCGTGGTGACATTTCCCGCAGAGGCATATGTGGCAGAAGCTTTCGGAATAGATGTGGTAGCTGTGCTCCACAAAGGAGAGAACATCTTCATCTCAGGAGGAGAACTGCTAGAGGTATCGTCTGCGTTGATGAACGGGAGTATCGATCTGATATTCGCCTCCGATATATCGCGACTTCAAGCAGGGGGTGAATTCGCCATTCAGCTATCTCAAGACACAGGTTCGAAACTCATATGGCTGCGCGCAGTGTTCTTCACGGGCTTTTCTGATTATGTCGCGACAATGACCTATAATCTTGGAGCGTTGAATAATGGACTCGAAGGAACTGCACCTGAATCAGTAGACGGATCGCTCAATCTATTCCTAGTGATGCTCGCAGGGATACTCGGTATACTTGCACTGGCAGAGGGCATCGTATTAGTTCAGAGAGCGAAAATGGATAAGTAGAAACAATCATGCTCGAATCTTTGTGCCAAGCCGCATGTTGTATACCTTAAACTCCAGTTCGGTCAGCTCATCTTGGATTTTTCTAAACGCACTATCGAACTCATCGGGACCAATCGTCCCAGCTTTCTTCTCTACTACAAGGGTCTTGAGAGCCTTCTGGCGGTCGTGTATCTGTTTCTTGAGTTTCTCCCACTCCTCACGGTTGCCATGAATGGATTTCTCCCAACTTCGACTCGCCTCGCTATCTCGCCCCAGTTTCTGCACAACGTCATTCAAGGACTTCCTGATGGTGTCGGGGTCCTTGTCTTTCTCGGGGTCTTTATTGCTCAATCGGGTCACCAACACTGGCTTCTCGCAGTGGTAGTAATATATTCATTGAGATACAGACGAAACCCTAGGAACATGTAATGTGGCTTAGCCAATTACGAGCGGGAGGAGGAGCACGAATGGCATGAATAGGAGTGTTCCCACGGTGACTGTTGTTGCGGCAGTTTCTGCATCAAGTTTGAACCTGTTTGCATAGGTTACAGTCAGCACTGCAGGAGGCATCAATGCTTCTAGGAGAATCACTCTTGCAGTTAAGTCGGAGAGGCCTGACACAAACAGTACGGCACCAATAACAGCTGGCACAAGCACTTGACGTATTGAGATGACCTCGATCGCAGATCTCAAGCCACTGAGAGAGAAACTTGTGCCGACACCGAGTCCAACGACAAACAGAGCCAAGTAGGTCGTCACAGTGCTATTGTATTCAAGCACTGATGTGATCTCTGCTGGCAATGTGAATCCAAGGGCGAAAAGAACTGCTGTTAGGCCTGCAGCAAGGAAGGGGGGGAAAAGAACTGCCTTCCGCACAATGGACTTCAAATCAGGCGCGCCGCCCCCATAATTGGCGCCTATGAATGATCCGAGTGTAACGAACAGTGCCATTTGGATGATTGCGAAAATAGTCACAATCGCTATCCCAGCGTCGCCAATAAACATCAACACAAGGGGAATTGGAAGAAACATTGCGTTGTTGAAGGTCACGCACAGGAGAAGCGCGCCACTCTTCGCTTTGTCGAGTGTACGTCTGCGAAGGACAACGAGCAAAAGAATGAAACCCAATAGATGTGTCAGCAATCCCAACAAAATCACTGTAGGTAACTCTGTGAGGACGTTTACAGGGGTCGCAAGCAGTGACTGAAGGATAAGAATTGGCAAAAGGAGATTGATAATCAGCGACGTTGATACCTTAGCCAAATGATCTGCTCTCTTGGTCTTTTGCGCAACCGCAAATCCAAGCAAAATGAAGACATAGAAGAGACCCATGCGAAGAGCCAGATCTAATGCCTGCATTATCGTTCACCACCGGAAAGATTGTCAAGAAGTAACGAAAGAAGATACCGGAAGGGGATAGGGGAGGGGCCAATCAGACCCACTTATGCCTGAACTCAATTGTACCTCCTGAGCTTTCGAATCGCGGAAATCTACTTGATATAAGCCACATGCACGCTGCACGAAACACAGGGGTCGTATGAGCGGACGACGGTTTCCAGCTTCTGTGCTATGGTTTTGGAATCGGTTATGCCCTGCTCCAGAAGACCCTCTACCATTCTTCTCAGGTCAGCCTCCATCATCGGAAGGTACATAGCTGTTGGAGTGATGATGTTTGCAGCCCTAATTACTCCGTTCTTGCCAATCTTCAGAGTATATGCCAGCAGTCCGCGAGGAGCCTCGGTAACGCAGACGCCAGTTGCGGCCTTGGTGATCTCAAGCTCCACTCTGCGCTCATTTGGCTTGATAGAACTAGCCAGCTCGTCTGCTATGATTTCAGCTCTGTGTATGTAATGGACCAACTCTATCGCCTGGGCGAGGTTGTTAGACAGAGGATTCTTCGCATCGAGATACTCCTCATAGGTCCGAGCTAGAAGCTTGGCTCTTTTTGAAAGCCCATCGTTGAACAGAGTGAACCTAGATAGTGCCCCAGTCATAAAGGGCTGATCGTTGTAAGCGCCATGTTTCGCAAAGGAGTGTGGAACGACCTTCTCACTGATGCGCATCTGGTATGCTTTTGCCTTGAACTTGCTACCATCACTAGCCAGTATGGTATCGCCGAACATTGTGTATGTTCCATCAATGGGCTTAAGCGCAAGATGTACTCGCTCAGCTTCGACTTCAGGCCAAAGAGAGAAGTCCACAAACTGCTCCAGTGCTTCCTCTGCAACGTCATGGAGAGACCTCAGTTTTTGTCGCATCGTTTCCCAAGACTTCTTCGGAGGGATCTTGCCAAAGCCGCCTATCAAGGCGTTCTCCTGATGGATTGCTCTTGAGCCTATGACGGTTTGAATGTGTGCACCCATGTCCTTGAGAGCGATTGCAGCATTCAGGATGTCCTTGTGCGCACTTTGCATTGAGAACACATCTGGAAAACCAAGGAAATCCGGAAGAGCAAGGAAGAACAGATGCAGAGTATGGCTCTGGATGAAGTCGCCAATGTACAGCAACTCGCGCATCTTCATAGTCTGCTCGCTAGGCTCCAAACCCATAGCGTTCTCAGCAGCTAGCACGGAAGTGATTTTGTGGGCGGCAGCGCAGAATGAACACACTCGGGAAAAGACAGCAACAGCCTCTTCCACATGTTTCCCAACTGCTATCGCCTCGAAGAATCGCGGACCTTCGAAAACGTTGACGTTGACCACATCCACCTTCTTGCCATCGAGAATGACCTCTATGCCTGCTTTTCCCTCAATTCGAGCAATATGGTCAACAGTGATTGGGTGTGTGATCTTCTTTTTGGGCATCACTTCTTCCTCCCGAATGCTTTTTCCAGTCGCTCTTCGAGGTTCTTATCGAAGGAGCAAAATATCTTCATACGTTCCCGTATGTAATCCTTTGAGTAACCCTTGTTCCTGAATGTGATTGCCAGTGAATCAAACCATGAATTGTCATGAGGCACTGGACCCCTACAGCCTATGCAAGGAACACCAAAGCTTGGACATCGCGCCTTGCATCCTGCCACCGTGACTGGACCTAAGCAAGGAGCATCTCGTTCAATCAGTATGCACGGATTGCCCTCAAGGCGACACTCGGCGCACACAGGATAATCAATTTCTTCAGGATACGAGCCAAAGAGAAACGTGCTCAAGAAGTACATTATCTCATCTTCTTCTGGAGGACAACCGGGAAGAAAATAGTCGACTTTCACGTAGGAATCAATCGGAGCAGCCTGCAAGCCCTTGTACTTGATCTTGGAATCGCCGTAGACTGATGCATAGAGTTCGTCGTAGCTAAGGTCGCCTTCAGACCAGCTCTGAACGCCACCGTTCACTGCACATGCGCCTATGGCGACTAGCACCTTCGCGTTCTTTCTGACCTCTTTCAATTCCTCAAGGTCTTTCTCAGTGGAAACCGAGCCTTCGACAAAGGCGATGTCAACTGGTTCATGCAGAGAACTCTTGCTTGAAACCATGTAGAAACACTTGAAGTCCACAAGGTTTGCTACCTCCATAATTTTCTCGACCGTGGCCATAACAAGCTGACAACCATAGCATGATGTGAGAACGTATACACCTACCGTGGCTCTGCAGACATCTCTGCACTCCTCGATTATCTCATGGTCGGGAAGTGTCATCTTCGAGCGTTCCATTAGATCAACCCCGGAATGCTGATGATGTCATAATAATCGAACACCGGCCCGTCCTTGCAGGCATACTTCCACGACGTGGCTGTGCCGAGGTTGCAGTGTCCACACTTGCCAACCCCACACTTCATGCGACGTTCAAGATTAACGAAAATGTACCGTGGGTCATAGCCTAGTGTAATCATCTGTTCGAACATTGACTTGTACATGCGAGGCGGCCCGCAAAGCGCGGCTGTGCACTTCTTGGAGTCAACATTCACTTTATCCAAATGCGTTGGTGCGCGTCCCGTCAAACCACCCCAGTCAGGGTCTCTAGTAGCAGTCTGAATGATCTCAATATTCTCAGCTGTTGCGATATCTCTCATTGCCCTCAGCTCTTTTGCAAAGAGCAAATCCTTGCCCAGCTTCGAGCTGTTGATGATTGTGATGTTGCCAAACAACCAGCGGTTGTCTAATGCGTAGAGGAAGACCGACCTGAGCGGGGCCATGCCGAGTCCAGCAGCTACGAGGAGTAGGTCTCTATCGTAGAATCGGTCCATTGGAAAGCCATTCCCATAGGGCCCCCGAATCCGCACCAAATCACCAGGCTTGAGCTTGTGAATCTCAGAGGTAACACGACCCGCCTCGCGAATGCAGAGCTCAAAGAATCCCATCCTTCTAGCAGAGGAGCAGATTGAGATTGGTACTTCTCCATGCCCAAGGAGTGAGAGCTCTACAAACTGACCAGGCATGAACCGCCAGGACTGAGCTATCTCTGAATCATCAAAACGAAACAGGAAGAGCTTCTCGTGTTCAGTAAGGTCGTACACTCTCAAGAGACGACACTTGTGGGTTTCGTAGGTTTTCATTGGGTCGGGTTTCGACATCTAAGCTCCGCCTCCAGTTCCGTAGACTTCTAGCAGGTTTTCCTTGAATTGGATGTCTGCTGGGCAGAAATACGTACATCTGCCGCAACCTACGCAATATGAGGTTGTGGTGGTTTCGCAGTAAGCATTCTTGCACTGGTAGCGATTGAGGAAACGATCCTTTTTTGTTGGTCTGAAGTTGTGACCGCCCGCCACAAGCCCGTGCGACCTGAATTGGCAGGAATCCCAGAACCGGATACGCTCGCCCCCAGTCCCATCAAGAGTTGGCAGGTCTTTGACCTCATAGCAACGGCATGTCGGGCACGTAAGTGTGCAATTGCCACAACCAAGGCACTTGTCGCTCTCGCGCATGTACATGGGATGGTCGAGGTGCAATTCAAGACGATATCTCATGTCATCCCAGTTCCCTTGAACCGTGAACATGGACCTCCGTTTAGCCTCGAACTTTGCGAAGTTATCCTTATCATCGCTTGAAATTTCTTTGAAGTATTCCGGCGAGTTCTCGATTAGTTTGTGTCCGGTCACTGTTCCCACACGAACTAGATAGCCGTCAGGGAGTGGATGTAGGAAGAGATCGAAGCCTGCATCAACGAAATCAGTGCGGCGCACGCTGCAGAAACAATACTCATCAGGAAGGCAGGAGAGTCCAATGATTATTCCATTCTCTCTTCGAATCTGATAGTAGGGGTCTGGTAGATCGTCAATGAAACGCGAGTCCATGATGCGCAGACCCACAATATCGCAAGCATGCACGCCGAAGAGTATAATGCGGTCTCCTGTGGGCAACGTTTCATGAATCTCAACATTAGCTGTGTCAAACGTGAAAACGGTCTCTCGCTCTGGGAAGAAGAATTTTCTTGGGGGAGTTATCGTCCGGTTGTACTCGAACTCCACCTCTTTGACATCGCCAATCTCTCTGAAGTCGTAAAATTTCTCTGAGATTTTCTTAGGCCCATAGAGAATCCCCATGGACTTCAATCGCTCAAGGAACTCGCAGACCTTTTCTTTTGGGAGCTTTACGTAGCGCATCTGTCCAGACACCCCATACCAGATGATGACGCGGTTTGCGCCAAGGAGTATGTAATAAGAATGAGGATATGGACTGTTTATTTGAATTGTTCCTAACCTAGGAATCCAAACCTAATGAAAAAAACAGGAGGAATCCTGTGAGTAACGAAATCGTGTGAAGGAACCCTTTTATCACATGAAACTATCTGGTGAAACATATTCTAGTGTTTGATGATGAGATAATCGACCGTTCACGTCTCGGCGAATCAAGGGAGTAAACAAACCCTGGTAGATGAGTTGGCGTGGCCTTTTTTGTGTCGAGAGTTGGGATTGGATTTCCAAGATCGTTCAAGTGCTATGCAACCGTTGCCAATCCTTGGCCCCTTGCAGGACAATGAATGTCAGGCCTTTGCACCAAGCTCGCAAGACCGCTCTATTCTCACCGAGCGAGCTAGGAGAAGCTGGAAAGAAAGGTAGTGTAGGAAGATGGACGTATGAGAACAGACTCCGGAGTTCTGGGACAACGCAAGACGGTGTGCGCTCTAGTCCTAGCAGCTGGACAGGGCAGCCGGATGAGCGAAGAAACACTGAAACAACTACATCCGGTGGCTGGGCTTGCACTGTTGGAAAGAGTGCTGTGTTCCTTGCGGGATGCAGGAATCGTGGAAGTTCACGTGGTGGTGGGCTGTGAAGGGGATCGGGTCCAGCAGCAGATTGGCACGGATTACGCAGGGCTGAATATGCAGTACATCCGCGCCGAGCACTGGTCTCAAGGGAATCTCCATTCCTTCTTAGCGGCCCGTGGCTTCTGTGATCAGGACTTCATCCTCTGCATGGGTGATCATATCTTCGACCCAGAGATTGTGCGGAAACTACAACGAGTGGATTTAACCGGAGCTCTTGCCTTGGCGGTGGATCGGGTTCAATACTCTCCCGATGACACTCTTGTGCTGGAACGCGACGGTAAGATTGTCGATACTGGCAAGGGTCTTTCGGTGTGGAACTGTGTGGACACAGGGTTCTTCAAGTGCGCTCCTAAGATTTTCAAGCATGCAATGGCGGCGGCGGAAGCAGGAAAGGCAGAGTTTGTGGAGTGCGTAAGACTGGCGGCTGAAGAGGGGGAGGCGCAGACCCTGGATGTGAGCGGATACTACTGGGTCGATGTTGATACTGAAGAGGATGTGAAGCGGGCGAAGCGAATCTTGGCGAAGTACACCCAGAAGGGGCGGGGCGCTTCGGACTTCATAGCCCACTATTTGAATCGACCACTTGAAACTGCGCTGGCTTACCATCTATCGGATACACGGGTTACCCCCAACATGGTCACGCTGGCAAGCAACGTAGTGGCCTACCTAGCGGCTGCGTTCTTTCTCTTTGGCCAGCTGCTGCCGGCGGCGCTGCTCACTTTCGTCGTGGGGATAGTGGACGGAGTTGACGGGAAGCTGGCCCGAATCCGGCGGCAGGCCACCCGGCTAGGCAAACTAGAACACGCCTTTGATCTACTCTTTGAATTCGCCTGGCTGATAGCACTGGCAACTTACCTCAGCGCCTTCTGGGGAACGTTGCCCATCCTACTGGCTGCTGGATCTATCACTCTGATGGCCTTCTACCGGATGGTCTATGATTTATTCAGTAGAACTATGGGAGAGAGCCTTGATAACTACGGGCCATTTGAACGAGGGTTTCGACGAGTGGCGGGGCGACGCAATCTCTACAACCTCCACATATTGGTATTCGTGCTTTTGGGTATTCCGCTCTGGGCGCTCTTCACCATCATGCTGCATGCGAGCGTTACTGCAGCAGTCTACGTTGTCCGAGTTGGAATGCACCTCCACGCCGCCGACCGTCAGTGACTGGTGTCAGTAATTTTCCTCGCTGAGAAAAACCGACCATATTCAGAAAGATTATATCGCCCCGCTAGTTCCCGCCGTCGTTGTAGCCGCAGTCTGGAGAATACAGAACATGGTCAGCAAGGCATCCAAGAAGTCATCGGCAAAGCCCAAGCCTACTGACGTTGCTATAATTGGAGCTGGAATGGCAGGAATCAGCGCCGCACTCGCCCTCGCTGACGGCGGTCATCATGCCCATCTAATTGAGAGGACTGTAAGTATCGGGGGGGCTTATGTCGCCATTTACAAGATATTTCCTGCGCTCGAATGTAGCGCCTGCGTCATGACTCCACTCACTTCATTCGTGGGCAAACACCTGAACATAACGATACACTCACTCTCAGAGGTAAAGAAAGTCAAGGGCAAGGCGGGCGACTTCACTCTGACTATTCACAAGAAGGCTCGCTACGTAGACGAGAACAAGTGCACTGGTTGCGGTCTCTGCATCGCGGCCTGTCCAGTGGAGGTCCCGAATCATTACGACATGGGACTATCGCTGCGCAAGGCAATATACATGAACTTCCCACAGCAGATTCCTCTGCTGGCTGCCATTGATCGAGAATCGTGTATTGGCTGTGGGACCTGTGCTTCAGTGTGTCCGCAGGACTGCATCTTATACGATGACGAAGATAAGGAGTACGACCTGCACGTGGGTTCCATCATAAATGCTGCAGGATTTGAGGAATATCAGCCGACCGACTATGCAGAATACGGCTATGGTGTGTTTCCGAACGTCGTGACAAGCCTAGAGTACGATCGTCAAACACATCCAACAGGTCCGACTGATGCGCACATGGTTCGCCCTTCTGATGGCAGGGAACCTGAAACCATCATGTTCGTGAACTGCGTTGGGTCAAGAGACGTTCGGGAGAATATCCAGGGGTACAGTCATCATTGTAACAGAGTCTGTTGTTCTTTCGGACTGAAGCTAGCCCAGGTCACGCGCATGCACTATCCCAAGGAGCACTGTAAAATCATCTACACCTATATGGACATGCGCACCTGCGGGAAACTGCTGGAGGAGTTCCTCTGGGACTCGCAGCACAACATGGACATTGACTTCATCCGCGGCAGGATTGCTGAGATTAATGAAGACCCTGACACTCACGACCTCATGGTGAAGCTAGAGGATACCGAAAAAGGCGAGATTCAAGAGATCAAAGTGAACATGGTCGTTCTCAACTCGAGCTTCAGGCCTGCTGAAGGTAACGAGGAACTTGCGAAGGTATTGGGCATCGAGCTCGATGAGGCGGGCTGGGTGAAGGAGAAGAACCCGAACTCAGCTGCACTCGAAACCACCCGTGCTGGCATATACATGGCTGGATGCATCCACGGACCAAAGGACGGAACAGACACCGTGAATGAAGGCAAGGGTGCGGCTATGGCTGCACAATCAATACTACCGCTCCCACACCCCCCCGTACCTGAAGCAGTTCCGCCACTGGAGGTCGGAGAAGAGCCGAGAGTTGGCGTATTCATTTGCCATTGTGGAGGAATCATTGGCAATGTACTAGACTGTCCCAGCCTAGCTCAGTGGGCAAGCCATATTCCGAATGTAGCCTACAGCACAGATTATATTTTCATGTGCAGCGACCCAGGCCAGGAGTTCATCACAGAGGCCATCAAGGAGCACAAGCTGAATCGCGTGGTCGTTGGTTCATGCTCACCACTTCAACATGAAGACACTTTCAGACGCGCACTAGAGGCTGCTGGTATATCGGGTTACTATCTTGTGGGGCCCGTAGGGCTGAGAGAGATGATTGCGCTGGTCAACGCGAACGACCCTCCAGATGTTCGCCAGGAGAAGGCGCAGGACATGATTCGTTCCGGCGTCGCCAAGGCCATCAATAATGAAATTGTACCTGTCAAGTCAGTAGACGTGACTCGAGTTGCGATGATTGTTGGTGGGGGGGTTTCAGGAATGAGTGCTGCGCTTGACATTGCTCGGAAGGGCTTTAATGTCATCCTTGTTGAGAAAGAGGCCATACTTGGCGGAAGGCTAAATGACCTCTACAATTTATTCCCCAAGATGGAGAGCGCGCAAGAGATCGTGGACGACCTCACGGCACGCGTTGAGAAAGAGAAACGGATCAAGGTTCTGCTCAACTCGAAGCCAGTATTGAGGGAGGGGTCTTACGGTAACTACGGGATAACCATTCAGAACACAGAAACTGGAACGCAGGAAGTTCACACGATAGGCTCAATGGTCATCGCAACGGGTACAGACACCTACGACCCAAAGAAGGGAGAATATGGTTGGGAGGAAGTCCCAGGAGTCATTACAACACTCCAGCTTGAGCGCATGCTAAGAAATGGAGAACTCAAGAAGCCACCAAAGAATCCGGTGTTTATCCACTGCGTCGGTTCAAGACAGAGCCCAGGAGAGGGGAACAGATACTGCTCAAGGGTGTGTTGTTCCGCAGTCATAGCTATGCAGCACGAACTGAAGGAGATGTTCCCGGACATCAGAGTGATCTCGGCCTATAAGGAGCACATCCGCCCGTTCGCCAACGGTATGGAAGAGATGTGGCGGGAAAACCGTCAGAGGGGCGTCGTCTATCTACGCTGGATAAGAGAGAGACCGGTCACCGTCGAGAAAGCTCCTGATGCTGATGAGGCCATCGTAACAGTATATGATACTCTTTCCCAAGAAACCTTCAAGATACGATCCAACATGGTTGTGCTAGCGCTGGGCTTGGAGGCGCCCCATGATGTCAACGAACTCACCAAGGCATTAGGAATCAACCGAGGACAAGATGGATTCCTGCTTGAGGTCCATATGAAGTTCAAACCAGTGGAGACTACAGTCCCAGGCATCTTCTTGGGTGCAACCTACGCCAAGAACGTATCAGACTCAATCAACCAGGCACGCGGTGCAGCCAGCGCAGCCTGTGCTCCGCTCAATCTCGGTACTGTGAATATCGAGCTTTTGGCAGCAGAGGTGGATGAAGATCTCTGTGTTGGATGTGACCTCTGCCATTATTCGGAGATTTGCCCCTACGATGCAGTTTCAATGGTGGAAGTATCGCCGGGTGTGAAAAAGAGCGTCACCAACGAGCTTGCATGTGAAGGATGTGGAGCATGCTGTTCCATCTGCCCAACGGGAGCACGTGACCTCCGATGGTGGCGTGAGAAGAGCTTCTACGACCAGATAGAAGAGATGCTCAGGGAGTAGCTGCCGTTGGTGTCAGTTAACGACCTCCACGCAGGATGGATGGTTCTGAATAAACTGCTTGGAGAGCTGCGGTCGAAGGGAGTTTTCATTCCAGACCTCATCTATGCAGACCTAAGGAATAGTAAGATGGTCATCGAGTATCTAAGGTCATTCGGCAGTGAGATCAAGCAGCCTGAGCAGTGCGATGCCGATCTTCAACATGAGATGGAGATAAAGGTCCAGGGACTTCGAGAAATCCTGATGGTCTGGGCGGAAGAAAAGGATGGTGTCCAATATAGACAGGCCTGGGAAACAAGATTCGATGATGCCATTCACGGACGGGGAGAAGTAGCTTCGGAGGACCCACCGATGCCCATCTCTGATTTGCCCAGAGAAAAGGATGTGAGCTTCTTCCGAATCAGGTTGCCTGATGAGATTCCAGTGGAGATAGTTTCAGAGCTTGCGGAGGACTGTCGTGTATTGATATCACTCGATGGCGATAGACACTTGCAAGTGAGCGGCAAGAAAGAATGCGTCCGTGATGCGATGAAGAGGCTTGGGGAACTCTTCTATGGTCGTAGTGAGCTTGGCTAGGACTGGATAGAGAAGCTAGCTGTCGTTCATTGGGCGTACGAAACGACACTATTTTATGGGCGTTCTTGTCCGATGCAGGCAAATCTGAGGACATTTTTGTCGTAAAACAGAAGGTGAATCTCACAATGGTGTCGGTGGCTAAAAGTATTCTTGCAAAACACGTTGAAGTGGGCGATTCCAAGCTCATCCCAGGCAATGCGATTGGAATCAGGATAGACCGTACCTTAACACAAGACGCTACAGGTACAATGGCTTACCTGCAATTCGAGGCGATGGGTCTCGACAAGGTGAAGACGGAACTCTCCGTTTCGGTTGTTGATCACAATATGCTTCAATCTGATTTCAAGAACGCTGATGATCACTTGTACTTGCAGTCAGTTGCAGCTAAGTACGGTATACTATTCTCACGACCGGGAAATGGTATTTGCCATCAAGTATTCCTTGAAAGGTTCTCCAAGCCAGGAGCAACTCTCATTGGATCTGACTCCCATACTCCGACTTCAGGTGGAGTGGGGATGATTTCCATAGGTGCAGGTGGACTTGACGTCGCTGTTGCGATGGGGGGCGGGTTGTTCTACATAACAGTTCCCAAGATTATGGGAATGAAACTAACTGGTAAACTCCGCGACTTCGTATCAGCAAAGGACATCATACTTGAGGTGTTAAGAAGAATTGGTGTGAAAGGAGGAAGGGGCTATATCTTGGAATACTTCGGCCCTGGACTGAAGTCGTTATCCGTTACTGAGCGAGCCACCATTACCAATATGGGCACTGAAACTGGTGCGACAACCTCGATTTTTCCATCAGATGAGATCACGAAGGCGTTCTTTAAACTTCAGCAACGAGAAGACGATTGGGTCAGCATTCCAACCGGACTGGAAGAAGACTTCGATGAGGTGATTGAGATTGACCTCAACAAGTTGGAGCCTATGATAGCCAAGCCCCATTCCCCAGGGAATGTTGTACCGCTTTCAGAGCTTGAAGGCAAATTAGTGGATCAAGTTGCTATTGGTTCGTGTACCAACTCGTCAATCAAGGACATGGCAATGGTTGCAGCCCTTCTCAAGGGCAAGACGATCCATTCTAGAACGACCCTGGGAATATCGCCGGGATCTAGGCAGGTGTTGAAGTATTTAGCGGAAAAAGGAATGCTGGCTGATATAATTTCAAGCGGAGGCAGAATCCTGGAGAGCGGCTGTGGTCCATGCATTGGCATGGGATTTGCACCGCCATCAGGAAGTGTTTCAATCAGAACATTCAATCGTAACTTTCGGGGCCGCAGCGGCACGATTGATTCAGAAGCTTATCTTGTCAGTCCAGAGGTTGCTGTGGCGGCGGCAATCTACGGAGAGATAACGGACCCAAGGAAGCTGGGTGCTTATCCAAAGATCGAGATGCCAACCTCCATCAACATTGATGATTCGATGATTCTCAAACCTTCCGATCACCCTGAAGGCATCGAAATTATACGTGGTCCGAACATTCAATCACTTCCGGAAGCTATACCCCTTCCCGAAAAGCTGCCTAAGTTGAATGCCCTAATCAAAGTCGAGGACGACATAACAACTGACCACATCATGCCCGCAGGAGCCAAAATTCTGCCACTGCGATCAAACCTGCCCAAGATAAGCGAGTTTGTCTTTTCACAGGTGGATACAACATTCGCATCGAGAGCTCTCGAGTCTAAGGAAACCGGGGGAGGAATTATCATTGCTGGCGAAAACTACGGTCAAGGGTCAAGCCGCGAACATGCTGCTCTCGCACCAATGTATCTTGGAATCAGAGTGGTTGCGGTGAAGTCATTTGCCCGCATTCACAAGGCGAATTTGATCAACGTTGGAATCCTTCCAGTTGAGTTTGCAGACTCTGATGGTTTCGATAAGATTGATGCTGGAGATTCACTAGAGATAGCGGGTATTCGCACAGCCTTGGAAAAGGGGGAAAAGATGTTGGCAATTCGGAACACGACCAAGAATATTGATATTCCCGTCACCTATGAGCTTTCCGAGCGTGAAAGGAAGATTATGTTGGCTGGAGGTCTTCTGAATTACACGAAAGAGGGAGGAATCTAGATTGGCACAAAAATCAATTAATGAGTATTCAGCAAAGAAACTGATTGCTGGAGAACTGGTGAAATACTTCCCCGAGTTCAACTACCACGGGAAGCTAGCTGTAATAACTCCTGAAACCAAGTGGGAGGAGCTTGTGAAAGAAAATCCGTGGCTGAAAACTGACAAGCTGGCTGCAAAACCAGACCAGCTATTTGGAAAGAGAGGCAAGGCGAATCTACTACTACTAGATGCAAGCTTAGCCGACCTAAAGTCGTTCATCAAAGAGAAGATGAACAAGGAGATGGTCGTTGGTGAAACGAAAGGGACACTGAACAGGTTCCTAGTCGAACCCTTTATTCCCCATGACAAGGAGTTCTACGTTTCCATCACGTCAGACCGTGATAATGACATCATCCATTTCTCGCTGGAAGGAGGTATTTTCGTAGAGGAGAACTGGGATAAAGTGTCACACATTCCGATACCCATCGGAACTGACATCGACTCGTTCAATCTGGCCGAGAAGTTGCCAGATCTTGGGGAGCTGGGAGATGTTGTTGTTTCCTTTGTCAAGGGGTTATTGCAGGTCTACATTGATCAGGACTTCGCGTTCATGGAAATCAATCCTTTCGCTGTCACTGAAGACAAGTTGGTAGTTCCTCTGGACCTCAAAGCTCGTCTTGATGATACAGCGGCGTTCAAGCATTCCGACACGTGGGGCAATTACAATAACCCAATCAAGTTTCCAGTTTCGTTCGGTCAGAAGTTCTCCAAAGAGGAAGAATACATCAGAAGCATCGACGAACAAACAGGTTCTTCGTTGAAGTTGACGGTTCTCGATCGCGACAAACGAATTTGGACTATGGTAGCCGGAGGTGGTGCAAGCGTTGTCTACGCAGACACCATCGTGGACCTAGGATTTGGTGCTGAACTTGCGAACTACGGAGAATACAGTGGGAACCCCAGCCGCGAGCACACTGAGTTGTACGCCCAGACACTTATCGACCTCATGACAGAGAAACCGGATCCGAAGGGGCTCCCGAAAATCCTTCTGATTGGTGGCGGAATCGCCAACTTCACAGATGTGAAAGCCACTTTCGCAGGTATTGTGAGTGCTCTGAGGAAATCAGCTGACAAGCTGAAGAAAGTGAACGTGAAGATCTATGTACGCCGTGGAGGACCCAATGAGAAGGAGGGCCTGAAGCTCATGAAAGATGTCGGAGAAGAAATGGGCATTCCCATCGAAGTGTACGACAGATACACTCCAATGACCCGAATTGTACCTTTGGCCCTGAAGGAGTGACGTAAGAATGGAAGACTATGAATTATTCAACAGAGACTCCCAAGCGATTGTTTATGGATTCCAGCGAAACGCAATCCAGCGAATGTTGGACTTTGACTTTGTCAGCAAGCGGAAAACGCCTAGTGTTGCTGCGATAATCCGGCCCACTCAAGCAGGGGCAATCGGTTACCACAAGGTTTTCTGGGGCGGCAAAGAGATTGTTATACCTATTTACAAAAAGCTGGAGCTTGCCGCAAAGAATCATGCTACAGTAGATGTCCTAATCAACTTCTCATCATTTCGATCATCCTACCCAACATCGAAAGAGGCTTTGGAAACTGAAAGCATTCGGGTCTTGGTCATAATCGCTGAAGGAATACCGGAGCGACAGAGCCGTGAGCTCATTAAGCTTGCAAAAGAGAAGAATAAGATAATCATCGGACCGGCCACTGTTGGTGGAATTCGAGCAGGCGCCTTCAAGATTGCCAATACAGCAGGCACCATAGAGAACATCGTCAAGTCAAAGCTCTACCGACCAGGCAGCGTGGGTTTTGTATCCAAGTCCGGTGGGATGAGCAATGAAATGAATTTCATGATATCTCAAAACACCGACGGAATACTGGAAGGCATTGCAATTGGCGGAGATCGGTACGCTGGATCTTTGCTCATCGACCACATCCTTCGATATGAAGCCAATCCACAGGTGAAGTTGATTGTTTGTTTGGGCGAGATCGGAGGGATGGACGAGTACTCGATTGTGGAGGCCGTGAAAGATGGCCGTATCAAGAAACCCATTGTGATGTGGGTGACAGGTACCTCTTCCAAGATATTTCCAGCAGGTGTTCAATTCGGTCACGCTGGCGCAATGGCTGGAAGTGACATGGAAACAGCAGATGCAAAGAACAAAGCGCTTGCTGAAGTAGGTGTTATTGTCCCCGAATCATACGACACCTTTGGTGACAAGATACGTGAAACCTTTGAGAAATTGAAAGCCGAAGGGAAGATAGAGGCCTTGGATGACTTTGAACCCCCACAGATTCCTCAGGACTATAGCAAAGCCTCAGCTCAAGGGATTGTTCGAAGACCGACAGACGTGGTAGTCACCATTTCTAACGAGAGGGGTGACATCCTCACGTACAATGGAGTTCCGATTGACAAGATAATCAGTGAAGAACTCTCCCTTGGATACGTGATTGGGCTACTCTGGCTGAAGAAGGAGTTGCCTCCGTTTGCCGCGAAATACATCGAACTAGTGCTGAAGTTGACTGCGGACCACGGGCCAGCCGTATCAGGCGCTCACAACGCCATTGTGACTGCGCGAGCTGGAAAGGATTTGATGGCGTCACTAGCCAGTGGCATATTGACGATAGGCCCAAGATTTGGCGGTGCTATCTCCGATGCTGCCAAGTATTTCAAAATGGCTCTGGATTCCGGAAAGCATCCACCGGACTTCATTAATTACATGAAGGACGTTGTAGGGATTAACATCCCAGGAATCGGCCATAGAATCAAGTCCGTTCAGAATCCGGATATCCGGGTTACGCTTCTGAAAAAGTTCGTAAATGAGAACTTCCCGAAGCATCCATACTTAGACTATGCTCTTGAGGTCGAGAAGCTGACCACACAAAAGAGAAATAACTTGATTCTTAATGTGGACGGTTGCATTGGAATCTGTTTCCTTGACCTGATGGAGAATATTGACCTAACCCCTGAAGAAAAGCAAGATGTCCTAGACACAGAGGTCTTGAATGGGCTCTTTGTGCTTGGGAGATCAATCGGGATGATGGGGCATATATTCGACCAGAAACGCCAACGTGCTGCACTGTATCGACAGCCGTGGGATGAGATACTATACGCTTCATAATGAATGAGTGTGAATATAATGACAAAGTACGAGAAACTAGTTCCACCCTCAAAGGGAGAGAAAGTTACAGTCAAGGATGGCAAATGGAACATTCCCGATAACCCCATAGTCTGTTGGGTTGAGGGAGATGGCATTGGCCCCGAGATTAGCAAAGTAATGATAAAAATCGTGGACGCCGCAGTAGAAAAGGCATACAACGGGAAACGGAAGTTCGAATGGTTTGAGATCTTTGCCGGCGATAAGGCGAGAGAGCTCTATAACCCGGAGGTCACGGATGAGGAGCTTAAGGCGCTCAGTCCTGATGAGCAAAGAATGACCTATTTGCCCGATGACACACTGCAGGTCGTTCGGGATTACCATTTGGCAATCAAGGGGCCATGCACGACCCCCATAGGCAAAGGATTCTCCTCGATAAATGTCGGCATTCGCAAGTCCTTGGGCCTGTTTGTCTGTCTTAGACCTGTGTGGCACATCAAAGGCGTTCCGGCCCCGGTCAAAGATCCCGATGCAATAGATATGGTGATTTTCAGAGAGAACATAGAGGACATATACGCAGGCATAGAGGGCTATCCGGGAACCAAGAGAACACAGAAGCTCATAGATTTCCTCAGAACGGAATGGAATGTACCGGCGGACTCCGATAGCTTGCGATCCTCTGCAGGCATATCTGTGAAACCAATGTCACCCGAGAACACTAAGCGACTAGTAAGAAAAGCAATTCAATATGCTATTGACCACAAGAAGCGTGTGGTGACCCTGTGTCATAAGGGCAACATCATGAAAGCTACAGAGGGCCAGTTCAGAAACTGGGGCTACGAAGTTGCTATTGATGAGTTCAGAAACCAAATCGTTACGGAGAAGGAACTGAACGACAAGTACGGTGGCGACAGAGAGAAGGCCTACGCTGATGGAAAGATCCTTGTGAACGATCGCATAATGGATGCGATGTTCCAACAAGTGCTTCTGAGACCTCGTGAGTATGAGGTCGTAGCGCTGCCTAACCTCAATGGTGACTATCTCTCAGACCAATTGGCTGCTCAAGTTGGTGGACTCGGGTTTGCGCCAGGTGCAAACCTCAGCAATGATATCTTCTTCGCTGAAGCAACTCATGGAACCGCTCCGAAGCATGCGGGAAAGAACCGAATCAACCCAGGTTCTATCACCTTGTCTGCATGTCTTCTGCTGGAACACATGGGATGGAACGAGGCATCTGAGATGATCAAAACCGCAGTTTCTAGGGCGGTTGAATCTAAGAATGTCACTTACGATATCGCGCGGCAACTGAAACCAACAGTGAAGCCAATTTCTACTAGCGCGTTCGGAGAAGAAATCATCAAGAACTTGTAAATTCGGAATGTGACAATATGCACCCGCGTGGTGTGGTCCTGAAACAGCCTACGAACTTGAATAGGAAACGAGTTGGTAGGCTATGACAGAAACTCCACCACGTGGTCACTCTTATTTTGGTTTTGAACAGGGTCCTATACGGCCCCCAAACGAGGCGCATAGCCTCCTCCTGCGTGTGACTAGGAACTGCCCGTGGAATCGCTGCACCTTCTGCCCAGTATACAAGGGGGCACGGTATTCGAAACGTTCAGTAGACC
The DNA here is from genome assembly GCA_018238375.1 of Candidatus Thorarchaeota archaeon. Classification (GTDB taxonomy): domain Archaea; phylum Asgardarchaeota; class Thorarchaeia; order Thorarchaeales; family Thorarchaeaceae; genus WTCK01. Next base: position 37,664 of record JABCTJ010000038.1, read on the forward strand.
ATGTGAAGAAGGACATTGACTTAGTCCACAAATGTGTGGGAATCCTCCAAGGGATTGCTGAGGAGTACGATGGCTTACCAACAGCGCAGGTCAGAAATGCAACTGACAATCTTGATTCAGAGGAATGGGCGGCATTTGATAGTGCCTTTAGATGGTTTAGAGCTGGAATGAGTTCCATCTTTCTGCAGGATGCAGACAGTCTGACAGTGCGGCCATCGGAATTGATTGAGATTCTGAAGTACATTAGAATCCGCTTTCCTTTCGTGAATCGTGTGACATCCTATTCTCGTTCGAGCACAATAGCGAGGATAGATGAGGAGGACTTGAAGGCGATAAGAGAATCAGGCTTAGATAGAGTCCATGTAGGTCTCGAGTCCGGATCTGACAACGTGTTGAAGCTGGTCAAGAAAGGGGCGACTAAGGCCATTCACATTAGCGCAGGCCTGAAAGCCAAGAGAGCGGGGTTGGAGCTCTCAGAATACGTTATGCCAGGTCTTGGGGGAGTACGATTGTCAGAAGAACATGCGTTAGAAACAGCGGATGCGCTGAATCAAATCAATCCGGACTTCATCCGGTTCAGACAGCTGGCAATCCCAATCGTTGCACCACTCTCGAAGGACCATATGGAAGGACGCTTTGAGAAATGCACAGATATGATGGTAGTGGGTGAACTCCTTACACTGATTGAAAACCTGAAAGGGATTACAAGTATTGTCAAGAGCGATCACATACTGAACCTCTTCTCAGAAGTGGAAGGAACTCTCCCTAAAGACAAGGAGAAGATGCTTGAGCCATTGCGGGCATTCCTTGTGATGAACCCCAAGAAACAGCGTCTGTACCAGATAGGCCGAAGAATCGGAGTCTTCTCAACCTTGAAAGACATGAATGATTCAGTGAGGGTTGTTCGTGTCCAAGAAACCTATGATGCGCTTGGTGTCACTGCTGAAAACATCGACCACATAGTAGAGGAGCTAATGAAACGCTTCATCTAGTGATGTGCACATTATTTTCAGGATAGGCCTTCGATAGCTAAGAGGACCTCGTCAGCCTTCACCTTCAATTCATCCAAGGCCAGTTCCTCAGGGGGGATGCCCATGGCAAGTCCTAGGAGTTGCGGATAATGAAGGACCGGCATGTTGTAGGTTTCATCGAATGGTTTGCCAGCCGGCTCCTGATTAGAGTCAAACATCAGGTGGCAACTGGGACAGATTGTTACTAGCGCCTGTGCTCCAGCGTCTTTGACATGATTCATCTTCTTTCGAACTTGACTCAGAGGTACGTCTGTATCGACACCTATGACCATGCTTCCACAACAATCCTTCTCACCCTCATATCTCGCATCAGTAGCACCAGTTAATTCAATCAGCTCGTGCAAGAAAGTCGGATTTTCTGGATCTTCGAACTTCATGTGAGCAGCGGGCTTCAGGACGTGACAGCCGTAGTGACCAGCAATTCTGAGACCTGATAGGGGGCGTTTGATGAGCTTTCTCAGTTTTTCGATTCCAATGTCCTCAAGCAGTACTCTAGCGAAATGCTTGATTTTTATCGTACCCTTGAACTCTCGGTCGATCTCCTTCAAGTACTTGTTAATTTGGTCCCGAACCTCCGAGCTCTCTTTCATGACACTGTTGGTCTTGGTGAGGGCCCCAGCACAACCAGAACATATTGTAATAATATCAAGACCCTTCTCTTCCGCAATTGTTATGTTTCTGGCCGCCATAGACAGCGCCATGTCTCGATTTATGGCTTCAATTGGCAAGCCACAGCAATTGACTCCATCCATGTCTACTAACTCAATTCCCAGTTCCTTACAAACACGCCGTGAGGCTATTTCGTAGCTCGCCTCGCGAAATGGAGTCACGCAACCAAGGAAGAAGGCGTACCGTTTCTTTCTGGTCTTTTTCTTGGTCATTTCGTTTCATCCTCTTCCAGCAATGCCTTGAGTCCTGTTAGCTCTGCCAGCTTCTCCACTTCCGCCATGTTTGGCGCCGGCAGCGACGGAAGACCCTTTGCATCCCTCTTTTTCCTTCTGAATCCTGAGGTTTGATACGCGAAACCTGATTCTAGGACGCTCTTAGCATTCTCTCGATAGGCATCTGGACCAATGCCATCTTCGTAAGCCAGGTTCTTTAGACCACTCAGAATGTCTGTTACATCAATGCCCTGAGGACATCTCTCTTGGCAGGTGTAGCAAGATGTGCATCGCCAAATCATATCGGTTTCGAGAACTTCTTTCATGCCCAAGAGAAGCATTCTCATAATTTCGTGTACCTGGATGGACACTTTTTCATTAACAGGACATCCAGCAGTACACTTTGTGCACTGAAAGCATACTGTTAGGTCCTTGCCCCCAGTCAGTTTCTTGACTACTTCTATGAAATCAGGAGCAGCAATCTCAATGGTTTTTCCCTTGAAGGATGTGAAAGTGCCCCAGCTTTTAGTCAATTAATCATCATCTCCTTGGTCTCAACGGACTTGGCCCCAGTCTATCAGCAATCTCGGTCAGCTCCTTGACCTTCTCCGCCCAGATTGAACCTTCACTGGCGCTTATTTGGGTGAACTGAAGCCGCTCGGGTTCGAAGCCTGCTTTCTCGATTATCTGCTTAGCAATCTGAAATCTTCTATCAAATGCAAGATTCCCGTCAACATAATGACAATCGCCGAAGTGGCAGCCCGAAATCCAGACCATATCCGCCCCGAGTCTAAAGGCCTCAAGAATGTGTGTCACGCTTACTCTGGCTGTACACATGACGCGAATATCACGTACTGTCGTTGGCTGTTGGAGCCTCGAAACACCGGCACTGTCGGCACCAGCATAGGAACACCAAGTACACACAATCGTAAGAATCCGTGACTGGTCTGCAGGCATGTCTTCGAGTGCACTACGAATTTGTGCCATTATCTGATCGTCTGTGAAGTGCTTCATTGTAATAGCACCAGCGGGACATGAAGCCCCGCATTTCCCACATCCTTGACAGAGGACTGGATTTGCGACTGCATAATCATGGCTGCCGTCACCGGGTACGACCTCGATTGCGCTGTACACACAGTTTACCTCGCAAGTACCACAGCCCACACATATCTCTGGATCTACTGTAGCAACTATCGCCTCAGCACTTCGTGTTCCACTGACAAGTGGAATGAGCGCCCTTGCAGCCGCGCCTCGACCCTGCGCAATGGCTTGTTGTATTGGTTTGGGTGCAGTGGCGCAACCAGCCACATACACACCATCAGTCGCGAAGTCGATTGGTCTGAGCTTTGGATGCGCTTCCATCAGAAAGCCCGACATATTCATTGTCACCTTGAACAACTCAGAAATCTGCTTGTTGGACTCAGGGGGAATCATTGCTGTGGCAAGTATCACATGGTCTACTTCCACAATAAGATCTGTCCCAAAAGCCATGTCGGGAATTGTGACTTTGATCGCCTTATTCTTCCCTTTTTTCACCACTGGCGGCGAGTCCCTATCATACTTGATGAAGACAGCGCCTTTCTGTCTGGCTTCACGATATCTGTCCTCCCCATCGTATGACACTCTCAAATCCCTGTAGAGATGAAATACATGTGATGCAGGATATCTTTCCAAGAGTTCTAGTGTGTGAGTAAGAGCAACATCACAGCAGATTCCAGAGCACCACGTTCGGGAGCCTTCAATGGATTCTTCCTCCCGCGACCCAGCACAATGTATCACCATAAAGGTTTCACCATCGGTGATGCCATTGTCTTCAGCAAGTCGCTGACCAAACTGGCTTTGTGTAATGACCTCTGGCAGTTTTCCCAGACCGTAGAGGCCCTTTTCTTGAAGCTCAATTGCACCTGTTGCTACTATGACCACTCCGACATTCAATGTCCTATTCTTCTTTCCGCTCCGCACAGTCACTTCAAAGTCGCCTATTGCACCCTTGACATCAACAACCAGTGAGCTGAGAAGAAGCTCGATTTGAGAGCTGGAGTTCAACCGTTCTTCATGTTGTTTAATGATTTCTTGGCTGGAAACATTGTCGAAATTAACTGTGGGAAGCTGGTTCAGTAATCCTCCGACACGGTCCTCCTTCTCAACAAGATATACTTTGAAGCCCTTGCCAACAATGACCTCTGCCGCTGCCATGCCAGCAACTCCAGCACCAACTACGAGAGCAGCGGGCTCCACGCTGACCACTGCCTCTTCCTGTGCTTGATACAGGATAGCCTTTGAAACCGCCATCCTCACTAGATCCATTGCTTTGGAAGTGGCTTCATCCTTGTCACTCATGTGTATCCAAGAGCAATGTTCCCTGATGTTTGCCAGCTCGAAGAGGTATTTGTTGAGGCCAGCCTCCTCCAGCGTCGCCCTGAATAGTGACTCGTGTGTCCTTGGAGTACATGAAGCGACGACAACACGATTCAGCCGATGTTCCCTGATAGTGTCCTTAATCACTTCCTGAGCATCGGATGAGCATGCATAGAGTAGATTTTCGGTGTAAACCACACTCGGTAGAGTTGCGGCGTATTTGGTTACTTCAGTCACATCAACATAGCCAGCTATGTTAATACCACAGGAACAGATGAACACACCAACCCTTGGCTCACCCGCTGCTAGTTCGAGATCAACCTCCGCAATCGCCTCAGTATCACTGGACTTGGGCAGGACTATGTCCAGTGTTGCCAGTGCAGCGGCAGCGCTGCCCTCAGCGACCGACTCAGGGATGTCCTTTGGCTTATTGCATGCCCCACACATATGGATACCTGGAACTCCAGTTTCAATACATTCTATCGTGTCACCGCCAGCATCGATGAAACCGTACTTGTCTGTATGTATTCCAAGCATCTGCATCAAGTCGGCGTTGTCATTTGGGATCATTGCTTGGCATAACACCACAAGGTCATATCTGTCCTCAATCACTTTGTGTCCGGTTTCATCCGTATGACGAAGATGCAAATCACGAGTAGATGGATCTTCGCCTATATCGCTAGGGAGTCCCCTCACGTAGTTAATCCCGTAATCGGTTTCTCCCCTCACTATGAACTCTTCGAAGCCTTTGCCAAAGACCCTCATGTCGTTGTACAAAATGTCTATCTTGACTGTCGGATTATGCTCTATTGTAATCATGGCCTCCTTAGTGGCATAGGTACAACAGATCTTTGAGCAGTAAGCGCAATGATTCACATCGCGAGAACCGACACATTGGACAAATGCAATCCTGTGAGGTTCTAGTCCATCAGAGGGCCGCATGACTACCCCTCCAGTCGGTCCACTTGCGCAGACCATCCGCTCATATTCCAGGGCTGTAACAACATTGGGGAGTACTCCGTAGCCATACTCCGGAACAGTCGAGGCATCAAGCATCTTGAAGCCAGTAGCAATGATGATCGAGCCCGCGTTAATCTCAACTATTTCATCAGATATATCAAAATCGATTGCTTCTGCTCTACAGCTCCTCACACAGGCCATGCATAGAATGCAATTCTCAATATCGATTGTTGCGATATTGGGTACCGCCTGTGGAAAAGGTATGTAGGCCGCCTTGCGCATCATCAGTCCCAGATTGTACTCATTTGGAACCTCGATAGGGCAAACACGTGCACATTCTCCGCATCCAGTGCACTTCACAGGGTCAACGCGTCGAGTGTGCCTCAGTACCTTGACTTTGAAGTTGCCCCGAGTGCCTGAAACCTTGGTGACTTCAGAGTGCACCAAAATCTCGATGTTCGGATGACGGGAGCAGTCAACCATCCAGGGTCCTTGTATGCAGATAGAGCAATCTAGCGTTGGAAACGTCTTGTCCAATTGGGCCATATGTCCTCCAATGCTTGCATTCTTCTCGATTAGAAAGACCTTGACTCCCATATCAGCAAGGTCGAGTGCGGCTCGCATCCCTGCTATTCCAGCGCCAATGATAACAACCGGTTTTGCTGCAGCGTCTGCCATTCCAGTGTATACTCCCTGCGTGAATGGACCGGGAATCAGAAAATGGAGTAAAAACGTTTGTTGTCGCGCCATAGACCGAACAATGGCATTCATCCTCAGTGATTGGCGCCAATTTACGATGTTGAAGAGGGATGACCCATCGGACTTAATATTACGTGGATAACATATCAGAGTTATGAAAGCCACCCGGCTGTACACCCGAGTCTATCTGTCGAGAATCCGGGAACGCTGTCCGGTGTGTGCAGAAGCTCCAGGCTGTCTGGAACTGACTGAGAAGGATATTCAAGCTCTCATGCAGGCAGTTCAGGAGAAACCACGTTCAGTGCATGGCGCTTGATTGAACCAATCTTTTATTTCGGCTTCTTGTGACTTCTAGATCTTAATCCCGAGTCGCTCCCAGTTAGGCTGACTTTTCCTCTGCATGTATTGCAGGTGCGTGCCTAGCCCAAAATCCTCGGGACTATGTCCAAATGCCAGAGCAAGCAACTCAGTAACATGCATAATATCAAAGACATACTCTTCACCGAAATATTTCTGAATCTCAACCTGTCCCAGATCTAGCTGTAGCAAACAGAACGGACAGGGCGTTACAATGATGTCGGCCCCTCCTGCGTCCGCGAGACTATCGAACTTCTGCTTGGTGAATTCCAGTGATACTTTGACATCAGCAGTTCTAACAGCTCCGCCAGCACCACAGCAAATTAGTTCGTCCTTGTAAGGTACGTATGTAGCGCCTGATGCTTCACAGAGCTCTCTGAAAATGTGGGGTCTCTCGGACTCGTCCTTCTGCTTGATGAGTTTTGGTCTCATCCAGTGACATCCCGGGTGCAATGCCATCCGCACGCCCTTCAACGGTTGAATGACACGTTTCTGAATCTTCGGAAGGCCTGCTGTGTCATAAAGAGCGTCAACGTAGTGAGTGACCTCAATGTTGCCTTTGAACTCGCGTCCAATCTCGGCAAGATTCTCGTTGACTGCCGTTCTCAGTTCTTCATCATGCTTCAGCTCGTGGTTTGCATCCCATAGACTGGCGAAACAGCCGTTGCACCCTGTAGTAATTGGATGACCGCCCTGTTCAGCAATCGTGAGGTTTCGTGCCGCAATACTAGCCCAGGTGACTCTGTCAAATGAACCGAAGACTCCAGGTGCGGGGCAACACGTAGCTCCTACCATATCGAGGAGGTCCATGTCAAGATCCTCGAAGACTAGGTTGGTGGCCTTCTCAACGCAGGGGTAGCGATGTGGTGTGACGCATCCAAGGAAATGGTAAAATGCAGGTCGCTTCTTTGCCAAACCAAATCACTCCTTTTTCTGCGCCTTCTTCTCTTCAGCCTCTTTCTGGGCCTTCTTTTCTTCAGCCTTCTTCTTGGCTTTCTCCTTCTGAGCCTTCATGAACTCCTCGTAGCCAATCAACTTTTCAAAACCGCTCTTCTTTGTAATCTTCCTTATCTCGTCGATAGCCCATGGATTACCACTTGCATTTGGCGGCACTGGCTCAAGACCCACTTTTACCCTGAGATTTTGCCAGGACTCTTTATCCAGGGGAACAGCATGTGCTGCTTCGACCACTTTGGCTGCCACTTTCTGGTGTGGCCCCAACATGTATCCCTCTGCAACGGCGATATTGCGAATCGCCTTGATGACATCAGTCGGTTTAACATCCTGAGGGCACCTGTCAGTGCAGGCGTAGCAGGTAGTGCAGTACCAAAGATCCGGTGAAGAGATGACTTCCTCCTTCAGGCCTAGCAGTGCCTTTCTGATTATGCATCTCACTAGGAAGTTCGTAAGGGCACCTGCAGGACAGCTACCGCTGCACGCTCCACATTGGTAGCAGTTCTGAATGTTGGGACCTCCGGTCTTCTTGATTATCTCTATGAACTCGAGGTCAACATCATCAATGTCAATTGCAGGTTTCTCTTCAGTTGTGGTCACTGTAACGCACCGACTGCCCGCGGAGGCTTGAATCACAACCTTAAATCCATTGTCAAACGAGCGCGACTATGAAGGCAAAGACTCATTCGCGTCATCTCCATACTAGGCAATGATGTTCTGTCCAAATCACGATACGAAACCAGTATCACGCTCAATCGGATACTGTGCTGAGTGCCTAGAGGCTGACAGTTCACTAATGACAATAGCCCAAGAGTCACACAAGACAATCAGGAGAAACGACAAGCTTGTCCAAGCAATCCCTACCACAGGGAACGTCGTCTGCCCTGATTGTGGAAACCACTGCAGAATCGAGGAGGGCAAGCTGGGCTTCTGTCATCTCCGGGGAGCAAAGAATGGAGAAGTTGTGGAGCGGTTTCCAGGACATGCCATTGTTTCGTGGTACTTCGATTCGCTTCCAACCAATTGTGTTGCCGATTGGGTTTGTCCAGTGACACAGAACTCGTCAATTGTGGATTCGAAGCGGCTCAACAACCTTGCGGTATTCTACGGGTCCTGCAACTCTGACTGCCTGTTCTGCCAAAACGCAAGCTTCCGACAGATGATGGTGAAGGGCAGACCGTTGATGACACCTCAAAAGCTTGCCTCCTCTGCAGATGAGAGAACAGCATGTGTTTGCTACTTTGGAGGAGACCCAGCTTGTAATCCCTCTCACTCTGTAGAAACCTCAAGAATACTCAACGAAGAGAGAAGAATTCGGGTGTGTTATGAAACAAATGGCAACATCTCAAGCAAATGGCTGGGACAAATAGCAGAGGTTGTTAGAGAGAGCAAAGGCACAATCAAGTTTGACCTGAAGGCTGTCACACCTGAGCTGTATACTGCACTTACGGGTGTTTCGAACAAGGTTGTCTTGAAGAACTTCAAGAGATTGGCTGCTGAAGGGAAGGAACGCGAAGGAGAGTTCCTCGTTGCAAGCATCCTACTTATCCCGGGATATGTCGGGGTTTCTGAAGTGCGTAAGTTGTGCGAATTCATAGCGGACAGTGACCCAACGATTCCCACTGC
>JABCTJ010000052.1 GCA_018238375.1 Candidatus Thorarchaeota archaeon
GCGAGAAGCACGGTGAGTTCATTGACGTGTACTGGGGCGACGCAGACATGTGGAGAAAGGCCCAGAAACGGTGGTATAAGACAGTGGGCCTTGACAATCCCCGGACCAAAACCGTGAAGGGATGTCCTGAAGACTGTGGTCAGTGTCCAGAACACAAGTCACATACCGCTCTTGGTTTAATTGATGTTACCAACCGCTGCAACTTGCGGTGTCCAATCTGCTTCGCAGTGGCTGCGGAAGGGGGTACTGTGTATGAACCGTCACCAGAGCAAGTCCTTGAGATGATGAGAAACCTTCGGAGGAATCTGCCAGTTACTACCCCCGCTCTACAGTTCGCAGGTGGAGAGCCAACCGTTAGTAAGCACCTGCCACAATACATCAAATGGGCGAAGCAACTAGGATTCAACTATATTATGATTGCAAGCAATGCCATTAGAATTGGCAAGAGCAAGGCGTACCTGCAAGAGCTTCGTGACGCAGGCCTTTCAACAATTTACATGCAGTTTGACGGCGTTACACCGGAGCCATACATTGCAGCCAGGGGCAGCAACATCCTGCCTGTAAAGAAGCAGGCCATACTGAATGCGCGCGAGATTGGTATGCATTCTCTCATCTTGGTACCAACAGTGGTCCGCGGCGTGAATGATGATCAAGTTGGGAAGATCATTGATTTCGCTGTGGAGAATCGAGATGTGGTTCGCGGTGTCAACTTCCAGCCTGTAAGTATCACTGGACGGATTGATCACGATGCGCGTAAAGAGATGCGAATCACAATCCCCGATGTCATCAAGTTAATCGAGGAACAGACGGGAGGTCAGATACCCGCCTCAGAATGGTACAGTGTGCCTTCGATGCTGCCTCTAGGCCGCGGACTCGGTCTCATGCAGAATACTCCGCAGTTTGAACTCAGTGCACACTTTGCTTGCGGAATGTCCACCTTCATCTATATCACTGATGATGGGAGCTACAGACCCATTACTGATATGATGGATGTTGACAAGTTCATTGATTTATTCGTAAATATCTCAAATCTCTATGCTAACAAAAAGAAAGGTGCTAGCAAAATAGCCAAAGCTAAGCTTGCAACAGGTATTCGTTACTTCAAGGACCTAGGCATACTCAAGAAGCTGTTGAAGGCGTTCCTGAAAACAGGCGATTATTTGACCCTTTCAAAGTTCATGAATAGCGTAATCATGATTGGAATGATGCATTTCCAAGATCCATTCAATGTAGATATAGAGCGTGTGCAGCACTGCGACATTAACTACGCGGTGCCCGATGGGCGAATAATTCCCTTTTGCACGATGAATATGATTCACAGATCAAGAGTGGAGAAGAAATTTTCGGTGTCGGTTGATGAATGGCGAGCTCGTTGCAAACCCTCGAAAATTGAAGAGGATAGTATCACCAAATTCTACACTGGTGAATAGTCCAAGATACACCAATACGCTTACAAACTTGATTGTGAAATCAAGGTCGAGGCGTGTTCATGAACGAAGGAAAGCTCAGATTCGCGATACCGGCTATCTTGGCGGCGACAGGCATTTGTCTAACTTTGCTAATGGCCAACTTACTAGCAGGTTACATCATTCAAGTATATCCAGGAGCAGACCTGGTCCCAGCCATCAGAAATGAGAGTATGGCGGGAGATGTCTGGACAATCTTGATTGCCATTGTCCCGATCATCTTCATTGAGTACATGATCCTAGCACTCCCGCTCGCAGCAGTTTTCATGGCTCTAAACAAGGTTCTCAAGGCCTCGGCATATGAGCAGAATATAATAAAACTGGGTGACAGGTTTGGCATTGATCGAATACTAAGAAGAGCTGCAGTACCAGCCCTATTCGCCATTTCTTCAGGTCAGTTGTCAATCTATCTACTTGGTGACTACTTTCTAGTTCCTCCTGCAGGTCTCGCGAATGAAGTTGGACTACACATTACTCCTCTCTTTGCCATCGTAAGTGCCACACTCGCGCTTCCTGTGTCATTGGCGTTCTTCATGCCAACATGGCTTCTCAATGATTCCGGAATTGTTCTGAATCTCAAAAAAAGGCATCTCAAGGTACGTAGATGCCCAGATACTGAAGGAGTTGGAAGATGGTACAGTAATTTCCTAGGGGGGTTTTCAGTGATCGCACTTCCACTTTCAAGCGTTATTCACTTCTTCATACAACCCTATCTCATTGAAGGTCGAAACCTTTCTCTACTAAATGTGATTGTTAGTTTATTCTGGATAATGGGGCTTCCAATACTAATGATGGCTTTCGTGGTTCCCATTGTCCTTCTAAATGAAATGATGCTTGGCTTTACAACACCACGTATTCAGAGTATTGCTAGGTACCTAGGAGCTAAGGATGTCCAAGTGGTACATGCTGAAATGAAACCGTACTCTGAGACTGAAATGTCTGATGCTCAAGAGAACTACTCGGATTCCAAGGGGCTAGATCAAAGATAACTGCGTGGGGCCTTGATTTCTTATCAACGTGGCAAAATCCTCTCTCTGCTAGAGCTTTGACAAACTTACGTACCTTGCCCTTCTTTGCTCCTGATAGTTCAGAAAGACGACCATATGATGCTCTACGCTCGCTTTGAATAACTGTTAGCAGCTGGAATTCCGGTGTTTTCATGAGGGCGGTTCGAAGACTCTGGTTTTCTCTTCGAGCGGCGTTTTCGTCACCAGAAAGAAACCGGTCTAAGCTTAGTTTAAGGTCGGATATCTCGCGTAGGAGAATGATTCGATCAGACTCATGGCGTACCAGCATTCCATTGGACGCATGAATGAGTTCAGTACTCAAGTCATTGCTTAGCCCGTCGAGAGCCTCACGTGACGCGAGCTTTGATTCCTTGATGATCCCAGCAATGTCCGAGGAGTCCAGCCATTGTCCATCAGTCACCGATTCCAACTGAGAGAAGTATGAGTCAATGCGTTGAACCCAGAGATCTCTGGCTTGCTGAAAAACTCCAGCAAGCTTCAAAGTTAGTCTTGCGGCAGTATCCTCAGGAGTACTCATTGACACCACTGACAATGACTTAGGGCTCAAACAAATTAGGGCATGTATTGCGGGGATATGATGTACTCTCCGAGTTAGAATCGGTTAATCAGAATCTTTGTAACTCGGATAGAAGACGCGGTCCATGTATTGAGCCATGGAAATCGGAGGCTCGTCATTCTCAAGAATACGGTTGACCATAATGACAATTGAGTCATCAATCATCAATGATTCAAGCCCTTTCAAGTTGTAGAGTGGAGAGAGGTCAATGAGATAGATATTGTTCTCACTCAAATCAAGCCACAGCAACTCCTCCAGCGGAAACAACGGGGATAGGTCAAGGTGGTGAAGAAACGTACCACGTAGCCAAAGACCTTCCAATGCTGTACAATTACTTAGATGGGAAAGGTCCAATTCCTCCAAGGGATTCTTTTCAAGAAACAATTCTTGGAGTTGAATGCAGAAACCCAATGGCATGAGATCTAGGTTGAAAAGCTGGTTGTTGTCAAGACGAAGGAATTTCAGATTCGGACAATCACTCAGTGGAGTAAGGTCGATGTCCTGCAGGTTGTTGGAGTTGAGATACAGCTCTTCAAGCTTCTTGCAGTTGTTCAAGGGGGAGATATCAACCCTCTGAAGTTGATTGACTTCAAGGTGAAGTTGAGTTAGATTCGTGCACTCAGAGAGAGGTGTTAGGTCAATTGTAACCAAGCCATTTGAACCAAGCTTTAGAATCTCAAGGTGCTCTAAGGAACTGAGGGATATCAAATTTACCCGCTTCAGCCAATTAGCAGAGAGATTGAGCTCAACAAGAAACTTGCAGCTTTGGAGTGGGGTGAGGTCAATTTCAACAATTTCCTTACCACATAGGTCTAGGTTTGTCGAGTCGTAATTCACAAACTCTTGTTTCGATTTCCCGTCACGAGTTGTGTAGGTAATACTGATCTGAGTCATTGCTAACACTCCACTTAGCAGATCCATAGAAACGCATTCATATTCTATGTGCTCTCTTCTGATCGTACATCGAATAGTCCTCTTTTCAGATATAAAAACCTGCAATACGCACAAAATCGCGACAAATCTAATCTCTCGATATATGTGACCATGGGGGTGGCTTAGGCGTTGTTTCCATGAATCTATGAATCACTTCTCGAATGCCATGAGGGTTATGGACTCCTTCGAAAACAAGCGCTGGTCCATTCTTAGATTTGATTGAATATACAACGACATCGCCCTGATTGATAGCCTCCTCCACTGGTTCACTAGCAGTTGCAATTTTCGTTATCTCGTCATAAAATACTCGAGTAGTTTTTTTGTTGATATATCCAGTTCGTATTCTTATGTTCCATGTGGTCACTATGTATAAGATATGGCGCCGTCGAGTTTCGGTCAAAAGAACCAGTGCCAACCCAAATGCCATGGAAAGTATACCCAATACCCAAGATACGAAGTCGAACTCCACGATACTCGCGGAGGCAATGACATTTGCCCCAAGGCCAAGAATGAAGGCCACAAAGCCAAGGACATAATTGAAAATCGTAGAACCTCTCTTGGGATGATAAATGGCAACCAGTCGCTCCCGTTTCTTGTGGGGCGTTGGAGAGTCATTCGGGGAGTTACTCATTTGTCCCACTCTACTTTGAGTCTTGATTCTAACATTCTGTTTAGTTTCTAGGGTAAATTTCCCAGAGGGTATCACAGGCATGCACGAGGTGCCCAATAAGCGTCTTCATCTCTTCCGCTGTCAGGTCAGTATCATTTGTTTCAGCAAGAAGGATGATATCGTCATCATCATCTATCGCGAACTTGACTCCATTAGCCTCCCACGAAGCTCTAAGCATGTCGTAAGCTAGTTTCGCTCTTTTGCTTTCGTCTACGTTATTGTAGTTGGTAAAGGGATAAACAATATAGACCCACGATTCATCTTCGTTTGTGGTAATCCTGACCTTGAGGTTCTTGATATGTTCCGTGCTCCAACGCATCATTAGCACATTTTCTTCACGAGTGAATTTGATGTGAAGTGATTCTAGTAGCGAGGCAACTTGATCTATTGTTCCCAGTTCAGACACCTCAAGACGAGATACTGATTGTTTACCATATTAAGATGTTTACTATTGTGTCTCTTTGTATTGGTAGGAACCCATTCATTCTGGAAGCAGATTCCTTGAGGTTTCATTTGATGATCGTGAGTACATGAAGCCAAAGAAATATCTGGTTTGGCGACCTATTCCATCCGTTCAAAGAAGTAACAATTTTGTTGAATCGTGGAGGTACTAAAACTGTGCAATAGGAGGACTGCCTTATCCTGTACGATTGTGCTCACATTCATTCTACTTGTGTTTCTCTTCGGGGCTCCCCTGCTTCAAGATTCCCACCTTGCTGACGCTCCTTCAAGAGCCAATGTGCTCGCTGACCTCGAGTTGCTAGAACTAGTGCCGGATCCAGACCTTGCCAGCCCACCTGAGGTTGTTGTCATCGGAGAATCAGACGAATTTACACATGACCACGATACCGACGGTGAGGATGGAAGAGCATTTCTTGTTTGGAATCATACTGCAGGAACTCAACTGGATTTTCTGGAAAATCCAGAACATGATTTCATTCATTGTAACGATTTCATCTATCTCTCCCAACCTCT
>JABCTJ010000086.1 GCA_018238375.1 Candidatus Thorarchaeota archaeon
TTGTTTCGAAGAGATATCACGAATCTCGCTCTCTCACCTGGGTAAATTGATGGATAATGGTGGCCAGAATCAATCACAATTGCTTCTTTAGCGATTAAGCCACTGAACATGCGCATAGTTTTTTTGCCGATTACTAAAGTCCATGTGGCTTGGGTCTTGACCTGCTCATCAGCGTTTACCTCCCTATCCAATGGCTCGGCCCCAACACTAATCGAATAGGTGGCCTTGAGAACTACCGATTCGCTTACGGATATGCTGCCTGAAGTCACGTCTTGCAGATCCACAGAGAACCCTTCTGCAGGAGCAACTTGGATGGAGTACGTTAATTCCTGATCACCTTTGTTGGATATCCTTAGCTCAACAGGCACCTCACCTATGCCAATGTATCCATGGTGCAACTCTGGGCGAACATCAACCTCAATGGTAGTTCCATCAAGCGTAAGCTCAAAGCCGCAGATTCCCTTTGCCTCTCTATCGATTGTGACCTCAAGGGAATCGCTGTTCTCTCCTTCGAAGATATACTTGAAGACACCAAGGGTACCCTCCATGACATCGTCGACTTCTTGATCAATCTCACGCTTGTAGGCGTCATACCAATGATACCTGCTGAAGAACTCCTCGAACATCTCACAATTCAAGATACCGGGGATGTGGGACTCCATCAAGACTCTAGTGCCAGGCACCCAGTGGTAGCCAACTCTCTTGTAGAGCGGCATAGCCTTGAGATTACCAGCCCATGTGTAAAGGTAAACCCGTCTCTTTCCAGCGTTGGCAGCGGTTTCAGCTGCTTCTATGAGCATGGCCTTGCCAAAACCCTGTCCTTGGTATGCAGGATCCGCTCCAAGAAGCCCAACATATGCTGCCTCTGGGTCAAGCTCCCCCTGAACTACATCGCAATGCCCAACTATCTTGTCGCCTTTGAAAGCCACTATAACCCGCAAGTTGCCTCTCTTCTTCCAATCGTTCAACACTCTCTCTGCAGTGAAGGGATTGCCATGTGTGAAGCCGCCAGGCCATGAGTCTGAGTCGTCGAACGAATTCAAGCAATCAGCAAGACGGCCCGCGTCCTCTAATGTCAACTCGAAATCGCGAACCTTGCCTTTGGTGTGCTTGCTCGTCATTGTAGTCTGACTCCTAAGAAGTAAGCTGGCCGACAGCGGTCGAGTCGCGATAAAAGATTTGCGAACCGCGTAAAGTCGAGAACAAGAAAAAGAGAAGGAGGGGGAATACCCCTCCCGAATTATGCACGCAATCAGGTAAAGGTTGCGTTAATGGAACCTGTATCTGTGATTGCAGTGATAGTGACCGTATTTGATGCAGTGTCGTAGTCATCTGTTTCGTAGTGGTCAAAAAGACTTTCAGTCCAGCCAGGCGCAACCACATGAATATTGCCGACTTGTGTGGTCGCATCGAAGCTTCCTCCTACATCTGTTGGAAGATTTGCCACCACATTGATGGCTCCAACGCCGCTAAGAAGGCTAAACTCCACATCCCCGTTGATTACAACATCGTCCGTCATGACGAACGAGATGCCGCCAACCGATGTGTTGAGTGCAACATCGCCAATGTGAGCACCTGCTGTCAGCTCCAGGTTGATGGCACCAGTCGAAATTATTACATCAAGGGTGTAATTGACGCCACTGCCCAGAGTCACGTTGACTTCTGCAACAGGATAGTTCAGAGTAATCGTATTGGAGCTGAAAGTGACTACGGGGTCACCACTCTCGGTAACCGTGTTGTTGGGCACCGCCATATCGATTCTATAGAGCAAGTTCGAGTCGTTCTCGAAAGTTATCTTAACGCTTCCAACTGAAAGATCCAAATCAAGTTCTACCGTACCTGTTGTTGAACCAAGAGTGTCATCGAAGCTGAAATCAGTAGTTGCATCACTCCAGTTCCATCCACCGGGGAGCGGAGAGTAAAAGGCCATGAGACCTACAAGTATGCCCCCAATTGCGATTACAAGCACTACACACACAACCATTGTCGTATTTCTTTGATATCCAGAATTTTGTTCATTCATTCTTTGTTCCACCTTTTTGATGCAACCGGAGAAAATTATGCCACTTGTCTCTCAGTCGCCGATACTCCTCATCCTCTTCGAGTGCAAATCGTCGCGTTATTCGCGATGCGTCATTGCGTACCGGCGAGGAGAGTTTCTTGTAGCTCTTCTTGTCAGTGATAGACAAGTTCGAGTTCACGTAGTTTTCGCGCTCTATGACGGCCCTGAGCAGTTCCATTGCTTCAGGGGTCTCTAATTCCGAGATCTCAATGCCATAGACCGAAAGACTAGCGATCATTGATTCTAGGCGATTTTTTGCGAATTTGGCGACTCCTCCATCTGCCGCCATCATGCCAGCAATTCCAAGTCGAAATTCTCTAGCTGTTGCTCGATAGTAACGCTGAACGATTCCAGTCCTAGTTTGCTCAGTGCGTTCCTCGACGATGAGCTCCGCCTTCTTTAGTTTCTCAATGTGATGAAGGATAGTTCCGGGGTTCTTATTCAGCCGATCAGACAGCTGTTTCACTGTCATCGCGTCCTGAACCAAGTACTTGAAGACAATCGCAGCCCTTGTTGGTTCAAAGAGAATCTTGATTGTCTTGGGATCGGAAATTATCTCCAAGTCCTTCATGGGTTCAACGTCTTTCTCTATGATTGCCATCGTTCATATCCCTCCCACGAGGCTAACGTCAGGGTGTTCATCTTCTGGAGGTGGGGTAATGTCCTCTCCGCTTAGGATCATGTATACTCGGTTGAGTGATATGACGAAAGCAGGGAGCACTATCAAAACTGAGATGAAGGAAGCCAATGCCGCGTAACCAATAAACGGTACTAGTGACCCGAAAGCTCCCACACCCAGTTGCAGGGTCAGGAATGACCCGATGAAGAAGGGTACGAACAGGAGAGCGACTATCCCAATGAAAGCCAGAAACGTCGAAAAGACGCGGTCAAAGTAGGTCCAGCCCATCTTCAAGGATATTTTCGTTGCCTCAATAGGCGAATACCCGTCCACTATGGCTGGGTACGTCATTGACAACATGCCCAAGCTCACAGTCAACCAGATGAATGCCCCAACTGGGAGAACCCACGCAAATGGTCCGCTAGGGGAGCCTCCATGCACGGGTATTAGAGCAAGCATCAGAAGAGCTAATGGCATCATTGAGATTAGGAAGATGATCAGTCCTCCGCCAACAAAGGAGAAGAACTTGCGAGAATACCAAGAGAAGACACCTTCAGCGTTTGTGCCCTCACTCTCAGCAATCTCTCGTCCCATCCCAAAGAGCGCACCTACGGAAACGAAGAACGGAATCAGGAGTGGCAACATAATGAGCATGCCAACTCCGAAGACTATTGCAGCAGCTCCGCTTTCAGTTTCCATGAGCGGTGCTAGTTGAGTTATGGCGTTGGCCATTCCCTCAATGCCTAGAAAGAGGATTACGACCGGTATGACTGCTATTGCCATAGCTGCTATTAAAAGAACTGTGACAATGATCACACCAACCATCCCAAGAAGAAAGGGCAGAATGTTGTTTAATGCAAGCTTAAAGCTTGCCTTCAGGTCGTCCATTAGGATTGAAAAGCTTGAACCCTTCATCATTGTTCAGACACCTCGAAAAGGTGAGTGGTGAGTGCCTACACTACGAAAGTGTAGACACCCTTTAAGTCCACTCGATTGTTCTATACAATTGGCACCTCAGGTTCCTTGGGCGCGGCTAGTTGCTTACCAGTCAGGATCGCATATACACGTGCGCGAGCTAGAATCATGCTTGGAAGCACGATTGTAACCAGTAACAGACCAGCTAGCGCGGTCCAGCCTCCAGCCATCATGGCAACCATTGGGATAGCCATGTGCGGCCCAGGGGTGAAGCCAGCTCCATAAGCGACTATGAAGGCTGGTGCTGCCATCGCTGCGAATAGGATGACGTATGCAGTCCAGACTCCAAAGACCCTGTCGAATCGATTAACGCCTAGTTTAACCGAAACACGGAGTGCTTCAATCGGGTTCTTCCCGTCGACAACTGCAGGGAGCATCATAGAGAGGAGCCCTTCAGTAATGAAGACCCATACAAATGCAAACACGCCAAGGAGAACGGAGTAAACGCCGGTAACAGTGGTACCGAACGCTAGAGAGATTGTGGCGGTAAGGAGGAAGATAGGTCCTGCTACAATCAGGGCTTGAATGATCCCTGCACCTGCAAATGCCAGAAATCTGCGCTTGAACCATGAGAAAGCATTCTCAGCTTTGGTCTCGCCGTCTTCCACAATTTCCTTGCTGATGCCGTAGATACCACCTACAACAGTCGAGAAAACACCAACAAAAGGCAATGCGATCAAAGCAAATAGACCTACAACGAGGTAGGGGTTAGCTGTTGCAAAGGTCATCATGCCCGGACCAAAGTCAGCCCAGAATGTGGGACCCATAGAAAGGAAAACAGCAGCAGCTGCGAAACCGAGTGGTATCGTGATTGCTACTATCATCAAAATAGCTAGGGCAGCCATTCCAAGACCCGCAAGGAAGAAAGTAAGGAAATTATTCCCTGCAAGTGTAATACTTGTCATCATGTCGTCAGTTATCGTATTGAAATCAGTCTTTGCGTTTGACATTGTCGTTTCACCATATGATTGTTCCGTGAAATCGGAACGTTTGACTTATACCAAACATAAGCACATTTACTTATAAATAGTTTGGTGAACGCCAAACGTTCGGCAGAATCCAATCGAACTGTATTTGCCAAACATCGGGTGCCTTGGGAGGGGCCTAATTCAGGGGGTGCACTGGGCACTGCTCTTCGGCGTTGGTGCTAGAGCTCCAGACCATCATCTGACTTCAAGATTGGATCAATTGCCACCTGTTCCACTGATACAGGTCTGATTGCTTCTTTTGGTCTGAACTTGTAACTCAATACCCACCCTGCTATGCCAATGATGGTTGATATCAGGGTGTACCGTATGATGAAGACAGTCACAACTACAAACATGGATGACTCTAGGTACATTCCTACAATCATGCTCATCGGGCTCACCATGAGCTGAGTCACCACAAAGAGTATGATGCCCGACAGTATTAATGTCCCGAGTCCATATGTCCACTCAATCTTCCAGATCCTCTCCGAGAGCCAAGCATTGATGAGCCCCATCCCAAGGAATAGCGAACCAAAGGCAAGAGCAATCAATACGAAAAGTGCTGTGGAGCCAAGATGATTTCCGGTAGACAATGCTATGCCAACAAGTATTGACCACAACAGACTGTAGATGATGTCTAAAACTGAGAACAGCGTGCCATGAATAAAGAACCTTGGAAGCTGTCGCGTAGTAACCCGTTCATTCATGTCTTCGGCGCTGAAGACATCGTCAGCCTCCTCAGTTCTCTGTTCTTCAATTCTATCGCTTGGTTTTTTCCTTGTAGAGAATAACCTCAGTATGGCAGCTACCGCTACAATAGGGAATTGAAAGATCATGAAACCACCTGCAGCAAACGTGAATGCTGACATGGCTATGATAATCACTAGAACGTTTTTTGCATTCCTTTTCCCCAGGGAGTACATCCACAGATAGTATATCGTCACAATGTTCATCCCAGTGAACATGAGCCCATAAAACCAGAGAAACAACGTCGTTTCTAGTCCGAGTGAGAGAAAGACTAGGTCAAAGGTAATTCCCTCGAAGGTGATAAGCCCTACTGCAACACCAATAATGGAGAAGAAGACCAGAGCATCTCCAGACTCAAGCTGAAGAGGCATAAAGGCACTCGGCATGAAAAAAGCGAACACTACAAGAAAACCGAGCCGTTGCTTGATGAGGTCGAGATAATCAGATACGTCCATGTCGAATCACCAGTGCTTTGCTCTGATTGCCGCTCAATCCCAACCACATACTTTTTGTCGCGCCCATGTCTTATGAACTGTTTCAATTCCTCAGCTATTTATGATCCTAGACGTCTTCGCATTATTCTTGCCATTTGCGACATGTTTCCGCAACTCATTGTTGGTTATATGTTAAGCCCAATATCTACTGCAATGTCTTCAAATGTCTAGTGTATCAAGTGAAGCTATTCTTCACATCGCTGAATAGGTAGATGAGGATTGGGACGCCTATGACAGCTCCAATGATTGTGAAGCAGATGAGCACGCTGAAGATCATGTATGCTATACGAGCCCACGATTGCAGTCTATAGAGGCCGATAGATACAACCAGCAGAAAGACACCAATGACAAAGAAAATGGCTCCCATGAGGACCGCTGCAGAAGAAATTGACAATATTAGGTATCCAAAAAGAAGCCCGAACATGGAAAGTAATAGGTTGAAGACAACAATCAGAACAACACCTGCAGGTTTGCTATAGGTGGATTGGAAATCTCCGAAAGGGTATGTAACAGCTGCAGAAAACCTGTACAAAGCTGGACATCTATTAGATGAATAGCGAATCGAAGACCCTTTTTTGTAGGTGTTAATATACTCCAGAGAGGGAGCTGTACATGTAGTGTCAGTTCAGGACGAGAACCAAGTCCAAGGATGACTCTACCGTCACCGTCAGTTGGCCGGGGACATAAAATGCCCGTGGAGAGGACGTGAGACTTTCAGTTGATTCTTCAGAATCAACAAAAAGCAACCTCGATGAAGCAGGAACCGAACATCAGTTCAGGACCTTGATGTCCAGGATTGTACAAGTTTCGGGCAACGGCATATTAGTTACGCACTTGGGTGCTAAAGAAAAAGAGGAATCAGGCAGGGCGCAAGCCCTGCCTTCTACTGCCAGATGGTTTTATTGTAGCATCTTCGGAACGCTGTAGCAGTCTCCGAGTTCCTTATGCAGCTTGCCGATTTCCTCACGTACCTTATCCATACCGATTTTCTCAGCAAGCTCAAAAGGCCCAGCCGGAAAGCTAGCGCCCAGCTTCATCGCGATGTCGATGTCATCCTTTTCGGCGATGCACTCGTCCACAAGAATAATGGCTTCTCGAATCACAGGCATTGTGATTCTTGTAACAAGCCAGTCTGTGTCCACACCCTTGGGAGGGTCTGGCTCTTCCTGAGCCCCGCCGTACTCGTAGAAGCCCTTCTTGGACTTGGTGCCAATGTGTCCTGATTCGACCAGCTTTTCCAGAGTTTCCGGAGGCTTGAAGCAGTCTCCGAGTTCTCGGTAAAGGGTGCTCATGGCGTTGAATGCGATGTCGAGACCAACGAAATCACCAAGCATAAATGGACCAGCTGGGAAGTTAGCCTTCGCTGTCATAGCCACATCAATCTCTTGCTTGGTAGCAACACCTTGTTCGTATAGGAGAATTGACTCCCTAAGAACGGGCATTAGGATACGATTGACAATGAAACCCGGACTGTTCTTCGCCTTGACGATTTGTTTGCCCTGCTTCTCAGCAACTGCAATCGCTGCTGCAATGGTTTCTTCACTAGTCTTTTCACCAACGATGATTTCCACCAGCTTCATAGCAGCAACTGGAGAAAAATAGTGCATTCCAACCACCTTATCCGGCCGCTTCGTAGAAGTTGCCAGCTCATCGATGCTCAATGAGGAAGTGTTTGATGCAATCACTGTATGAGCAGGGGCTGCAGCATCAACCGTGCCGAAGACCTCTTTCTTGACCTTCATGTTCTCAAAGATAGCTTCGATGACTAAATCGGCATCCTTGACAGCCTCCTCGAGATTGGTGGTCGCACTGAGCCTGCCCATGAGACCCTCGGCCTCTGTCATGGTCATCTTACCCTTGTCGATTCCGGTCATTACGTCTGTTCGAATTCGTTCCATTCCCTTATCGATGAACTCCTCCTTGATGTCGACCATCTTGACTT
>JABCTJ010000119.1 GCA_018238375.1 Candidatus Thorarchaeota archaeon
AAACATTTAGACTGTTCCCATTCAATGGTCCCGAAGCCTAGGAGAGGAGCGTAGCCCACTTGAGAACGATATTCCTCAAGAACTGACGGAACATCCACATCCATTAGCTCTTCAATTGTTACCTTGGGGCGTGTGTTCGGGAGCTTTGCACGGGTCCGGTAGGTCATTGCTACAGCGGACTTTAGTTTATCTTCCACTCCCTTCAGCACCGGCTCGGCAATGACTAAGCCTTTGATTGTTACCTTTTCCAGTTTATCGCGCGCTTTTGAGAAGGTTTCCAAGGAGGTTGCTAGCTTCCCGATATTTTCAGCCTTGAAGTTACCTAATACTGATTCAAGCTCGATTCTGGCGGAGGCGAGTTGGAGCGCAAGGTCGGTTACTGTTTTAGTGGCGATTTCAGCCTCGTTAAGTGTCCGGGGTACATCGTACAAAACGTATCCGTGTTCCTCACCGGCGAGGAGCAAGAATTCATCCCGCTTCATCCTTAGAAGATGGCTGAATACTCTATCCTGAGGAATCTTGGTCTTCTCAGCCAAATCTATGGCGCTCATGGCTCCAAGTTCACGAATTAGAATCAGCATGGTGCCGCGCTCGAGCTCGTTGTCAAGATAACTATCCATCATGGTCTTGTAGACTTCTGGGTCGAGCTTCTCACCGTAAACGTTGGGTTCAGCGACTAAATTTGGCCCCTTCTCGAGAGCTATCTTCAATCTGAATCTCTCAAACGCCTCCAGACCGGCTGACACATGCAATCGGAGATCATCCGATGTGTCTGATGCTTGGCTACTGAGAGATGCTTCTGTGGCGGTGCCCACAATTTGTCTAAGTTCGTTCATTGGTTTTGATATGGCCGCTTCATCGTATTGACCAAGTATCTTGAGGCGA
This sequence comes from Candidatus Thorarchaeota archaeon, assembly GCA_018238375.1. Classification (GTDB taxonomy): domain Archaea; phylum Asgardarchaeota; class Thorarchaeia; order Thorarchaeales; family Thorarchaeaceae; genus WTCK01. Next base: position 886 of record JABCTJ010000119.1, read on the forward strand.
TTGAGGATTAATTCCATGCTTGCAAGTTCATTCTCAATTGAGCTCTTTATGGCCCCTTTCAAGGATTTAGTCAGTGCTCGAACCTGGCGGATTATCTGTCCCAATGTCAGGGTGGCATCGGGAACAGCCTCTAGCACACGGGAGAAGACTGGAGCAGTACCTTCAAGACCCACCATTTCAATCTCACCCCTCTGCATCATCGTGACGACAGTCTGTTGGACTTCAGTTGGCTCTATCTTCGTTAATTCAGCCAATTGAACGACGGTCTTAGATCCCATATTATTCAGGATGAATATGATGACTCCACGGCGCAGCTCGACCAGTAGATTCTCTAACAGTAATTCCATAAATGCGGGTTCTGGAGTTTGTACACCTTCCAGTTTGTGCTTGATTTGTGCAGCTGTCAAGACTGAGCAACACAGACAACGTTTAGTTTCCTCAGCTATACTTGCTTCATCAAAGCCTAATTCAACCTCTTCAAAGCTCCCAGCTCTGTTGGCGAAGTCCAGCGTCGGCATGATGGCACGTTCACCCTCTTGGGAACTGATCTTGTCGGCTTCAATGCGTGCAATCATGGGAGTATGCTCAGGTTGTGCCTCTGACAAGCTAATGCCACGCAAAGAGTAATCTATTGATTTTGCAGCCTTTCTTCCAAACGCCACTGCCTTAACAACAGTGGAAGGGCCTGATACTACATCGCCGCCGGCATAAACACCCTTCACGCTAGTCTGAAGGGTAAGGGGGTTAACTTGAAGATACCCCCATTGATTATACTCCAGACCGGAGAAATAGTCCTGTGAATTGATCTCCTGGCCTATTGCCACGATTACATTATCAATCTCAACGTCAAATTCAGAATCGGTTATTGGGACAGGACGCCTTCTTCCTGAATCGTCAGGTTTTCCGAGCTTCATCTTGATGCATCTTATTCCATTCACTCTTCCACCAGACTCAAGGATAGAGATGGGAGTACATAGTAGATTAATCTCCACTCCTTCCTTTTCAGCTTCGTCCACTTCACTAGCTATAGCGGGCATCTCTTTTCTCGAACGCCTGTAGAATATGGTCACCTGTTTTCCCCCAAGACGACGAGCAGTCCTAGCTGAGTCGACGGCGGCATTTCCACCTCCGATGACTGCAACTTTCTCACCAAGAACAACCTTGTCACGCTTGTTAATTCGCTCTAGAAACTCGAGTGCATAGAATACCCCTTTTGCATCCTCTCCTTCAATTCCCATCTTTCGGCTTGAGGAGGCTCCAGTTGCAACAAAGACAGCCCTATAATCCTCCTCCAATAGCTTGCTTGGTGACTTGATCGTGCGCCCCGTGATTATATCTACGCCCAACTCCTGAACACGAGCTATCTCCTCTTGAAGAATATCACGAGGTAGTCGATACTCTGGAATCCCATACCTGAGAAGACCACCGCTCTCCGGTTTTGACTCAAAAATAGTAACTGGGTAGCCCATTCGCGCCATATCGTACGCGCACGCAATCCCTGCGGGACCTGCTCCAACTACCGCTATCCGGTCGCTTTTGTCTACGGCTGGTTTGATGATTTCGCTTGAACCACTAAGGCGTTCAAAATCTGCCAAGAATCTGTGTAGATTCCGGATACTCACTGGTTGATCGATTTTGCTCCTTTCACATTCGACTTCACACGGATGGGTGCAGACTCGACCCAAGGTCCCGGGGAAAGGAATAGCATCTCTCACGACCTTGAGTGCCACATCAAACTGCCCCTCACGAGTGAGGGTCACAAATGCTTGACCGTTTACTTCTGCAGGACAAGCAACTCGACAAGGGGAGTGGCCAAAGCGTGTGCTGATTCCTAATTCTTCCAGCGAGTCCAGTGTTGCTTGGGGGTTGGACTTGAGATCTAATGCAAGTTTGAACAACGTTTCCACTAGCTCACCTAGCTCAGCGCTAGCGCTCTTGGCAGCATCTTTTGCTCCTTGTTCGTATTCATCCACTGCGGACCCCATCTGAGAAACCAGCATCTGTAGTGGCTCCAGCGTGGACTCGATGTCAACCGTTTCTTGAGCCGTTTCGGTCCTCTTGCCATCCTCCATCACTTGAAGAGCACTTGTGAGGAGTTCCATGAGTTCAGTCAGGCTGCCAATCGCAGATTTGGAAACAGCCCCCTCTAGATTATCAAGCGCCTCTCGAAGTACGGCCCTATCCTTGATTCTGTCTGCAAGTTTTACTCTTTCTGCTGTTTTTAGAAATATCTGGAAGTACTCGTTTGGAAACATAAGAATCTCATCAGTTAACGGCACAATTTCCGTTTTCAGATTGGCAATTTCCTCGTTCGCCTGGCTGGGAGAAACTGTTGATTCCTCCTTCAATCCACCCAAAGTCAGTATCATGTCCATCATGCGGCGACGCTTGGGCGCTGGCTCTTTTGGAAGTGTGGAACCTCTCACTTGCTCGCCTCCATCCACTTGCCTGAGATTCCTTTATGGACAGGAGTTGGACCCAACTCCTTTGAACGCTGCACCATTTCATTAATTGCAGTCGTGAATCTTTCAGGTTCGGCGCTAAACATCCTGAACATATCAACCCGTTCACCGTTCCAACCGATGGCAGTGAGTATCTCTCTTGCCACATCCACTTGGACCTGTGCTATCTCATTCCCAGTGCCTCCAATATGGCACCTATCAGTTTCACAGGCTGCAATCATCACTGTGCTGGCTCCGCTTTCGAGTGCTTTCAAGATGTCAATAATGGAAACCCGACCAGCACATGGGACAGGAATTAGACGAGTACTTGCGGGGTAGTTCATCTTTCTAGTTCCCACAATGTCAATTGTGGAAACCGAACACTCCTCACAATAGAAACACAGGGTGATTGGATAGTCCGGACCTGCTCCTTCGAGTGTGGCCTCTATCTCTGACCAGAGCTGTTCGTTGGAGAGGAAGTTTAGCTGCGTTGCTCCAGTGGGGCAAAGGCTCTGGCAGACTCCACACGCGTGACAGAGTAGAGTGTCAATCGATGCAATGAAGATGAATTTCTGCTCTTCATCCTCTTCCTCCTTGTCTGTCTGCTCAATCATCAGCGGCACTCCACGAGGACAATGCTGCGCGCAAAGGCTGCATCCCACGCAATCATCAACGTTTAGAACTGCACCACGTACTACGCCCTCGATGCTGCCGCCCTGAAGTTCAGTATGTAGCATCAATGCCCCGGCCTGGGCATCAGTGACCGCTTCAAAAACGAACTGTGGCCGAGTGACTCCACCTACAGCCATTACCCCGCGTCTGCGAGTTTCATTCCGTCGAAGCTTACCGTATAACTCCTTGATATGACCGTCATCTTCAACTAGATAACCAAGGGTTTCCGATAGTTCTTTGGTGCCATCTGGTGGAAGAATCGCTGATGATAGGACAACTAGATCAGGAGTAACCTCAAAATACTGATTCAGAAGGGAATCGTAGAATTGGACGTGTGTTTTTCCATCCTTTTCCCATACTCTACTGATACGACCGCGAATGTAATCGACGCCCTTATCGCGTGATTCCTTGTAGATTATCTCATGCTCGAATGGCACGCGGATGTCCATGTAGATGACGCGTATCTTTGCATCTGGAATTCTTTCGATGATTGATAGTGAGTTGTCAATCGCAAATGTGCAACATAGTTTGCTGCAGTCACGCTTGTACTCCTCATTTCGGCTGCCAACACACTGCACCATGACAATGTCCTTGACTTCCCCACCATCTGAAGGTCGTGCAAGAGCCCCTTCCGAGAGCATGCAGGACAGCTCGAACTGGGTGAGGACATCAGGATTCTTCCCGTATCTGTACTCATCCATCATTGTGGGTTTGAACTCTCTGAATCCAGTTGCCATCACTATGGCAGATGTTTCAATGGTCTTTTCGTCTTCATTCTCATCCGTGGTGTAATGCACTATGAAACTGCCCATCTCGCCTTCAACGAACTTAACTCGAGTCTTTGTCATCACGTTGATGCCTTTGTTTTCCTGAAGTGCATTAAACCTGCCAGTTAGGATTTCCTTTCCAGACTTACCTGTTGGAGCCACCACAGGAAGGTGAATGACGTGTCCTCCTAGTTCCTCCTCAAGCTCAATCAGTGTCACATCATATCCTAGATTGGACAAGCTCAGCGCAGCTTCAATCCCAGCAATCCCACCGCCAACGACTGTCACATGACTGGGGACATTTTTCTTCTCGACTTGGCGAGGTGTGGAGCCTGCAGATCGTGCGAGGACGCCCCTAATCATGTCTATCGTCTTTCTGGTTGCTTCGTCCTGGTTCTCATGTACCCATGCAGAGTGCTCACGGACGTTCACGTACTGCAACTGGGTGGAGTCCTTTCTGTTTGATTTTAGGTACTCATCAATGCGCGGCTGTATTTTCTGATTAGTACAGGCGGCGATTACGACACGGCCACCATGTTTGTCGACCAGTTCTGATATCTTGGCTAGACCCTCTTCTTGGCACACAAGGTCATGGACTGTCACTGAGGCAGCCAGTTTCATCTTGCTGACAGCGTTCTTGATTAGCTCGTAGTCTAGTTGAAGCTGCTTGCCGCACGTGCAAACCAGAACTGCCGATTTGTTGTCCGCCATCTTTCGCTTCACTTCCTACTTTGTAGAATCATGCTAACTACAGCCCTCGCCTGTGTAACACTCTCAGGGATTTCAGCGGGGCCTGTCGCTGCGCCACACACGTACACATGATCACCAGCGACAACCTCATTCCCAGAAGTGGAGTCAGCAGGACCCACGAAGCCACTAGCAGAGTGTAGACCGAGCAATTTAATCAGCTCAGCACTGCCCTTCGGGGGTTCCAATGCTGATGAGAGAACAAAGAGGTCGACATTGAATTTTAGGTACTTATCAAGCAAAGAATCATAGGCTATGATGTCTAAGGTTCCATCCTCACATGCTTCAAGTCTGCTTACTCTTCCGCGGACGAATCTGACACCTGCATCACGCGCCACTCGATAGTAGCGTTCATGCCTGTCGTAAGTTCTGATGTCCATGTACACTACTGTCACTTGGGTGCCATCTCGTTCGAGTGCAATGATGTTAGCGTGCTTTAGCGCATAGACACAGCATATCTTGGAGCAGAAGGGGTAGTAATTCTCATCTCTACTGCCCACACATTGCACCATCATCACCCTCTTTACCTGACCACCGTCTGAGGGGCGAACCAAGGCGCCTCCCGACTTACCGTTGGGGTCAAGAATCTGAGCCAGTTCTAACTGCGTAACTACATTGGGTATCTTGCCATAACCATACTCATCCATTGAAACAGGTTTCATCTCATGATAACCAGTAGCAATTACTATGTCGGAAATCTGAACCGTTTCCTCCGAGGATTGGGCGCCCAGATTAATCGCCTTTGTCGGGCACTCCTCTTCAGCCTTCTTGGCGCCCTCGTCACTCAGCTCAGGGTCATAGATTACTGCCTGAGGTTGACATTGTGGCGAAGGTAAGCTGAAAGCGTTAGAGCGCTCAATGCAAAGCCCACACATGATGCACTTCTTTGAATCAATGTACTGTGGACCTACGCTAAGTTTGGCTTGAAACTTGCCAGGGCTGCCGCTTATCTCAGTAATTTCGGCATTGACTTTGAGATCAATATTCGGCTGGTCCAAAATCGCGCTTCTATAAAAGCACTTCCGAATTCCAGGCCTCGATCGACTCCCCTCGAAACAATAGAAGCAATCATCCGTGGGGAATGCCTTGTACAGGTCCATAGCATTTCCACCAACAATGGGCAGCCGGTCAACTAGTACAGTTCGAATTCCGGAGTCTGCCAGCTGAGTAGCTGCGGTTAATCCTGCTACTCCGGCTCCAATGACTAGGACCGGATCAGACACTACTGTCTTCACCTCAACCGCTCAGATGCTCGAGAATCGGACCTGCTGGAACCCTGTTCATCTCGAGACCGACTTCATCGTCCCCCATACCCATTGCAAGCCCCAGAATCTGTGTGACGAAAAGAACCGGTAAGTTGTACTCCTCCCCGTATGACTCCTTCAATCCCAGCTGTTGTAGGTCGAGCTGGTTTCCACAAGCAGGGCAGGCAACTGTAATGAAAACTGCTCCAGCCTCCTTGATGGACTTTAGCTTGTCGCGCGCCAGTCTGATTGCTAAATCTTCATTGACTGGCAGTACGGTGGCACCACAGCACTGCTTCCATAATGGATACTCAACGACACTGGCACCTGCAACTCTAACGAGAGCATCGTAAATCTCTGGTTTGAACTCAGTCACATCTTCTGGACGTAACAGATGACAACCATAGTGGATAGCGATTCCAACCCCATCAAGAGGCTTTGTGATTTTCTTCTTGATTTCGTCAATGCCTATGTCGGTGTATAGTGCCTCAATGAAGTGGCGGGGTTTGATAGTGCCCTTGAACTCTACACCGGTCTTCTTTAGTTCGACATTGACCTTCTTTTTGTAATCAGCATTATGGGTGAGAAAGTGGTACACGTCCTTTAGAGAGCCAAAACAACCATTGCATGGAGTAACTATGTCATGGCCATTCTGCTCAGCAACGGCCAATGTCCTTGCATTGGTAATTAGCCAGCCCATATAGTCTATCGAGCGAAGGTTTGGACTTCCACAGCAACTGACACCCTCCATGTAAATCAGTTCTATGTCAAACTTCTCAGCCACTCTAAACAGAGTAGTTTCATAGTTTGGATAGTTCGCTGGTACACTGCAACCCATATACAGATTGTACGACGGCATTTATTCATCGCCCCCTACAATTCGGCCTGTCCTAGTTCCTTTTAGAATAGTCTTGAACTCTTCAGTAGAGAGACCTGGCACTTCTGGCTCTAGGTCCATGTCCTCACGCTCCCAATCTGCAGTTACGACATAGAGCTGGCCCTTGTCTATAAGCTCCTTTGCCAGACCTACGATGCTGTTCGGAATCATGCCCTCCTCCGCTGCAAGGTTTTTACAGTCGAAGAATATGTCTGTCACCCTCACATTTTGCGGGCAACGTTCTTGACATTCAAAGCACATCAAACAGAGCCAGATTTCCTCAGAGGATAGAACCTCCTCACGCATTCCGAGAAGAATCATGCGTATCAGCTGATGGGGCTTGTACTTCCAAGTGTTCGCAATAGGACATGCGGCGGTACAAGTTGAACAAGCGAAGCACGCAGAGAGCTCCTCTCCGTTGGGCATGCTCCTGATTTCTTCTCGAAAGTTCGGATCCAGTTTGGAGATGTCAATGGGTTCAATCATCACGGCTGGCGGATCAGCCTTTTCTTCTGTTTCGGTCATGACAAACGCACCACAGAGAGTAAGCGAACTATGTGCTGAGTGCGTTTGCGAATTCCTGACAGGTATTAATAGTTTTCATCGCTGACATCGGTTACAAAGAGAAAACATACACGATGTTTTCGGTGTCGAATCTTCAGCCTGCGGCAGTCAAACAGGCGTCCTGAGTTTCGTATCTGCCCTACTCTGAGAAACCACCCTTGTACATAAGAAACAGAAGGAGGACTATACAGCCAATCACTATCACTTCGTATCCCAGTATCTCTATCAGTGTTGCATCTTCAAAGGGCTGCATTAGAACCCCAAGCATCGCTAGTGAAACACATATGATTCCGACCAAGAGAAGTGGTACGCGATGCTTTGTGGGCATGGAATTTTAGAGGTTGTTAATCCCTCTTAGAAGTTTCTGTTCCTATATCCCTTGGACTAGCTCTATCATGTTGTCCAGTTCCATCTTCAACGACTCCCAAGATTCAGTCGTATGCCGACCTAGCTGGGATGCGAGCTGAATCAGATACCCCTTCACCTCTTCAGGAGAGCCTTGAATCGCCTTTAGTATCGCGCTGCCATCGCCTGAAAGGATACGAAGAACACCACTAAGTGCCACTTGGAACTTCTCATATTCCTGTTCTATTTCTCTCTGCATTCTGACTGTACTATTTCTCAATTCCGTGAGCTGAAGGACAAGACTTTCGGAATCTCTCACTTCTTGGCCTCCAACTCTTCAGTCACAACCCGGGTAACCGTACCATCACGAAGCCATGCTCGCACATTCTCTGTTGGTATGGTTGCAATATCCTCTTTCTTGAATGGACCATAGGTAGCCTCGTCTAGGCCCATGAATGTATCCTTGATAGGCCGAAGAAATCTGACGAGGACGTAATCCATAGCCTCTTCCGGGGGAACATCTGATTTAGTGTCGCCTTTCTTGCGCTTCTTTCTGGTAGATCGTTTTGCAATTGAAGGTGGGGTGCCAGTCAAAGCGCCTTTGACGAACTCTTGGTGTCCTTCGACTCCTCGCAGAAGACGATTGTAGAACTCTTCTTCTGCAAGTGTCATTGTGCCTATTGGACGGCTTTGTGCGAGAGCAGCCTTCAGAATCTTATCCTGGCGGAGCAATAGAAGGTCGTTCAACATGAACTCGAGGTTCAATGCTTCTTGTGCGAAAAGATCAGCTTGGAGTTGATCTTCTGCTTTTGTCTTGGCTAAGGAAACGCGGACCTCAGAGAGATATGATACCATTCTACTGAGCTTTAGGTCCTCAAGATCCTGCAGATTCTCGTTCGCGGTTTCCTGTTCCCAGGCAGACTCTATGTCAGTGTAATTCATATCACTCAATGGTAGCCACTCCTTTGCACAGTAGAAAGACTGCAGCAGACATTGGAAATTCTACAACCTCATCCCCGTATGGACCGTATGAATCGGCACCAATCCGGAATCTCGGAACCTTGACCTGCCCACCAGCGACTCTCAGCTTAAGCGCGCCTTCGCCAAAAGCAAGAGCATCGCCGAAGGGGTCGAAATCGTCCGTTTCATCACGCGTGAGCTCTGAAACGAGGAAACCGGTTTTGCCATTGAGGCTTCCTATTAGACGGATTACTCTGTGAATGTCATGAGTTACTGGCACATCAATCTCTCCACCAAAGGCTATAGTGGATTTGGCTGCAATCTCTTGCCAAGATTTCACACCTATACCTGGTACCGTGGTGATAATGGGCGGCTCTCGCTGGAGTCCCTTTATGGCAGCAGTCCTGTTCTTCTTCAGACGTTTCACCCATTGTTCTGTTCCAAGATAGGTGTCGATGTTCCTGATGAACTCAACCATCGCGTGGGCAGTTTTCCCAGCCCATCCGGGAAAGCTCCGAGGTGAAACCCGGGGAATACTGCCATCGGTAACAACAGCCTTTGTGCTGTCGAAACCCATTCCAGTTATGAAATGCACAATTTCGACACGTGCATGTGAATCCAACTTGTATACTCTCGGGTCACGCACTCGGATATGGTATCCACGATGACCGCTATAGTTCAGTTGAATCAACTCCGGATTGATTCCTAAATCACAAACCAAGAATTCATCGTACACCTTCAGCAGGGTCTTCTTTGCGTCATCAAGACACTTGTCACATATCCATTTTCGGCTGCTAAAACTCAAGCCCTTACACTTCGGACAACCGGTCTTTGGGGGTCGTCCGGAACCTGTTTCGCCGCACTCTGAATTATTGCATCTCCATGTGTCATGCTCATCTGCGCAGGGCGAGTTAAGGTGATCAGCATCTATGTCAAAGACTAGTTCCGCTCCTTGCCACTCCTTCTCGTCCATGTGCCTAGCGACAGGTATCTTGTAAAACGCAGCAGAATGATACACGCTATGTGGTGCTGACATGGTGAGTTCCTTAGCTAACGCCGTACCAGTTCGATAGCCATGATGCCGAGTCCAGTTATTCACATGAATGTCGGAAGAACCACAGTTTGGGCACTTTGATATCCGAATGAACGAATTCCCAGAGCGTCCGCACCCTTTGCGTATTGTGGACCCAGATTCATCGCGTTCACTCCTCTCAATGCAACGCCAAGTATACGCCCAACTCTCCATGCCAAATTCCCGAGTATGAATCTTTGATGGTATATCAATATTCTCGGGGTTGGACCGATAGTGATCTTGAAATGATAGCTGCAAGAATTTCGTTTCTTGAGCCCGTCGCGGCATAATCCTAAAGCTCCACTTCTACGCATTATCTGTGCTTGTGATAGTCCTCGGTACTACCTTCGCTCCACTCGAGGAGCAAGAATGAAGCTGATTCGTCCACCCTCTGCAATCGCGAACTCCATATGCATGGGCTTGTTTGTGCTATACTGGATGATTATGCTATCACTGGTAATCGCCTTTGAAATTTCGGCGAGATAGTTCAGGGCGTACATAGAGTTGGACTTGCTCTTCGCATTCAGCTCGAATAATGACGATTCCTCATTGGATTTCAATGAAACCTGAGCCTCCCCTGTATCGCCTTCACCGGTGAAAGTAAGCGATTTGCCGTCAGCAGTGATTCTGATATGACTTGAAACAACTCCAACATCTTTCACTGCCTGTTTGAAAGCGTCAGCAAACATCTCAGCCTTGACATCGAATACAAGACTGGGTTTCTTCGTTCTATCATCAGGAGGTGTGAGAAGCTGAAGCTTAAACTGCCTGTCTGCTTGGCCGAGCATCTTGATTTCAAACCGCTTTTCGGCTTCATCAAGATTGAATTCAAGCTTGTCATCGGCTGCCATCCGCTTGCTAACTTTGGCCAGCTCATCGATTCCCAAGCAGATATCATATTCGCCATCGCATTTGTACTCTTGAAAAACCCCGGCAGGCAATGTCAAATCCACCATGGCCGCCTTGGATGAATCCAGCTGGCGCAATGAAAAGCCGGTTTCAGACACTATGAAGTGTGCCTCTGTAAGAAGCGTAGCAAGGGCGTCTATAATCTGCTTCCATGTTTTGCTACTATCAAGGGTCGCGTGAAACATGTCGATTTCTCCTATCGCTTGTCTACTGTATCAACTACCTGTGATTCCTATTTGATCGTATACTCATGGATATTGAAATTCGCCACTTCATCTAAATCCATGAATGAAACTATGAGCTTCAACTCTTGAGGTTCAAGCAAACTAGACCATTGATGTTGCCTACTTAAAGTGTACTCTTCTTTCAGATTGGAGGCTTCACTGAAAGTCAACATATGGGAGGAGCTGCGGACCACTCGATGCGAAATGTCCTGAAGCCAATATCATCTAGATAGGACTTGGTTGACCCGTTCTTCTAGTTCTAGCGTTTCCTTGTAAAGCGCGATATCAAGTGAATCTATGTTATATGCGAGAGAAACAGCTAACCGGAGTTCGTTGTCATCTTGGGTCTTCTTCTCCGTGACGTCACCAATAAAGATGTACTTCTGCGCGACATCTAGCGTGCCTTCAACAATAGCCCATATCGATCCTGCATTATCCACATCATCAAGAATGTCTTGTACCAGTGCAATCCCTGGTTGTGCCTCAACAACAATCCCAATGATTTTGACTGGGTTTTCAGTATCCGCGCTCAAGCTGCGCACTGTTACGAGCTTGGCGGGTTTAGCGCGTGGGTACTTCTTCTCCTCAGTCAAGTTGTTTACACCACAGATTTGATTCTAGATGGGATGAGCCAAGAGCTTCGGTGAACAACGTATCTGGGACCTTAAATGTGTTAGTTCGGTCACGACTCAACCGCCATGATTGGGGGTCATCCGATCACGACTGGATGCAATGGCTGCTTCGCGAGCCTGTGGAACTCAAATCATGAGCTGAAGCATGATGAAGAGTCGAGAAAAGCACATAATGCACATAACACACACCAGAGACCAGACCAGTGACGTATCCTCGCACTCACCAAAGCACCCACTGATGGTCCAACCCGAACCCGCCGCTTTTTATTACGCAGGGTACAGATTATCACGGTTCATGCACACAAGAAGCCGACAGAGGGGCGGTGGGGGCCTATGGGGGCCTAAGAATCCTCAAGTAGAATTCTAAACCCGCAATAGGGCCTTTTGTGCCTCTTCAGGTTCTATCCGCCCTTTGTCAGTTTCAACCGACACTTCAAGTACTATCTGCTAGACTCATATCTTCATGTGAGATTGACCTTATGACGTTCCTGTGCATCGACATAGAGCGACATTCTTTGGGAAACAGCCCTTGGCCTTCAGCATGTGAGAGATGGGTGATTCACTCGCGGCAATGCATGCCACCTCTCTATGAAACACACCATTCTAGGCCGCATCCTTCGGGGGATGCTCTGGAACACCATCCTCAGCAATGTCGAGCCGCCTTTGACGCAGTTCGGTTGTATGTCAGGGGGAATACCGATTGATTTTCTCAATTATCAAACCACTTGTGAAGTACTCCATAATGTTGATCGTGGTCGTGTTCGGAGCAATGATCTGCGCCCTCATCGCCACGATCCCTATACGACTGAACCCTGCGATGCCCAGCCTGCTGCGAACTCTTGGCTTCTGGATCTCGGTGTTGTGCTTTGGAGTGGGAATGGTTGATTTGGTCTTCCGACGCAGCATGCAAGTCATGAAGCAGTCGGGCAAGATTGGAGTCGCAGTGCCTTTCGCGGTCCTCATCATCAGTGTCCCGATAACCCTAATCGAGGTTGCACTGAGGATTGTCGACCCCATAACACTGGCATGCATAGTGGTCATGGCTGTTGGATCCATCGTGTTCTTGTACGACGACATCGTAGCTCGAGTCAACAAGCTCCGAGGTGTGACTTCAGGTGAATCAGGTACCTACTCGAAGCCAAGCACATCGGCGAGGTCACGTCCTCTGAGCGGAAACGCCCTTGCTAAGCAGTCAGACAACATTCTGGTGGGGGCATTCGAGGTTGTAGAGTGTCCTGTGGACTATATCGGTGGTGCTTCTACAGCCGACAGACGGGAGCTCTACGAGACATTCCACATACTTGTTCGGGGTATGTTAGGCAGCAAAGCACCGTTAGGTCTACGGTTGGAGCGTATTGAAGGTCGAACGCGGGAGTTCTTCCTCACAGTTGGTCTGACAGCAGCTGGCCTTACCCGCAACATGGACCTGCTTGAGAGGATTATTGCAGGGAATCTGCCAAGATTCAGGTTCAAGCGTCATAACAGGTTCACTTGCCTAACTGCGAAGATTGGCATGACTGGTGCCTTGGCTCATCTCACCGGCGAGCCTCTGAGTGTTACAGACACACGGCAGAGAGTGGACCCCCTTACAGTCCTTGCAGAGTCATTCCAGCATCTTGAGGATGGTATCATACAGGTCTTTGCGACTCCTGCTCCTCAGGGAGTTGTTAGGTCATTGACACGAGCCTGGAAGGGTAGGCAATACCAGAACAAGACGCAACAGGCAACGAAGATAGTTTCCAAGAAGAGCAGTGGGCTGTTCTCAGGTGGTTCTGAGGAGTCTGTGACGACAGTCAATGTGGCCGCTGCAAGCGAGGCTGACCGACTTGATCGAGAGGTCCAGCGATACAGAGCGGAGAACGCATGCGAGCTGGAGGTAATCGTCGGGTACTGGGATGACTCACGCAGAGACGCGATGCAGGAGGCTCACACCCTGATGGAAATCCTGAGGGGCGCAGTGGTCCCTGCAGATGTTGAACGAGACCTCAAAATCACAACTAGCAGGAGGAGCGAGGACTTTCAAAGGCTCGTAGATGGAACGCCTGTTGGTATCTCAACGCTTCTCCTACCAGAAGAGGCCTCAATGTTCCTTACACTGCCCCGTTGTGACCTAGGGATTGCTACTTCTAGACGTGAGTCCTTCTCTACAGCCACGATTCCTGTTCCCGCCCCACTGGAGGATGCGATAAGCCCCGGTGAAGGCTCTGTGGCACCGTCTCAGAAATCCGGACGAAGCAGATACGAAATGAAACAGCCATATCCCAATAGGAGGGGCGGGGTTATTCTCGGGAATCCAATTCGGAAGAGCGGGGACGCCATAGCTGGCAAGTTCATATGGTTCCGCCATCAGCAGTTCGAGTCACACATTGGCATATACGGAAACACACGGTCCGGAAAGACAACAACCGCTCTCTCTGTGGCGGCTCAGGCAATCAACTGTGGAATACGGACATTGATGCTCATTCCTCGGAAGGGCGGAGATTGGACAAGGCTATCGTACATGAAGCCTGAGATCTGGGTCTTCACAGCAGGAAATCAAGGCGGCACACAGTTTCGCAAGAACATCTTCATACCCCCCACTGGAGTACAGCTTACTAGGTGGATAGCGGAGCTGGTTAAGATATTCTCCGCGTGGCTCCCCAACGACCGAGTGATGCGCATGCATTTTGATGACATCTTTCATACAATCTACCGCAACTGTGGCTGGAACCAAGATACGAACGTACACGGACGACCCCCTCTGCTGAACGACTTCTGGGATGCAGTGGAGGAGGTCTGCA
>JABCTJ010000123.1 GCA_018238375.1 Candidatus Thorarchaeota archaeon
AGCATCACGTCAGATGAGAAGACAGGCTGGCTCAGGAGATGGGAACCAGGGGTGCCTCCCTTTGAGCGGGGCAGCGGTGTTGCTGATGCACTCATGAGATTCGGGTTTTCGTTTCTGAAGGACAGAGGGGTCGAGAGGGTAAGATGCAGGCTGAGATATCCGCTTGACCGTCCAGATCTCATAGCATGGCACGCCCAACTGTACGATAGCTTTGGGTTCAAGAAGAGTGGACCCATGGGTGTGACGCTGCTGCTAGACCTGAGTTTATCAATACCGCAGCCCACACCTGAGGACATAGTAGTCAAGACACTTGATGACTTCACATTGGAAGAACTCAGTGAGCTCACAGTAACGGCATTCACGTCTACCCCCGAGGATAGGGCTGTTCATGGGTTTTACTCTACAGTCACAGATTATGACCAAAGTCTTCAGCTTCAACAAGCAATCAAAAACGGGAAGTTTGGCCACTCTCCGGCGGACTTCTGGAGGATTGCCGTGGTGGACGGAGAGCCAGCAGGTCTGCTGATAGGATGGATACCTGAATTCAAGTATCGACCGCCCTTTGGCATAATAGGAGAACTTGGCGTGTCCCCGAATTTCCGGAGAATAGGTGTTGCATCACTCTTGGTCAACCAGATTAACCAACTGTTTTTGAAAAAAGGTTGTCAGTATTCCTGGGTTGGTACGCCGGAAACCAATCGCGGCGGTTTAGAACTCTACCAATCGCTAGGATTTGTTCCAATCATCGGGCTTATCGAGTACGAAGTAACAT
Organism: Candidatus Thorarchaeota archaeon; assembly: GCA_018238375.1. Classification (GTDB taxonomy): domain Archaea; phylum Asgardarchaeota; class Thorarchaeia; order Thorarchaeales; family Thorarchaeaceae; genus WTCK01. The sequence continues at coordinate 773 of JABCTJ010000123.1, forward strand.
TATAGGACTCTCAAGGAGTCAATCCTTTCTTCAGCTGCTTCCCTCGCTGACCACCTGTCTGAAGACTTCCTCAGCCTTGTCTTGACTGGGGAACTTGAGTCCGAACCATTTTTTCATATGGAGAATTAGAACCCAATCCTCCACCCATGCAACGGTGTACTTGGAAAGGTCCTCGATTTCCAGCGCTTTGAGAAACTCATTCTCAGCCACGTCTTGGTCCATTGATTCGAAGTATAGTCCCGCTGCTTTCTTGACCCCTGCCATAGTGTGGTCACCTAAGCCTAGGTCTGTGTGAGCCATTAAAAAAGCTCCTACAATCAAGCGTACTGGGGAATTAGATGTGCGGCGACTTCAAGGAAATTCGGTTTACGTCGGAACGTAACACTTTATGCCCGGTGTCCGTCTTCATTGATGTTTAAGGCCATATGAAATGCAGGAGGCTCCAGTGATGACGACTGAAGACATTGATGACGCTTACGAACGACTTGCTGAGGTTCTCGACAAGATCCCGAATAGCTATGCAAGCGTGGAAGATGGAACCCATCTCAAGGTCCTTCGATGGATATTCACGCCCGAGGAGGCAGGCCTTGCTAGTCGGATGAAGCTGCGAGGGGAAACAGTAGAAGAGATGGCGGACCGGCTTGAGCTACATATCGAAGGAATGGAGGGCATGCTTGAAACAATGTACGAGAAGGGACAGATTCGCGCATGGAACTCGAGCACGGGCCGAAGATACGCGCTGATTCCGTTTGCAGTCGGAATCTATGAGGAACAGCTAGATCGCATGGATAAGGAATTCGCCCAGCTCGCCGAAGACTATTTTGTGAAGGGACGCGGGGGCGAGCTCTTCAGCACTGAACCTGCCGTATTCAGAGTGATACCAATCAATGAGGCGGTTTCGACAGAGCTTGAAATCCATCCTTACGACGTGGCTGAGGAGATTGTCAGGAACTCCAAGTCTTGGGGTCTACGCGAGTGCATCTGCAAGAAACAACAGGAGTTGTTGGATAACCCCTGCAAGTACCCGAAATCGGTCTGCCTAATCTTTGCTCCCCAGAAAGAGAGTGCCTTTGACGAAGACGAATTAACTCAGTCCATAACGATGGAGGAGTCTCTGAAGATACTGCACGAGTCTGAGCAAGCTGGTCTAGTTCATTGCACTATGAACATCCAAAGCGGCAACAACTACATTTGCAATTGCTGTACCTGTTGCTGCAATGTACTCAGAGGAGTTTCATTATCCGGAACACCTCACGCCTTTGTGAAAGCAAACTTCATCGTCAGCGTGGATGCAGAACTATGCAGCGGGTGCGGCACTTGCGTTGAACGATGTCAATTTGATGCGCTGAGCATCCCCGAAGACATCAGTGTGGTCAATCCCGATCTCTGTGTAGGATGTGGAGTTTGCGTCATAACTTGTCCCGAAGGCGCATTGGAACTGAAGTCGCTGAAAGCCGCGGAGATGAAGAAACCGGTCGAATCATTCATGGACTGGATGACACAGAAGGCAATCTCCCGAGGCGTTGACCCCTCAGACTTGCTGTAGACGGATTTTCACCTATTGGTCTTCCGACTTCCTCCATATCGCTTAAGTGGATGAAGCGCCAAGTAGGGATGACTTGATGTATGACAACAGACATTGACGATGCATCTGATAAGAAGGGTGGAACCAAGCGTCGCTCAAGGAAGTATATTCCTCATCTGGCTGAGTTCTACTTCAGACCTGACCATGACTGGACTGCAGATGAAGCCCGCAAGCTATTCGAGAAGAAGGCTCACTTGATGGGGGGGATGGCTCTCGATACTGTGCTATTTGATGAGTGTGTCAAGGGAATGCAGCAACTGCCTGAAAGCGTAATCGACCTAGTCATTGCTGACCCTCCCTTTGGAATTGACTTCAACGGCAAGAGCGGTGTCTACAATCGCGATGAATCCTTTGTCATTGAGGGCTATGCGGAAGCGCAGGGAAGTTACGAGGACTTTACAGTCGGTTGGATCAGTGAGTTACCGCGTGTCATGAAGCAACATGCTTCAGCTTACATCTTCAGTGGATGGAACAACCTAGAGTTCGTGCTAAGAGGCGCCAGAGAGGCTGGATTATCTCTACTTAATCACATCATCTGGCACTATCCGTTTGGAGTCTTCACAAAGAAGCGGTTCGTTACCAGTCACTACCATGTGTTACTATTCGCCAAGGACCCACGTAAGTACTTCTTCAACAAGTTTGAACACTATCCTGAAGACGTATGGAGAATCAAGCGTCAGTACCGGGCTGGCCAAGATAAGAATAGCACAAAGCTTCCTTTGGAAGTTGTAAGCAGATGCATTGATTTCTCGTCCCGTCCAAGTGATGTCGTTCTAGACCCCTTCATGGGTAACGGAACCACCGCAGTAGCAGCGAAGGGGAACTGGCGACATTTCGTTGGGTTTGAGATCAACCAGCAATTGAAACCAATAATCGATAGTGAAACGACGAGGATAGAGCCCGGACAGATGTACAGACCATACAAACAACGGCTGCCATCGACAGAGGAATTGGGGAATCTTTACCCCCGAGCATATAGGGAATATCTGAAAGCCGAGGAAGCTGGCAAGGGCTGACTGGATTGACGAGAGATGGAACCTGAAGATCTCTACCAACGCCATGGGTTTTCCAGCGATAGGCTGGGTGATGCAGTCGCGACAACTGATGTATTCGATAGGCAGTTCGGATCAGAGCTTGCCGCATGGGAGCTTGAGCTTCATAGAGGATTCCAAGAGCGCCTAAGCGGACGAACATTGAAGATTCGCGGATTTGTTCACCACACAAGGGATAGCTCGCTCATTCTTCTCACTCCCAGTCCGTGGCTCTTGGAGGGGATGTTTGTCTACTTTCGTCGGGACCAAGACCTACCGCTCGATGGAGAGTTCATCGAAGTCACTGGCAGAAGCGTTGCCGTTCCTCGCATACTGGAGCAATCGCAAGAGATTGTTAGAGCAATTACTGCTGATGCGGTTGAAAAACTGCCTGAAAAGTTCCTATCGGAAATAAAACATCCACTATCTCTCAAGGAGCTATCGGGCATGCTCTTTGAGCAGGTCGGAATGGCTGAGGCCAGCAAACGAGTCTTTGCGCAACTGTTCATATCGAGTCCGCCCTTCGAAGAGAGCATTGGTGGACTCACTGCAGGGATTCAGGCGATAGCTTCGCAAAGGCAGGTCAGACAATTGCTTAGATTCATACGTGATGTGCTTCCACCAACATTTCGTGGTAAGGTTGCAAAACATAGGAGAGTGAGGGGTATCAGTGTGGTGACTCCAAGGCTCTGGCGAATGGATGTGGGGTCTCCGAGCAAATCCAGAATGGAAACTCTCTGCGTCAAGAGAATGGATCCATCCGGCTTCAGAGAGGTATCTCTGAGTGCTCTTACTGATAGCGAAACAGGTTTTCTTCCAGATGTACCCCTAGCTCTCACATCGGAGGACTTCTGGGTTGAACGGAAAGCAGCCTCGGACCTACGACTACCTATAATCAAAGCTGCAGTCACCTATCAGCTATTAACTCCAAAAGTGGCTAAACGCTCAATTGAGGCAAGCACAAAGCACGTACTCTCTAGGTTGGAAACCCTCAAGGAAAGCTTCGACCTTGAAGATGCAGCAATGTCACGAGGAAGTATTCTCGATGCTGACTCGTTAGGTAGACCTCTGAGCACGGTCCGACTGGCGCGTTCATCAGCTAGAGCATCTTGGAAAGACAAAGTGACTGCGAGCGACTTGAAGCGATCGTGGGACCGTGTGCTTGAGCCCGCTCTCAAAGAATACCTTGAACTCACTCAGTTGAAGACAGAGGCGGAACGCGACTGGGGGAAAGGTCGACCGTTACATCACTTCAATACAAAGATACTGAAGGCGCTCAAGAAGCTTGATGCTGGAACGCCAAGCTCGCTCGGTCCATCTCTTGGCGAGATTGCAGCAGAGGCTGGCCTAGAACATCACATTGCAGCAAAAGAGCTGGAACAGATGAAGAATGCTGGTGTTCTATATGAGCCGCGTCCAGGGCACTACAGGCTTGTGTAGTATCTCTCAATCCAACAGCTTCAAGAATTCATCTGGTTCGCTTCCTTCCTCGATTAATTCAATCTCCTGTACGCCTACACGTTCTGCATCGTAGCGTCGCGCAAGTATAGTGGCATCGAACTTCTCCCTTGAACTGGCTTCCTTTCCACGCCAAACAAAGAATGTATCCCAAGCGTCTAAAATGAAAACATCATCACTTCTCAAAGACGGCTTCTCTCTAGATACTTCTGCAAAGAATGTTTCATCGCCTTCTCGGTGAACACGCCATAGTTTGTGTTCATGGGTTTCCATCTGGACCTTTCTGAGAATGCCTGCAGTGTCTTCATCGGTCAGGCGGAAATCATCGAAGAGGCTCTTGAATGACTCTGGCTCGTTACCACCTTCAATACGGTCTATGTCTGCGTGACCTTTGCGTGCAGTGTCTTTCATAACCGCAGATGCGGCCGTTAGGAATTTTTCATCAGCAGTTGACTTCGGTCCAATCCAGAGGTAAATCTTTGGATCTGCATCAACAAGATAGCAGTCGCCTCGTCCAAATACACCCGGGTCGTGCATCTTGACTAGACGGCCCTTTTGAATGTGAAATACAGTCGGCTCCATAGGAGCCACTGAAACATAATCAGCCTTAAGTCCTGCCTTCATGTATTATTGGTGGGGGGAACCCTGCTAGCAGGCAACCCTGTGTTGTGAGAAGAGATGCCCGAACTGCCTGAATTGGAGGTTATTGCCAGTAAGCTCAACTCAGCCTTGCGGGGCAAGCTCATCCGCAAAGCGGTAGTACATAATCATTTGGTGTTACATGGCATCGAGCTTAGTCAGTTTGAATCTGAAGTGACAGGTAGGGTCTATGAGGCAGTTCAATCGGATGGCAAATTTATGCTGATTGTCCTTGACGATGGACACGAGATAG
>JABCTJ010000141.1 GCA_018238375.1 Candidatus Thorarchaeota archaeon
CCTCTCGAGGGAAGTCCTTACTCTCCTCTAAGGGCCTTGTATCAGGTCTTGGAGAGTCCGCGGCCGTTCACCATGCTCAGACGAGCCTTCTCAGTCTTGGTGACGAGGTTGAGATGGTTGATAAGGACCCCGCCGTGGCAAGAACTGTGGAAAGCCTCTCTGTGGTTGGGAGTGATACCCTAGCAGTGAAACAGGAGAAGGAAGCCATGACTGTACGAGGGATCCCATCCCGATGATGACAGACAAAGCCCCTGCTAATCTCAGGCTCTATAGGAGTTTTGGAGGTGGCAACACTGGCAGGGGACGGGTGAAACACAGGAATTTCTTGCAGTTGAGTGTCACTCGCATGAACTGTAAGAAATAGGTTCTAGGTTCTATGGAAACACCTATTGACTTGTTCCCCAGTCATTTTACAGTTCTTACCTATGCAATGACAGGAGCCTGGTTTTAGATGAAGGAATCTATTGAGGTTGAGGTCAAGATACCGATAGAGAATCGAAAGTCCGTTGAGGAGGCTCTTCGTCGCATTGGTGCGCAAAGACTGAACAGCGAGACCCAAGTTGATGCATACTTTGACCATCCTGCAAGAGCTTTTCAAGAAACCGACGAGGCTCTTCGTCTGAGAAGCCGTCATCCCGATGTGGCTGGCAAAGAACCGGATAACACATTCCCCCCTCCATATGAGCTGACCTACAAGGGGCCAAAGCTAGAGTCCCGGTCCAAATCGCGTGTTGAACTCTCAGTACATATCAGCAATATAGACAGCGCTCGGTCAATCCTAGAGAGTCTTGGATTCAAGCACGTGGCTACCATCTCAAAACGACGTGTGTTCTATACTGTAGACTCCATTACTATCAGTGTCGATGATGTGGATGATGTTGGTCTTTTCTTGGAACTGGAACGAGTGGTCACATCTAAGCGTGATATGAACCCGGCTCTGAACATGATATTCAATCTTATTGAGAGGTTGGGGCTTGATTCGAATAGCTCGATCAGAACATCCTATTTGGAGCTCTTTCTGCAGGGTGAATTTTCTTAATTCTCCACACTAGATTGAATCTCTTCACGTAATTGATTGACGAATCTGTCAAGAACCACGTGGCGCTTTTCCGCTAAGGTCTTCGCCTGTTTAGTGTACATCAGCTTGTGCAGCTTCAATAGCTTCTCATCAGCGTGACTGAGAAAGCCGTCAATGCCTACACCTGTCATTGATGCCTGTGCAATGGCTCGAAACACGCCAATTGCGCCCATTGCATCAAGCTTGTCTGCATCACTGAGAACTTCTCCTTCAATCGAAGTGGGTGTTAAGCCCTCACTAAACCTGTGTGTCCTTATAGCTTGAACAACCAGTTCGATTTCGTGCTCTGTGTATCCTACCTCTCGCATGATGGGTCTACCCATCTCACCAGAGATTACTGAATGTGATTCGCCTGTCTGCGCTTCACGTGGTCGCCCTACGTCATGAAGTTGAGCTGCAGCGCCAAGCACCTTAAGGTCTGCTCCTGCCTTCGAACCTATCGACATGGCAAGCGAATAGACCCGCTTTGTGTGATCATACGAGTGAGCGCCCTTCTCAGAGGTGAGAAGCACACTCCTTACGAACGCATCAATTCTTTCATTCATCATCAGAATGTAGCACTCCTCATGCGACTCAAAGGAGAATCAATAGCGCGGACAAAAAGGCCACATATCTATGTTCTGAGTGGCACAAAAATGCGCGAAGACATCAAAAATGACCTGCGTATCCGAGAAACGCTTTAATTGCTAGGCTCGAAATCGTTTGTTAGAGGGGTAACCATATCTCCCTCCCCTTGGCATGTGCCAATGTATCTTGCCCATCACGAAACTGGAGGAAATATCTGTTGAGTGCCGAAAAAACAGGAGTTCGCCGCAAGGCAAGCCCGATGACTCTCATCAGTTCGCTATTCCTAGTTGCTACCATAATTTGGGCCACTTGGAGTGTCATCAACATCCAAGCAGGTGTGGTGAGGCTGGAAAATCCACACGAGCCATATCCTCCTGACGAATGGGAAATTAACGTTAACTTCAATGACTGGACGAGTAACTGGTTCGAGAACGTGACCTACCAAGACCTGCCACTTAACCAGACCCTTCCCGACAATCTCCTTGAACAGCTTGAGAATGTGCTCTTCATTGTGGACCCGTATGATCCTCCCCAGTTATGGCGAAGTACCGCCTATGACCGATATGATGGCTCCGGGTGGGCCAAAACACAGTTGGATACAGGTCCCCTTGAGAGCACAGAGCTCATTACCAGAGCGCAGGCAGTAACCCAGGGTAACGCGATTTACACGATTTTCATCAATGTTTCCGCAGGAGGCGCAACAGGGAGTGTTGAACTGCCCGCATTGTTCCCACAAATTCAGGTCATACAAGACTCGTTTCAAAGTCATCCGAATGGTTTGCTTCTGCAGTACACTCTTGAAACAGATGATTACAACACACTTCTGTTTAACCCTCTTATAGAAGGCGCGAGCGACGAGTATGTGCTAATCAGTTATGAGGTCACTTACAGACAACAGGACTTAACCAACGTCGCTAGCAACGCGCTGCCGGGGATTTTTGCTCCGCCAGATATCAATACACTATACACTGCGCTCGATGATGTTCAACCACTCTCACAGCGCGTAATAGATAATGCTTCTCAGTTCATAGGTGCGGGGGACAATGCCTATGAAATGGCCGTGTTGGTCGATGCTTACTTCCGTGATACATTCGAGCTGATGCTTGATGACTACCAAGAACGTCCCGAATCAGGCCGAGAGGTCACGGATTGGTTCATCGAGAGGGGCGGTGGTCTACCAATGGACTTCGCCACAGCCTACTGTGTCTACATGCGTTATCTCAACATTCCCGCTAGAATGACGATAGGCTATGCTGTGGGAGATCAAGAAGGAACGCAT
>JABCTJ010000174.1 GCA_018238375.1 Candidatus Thorarchaeota archaeon
CCTCTAGCATCGATAGCAACATAGGTGAATCCCACGGAGCTTGCCAGCTCTTTGAGTTCGTCGAGCTTGTTGGTGTCGAAGAGTTTGTCCCGCTCGTCAGAACCTACTTCTATTCGCACAAGGTCACCGTGGAATCGAGCTCGGATTGTATGAACCTCGAATATTCGTCTAACTGCTTGTTCGATCGCATCCACCATGTTGACATGTTTCTTTGTGATCTGCACTCCGTATGGAAATCTGGTTGCTAAGCATGCCATGGAGGGTCTATCTGCAACAGACAGTTCGTTCTCTCTTGCGTACTGGCGAATCTCATCTTTCGTCATGCCTGCATCCAGAAAGGGTGATGTCACTCCCATCTCTCTGAGAGCACGTTCGCCAGGTCTGTGGCCTTTCAGGTCACTTGCGCTTGTGCCTTCAACGACCATGTCGAAACCTCGTTTACTAGCATATTCAGTCCAGATCTTGGCCAGCTTCTTCTTGCAAAGGTAACATCGGTCGCGGGGATTCTTCGTGAATTCATCATCGTCCAGATGATCAACTTGGATTATCTCAGACTCGATTTTCAGCTCGCCTGCGACTTTCTTTGCATTTGCTAGTTCAGACTGGGGTGACAGAATACTATCGATGGTGAGTAACACAACTCTATCTGCATGCTTCTTAGCGAGGAGTGCAAGGACAGAGCTATCAACACCGCCGCTGAACGCAACTAATACTCGTTGTCCATTCAGAAGGCTCGCGATTTTACTATACTTGTCCTTGGAGTGTTCATTCATCGAAGTCCTGCTTGCTTTCGAGTTGATGGTCTTAAGGATTGGCAAACTGACAATGCTTGAGGAACTTCCCGGGTGCTCGATTACTTTCCTCTATTTGTTGACATGTAGGGGTCCTCATCAAAATCCATGTCGGTGTAACCCTGGTCCTCCAGAAGATGTTCCACGGATTCCGCTCCCCTTGTCCATTTTACCTGCCACTGCCCCTCTTCAGTCAGCCTGAGCTCTACATCAGGCAGGTCTCCCAGAAGATTGTGGTCCATCTCAATGACATCTTGGTACGCGCCTGTCAGGGCTAGAACAAAGTAGGAGTCCTGAACATTCTCCAAGACACCAACAGGGATCCCTTCCTCCATCCCTTCCTTTGGCAAGGTTAGCGGCCGATCATCTCGTGTGAACAGCGGCACTTCAGTGGCTTTTCTGTGGAACTGAGATATCTCACCGTCTGAGTCACAGGTAATATCTACTAAGCGCACAGTCGTTTCGGGTCTTACATGCAGGTCGCGAATAGGCACAATCGGGAAGTGCTGATGGACTAGAACATAATCTCCTACACTGTTGAAAACACTGAAGTTGCCTATCACGATGTGTTCCGGATACCAGAAGCTTCTGGAAACAGAACCCACTTTCAGTTGATTGAGTCCGTGCTTCTTCAGCTTCCTCCGAACTGCCGCTTCAAGCACTCCTACCAACATCTCGCTCTCGAAGATTTCTCTCAGGGTGTCAGGGGTTTCAGTAAACTCCTTATGGAATTCATTCCACAACCTCGTCAATTCTTCAACAGAACTTGATTTCTCAACCCGGTCAAGCCATTGGTGCTCAGCTCTCTCCATTGCTTTGTTTTCGTAATCTTCACGGGGCGGAAATACTGACCTCAACTCAAGTGCTCTGACCAATATGAGTGAGCCTAAGGCAGTAATTCCCCTTCCTGACTCTATGAGAATGGTCGGTGAAATGCCTTGATGTTGGCTCTCCTTGAGGATATCCTTGATTCCCTGAACAAGTGATAGGGCGTACAATTCCATCAGGTCTGAGCGATGGGCGCTGGTGTAGTCAATTGGTAACCCACCTCCGAAGTCAATGGTATCCAAGCCAGAGAGACCCCTGTCGTGGAGCTCTAAGAATACCCGTGTCATGAACTGTGCAAAGCCCCGAAAGCTCGCCACATCGATTATCTGTGAACCAGCATGACCAAGGATAGTGGAAACAGAGGTCAAGAACCCAGTTTCCTTGAACAGCTCAATGACATCAAAGATATCATGGATGCTCATCCCAAACTTGGAGTCGCGCCCGGTCGAGTGTGACCAATGGCCTTCAAGAGTAAGATATGGTTTGAGCCGCAATACTAAATCAGTCATCTTTGGATTGAAGCGCTCGACAATCATCCTAGCTTCATGCATTGACTCCACTGATATTGACATAGTATAGCCATTGTCGATGCACTTCTGAATCATATCCAAATACTCTGGATCTTTCGCACCATTGCAAACGATGCGTCTGTGCTTTTCATTCTGGACCACCTTGTAAACTAGAATCAACTCGGACTTGGTCCCAACCTCAAGTCCGTATTCTGTGTCTGCAGTCAGCACGGGCAACACGAAGTCCCGCCGCTGGTTTACCTTTACTGGATATACTGCATTGAATTGGCCATCATAGTTCAATTGCTTAATGGCTGAAGCGAATGCAGTCTTTAGCTTCTTGACTTGAGAAACAATCAGCTGAGGAAGTCGAAGAGTAAATGAGGATGTATAGCCAATGGTTTCTTCAGCATCTGATTTGATTCGTCTAACAATCTCTGAGAAGGTTATGGTTTCCTCACCCATTCTGATGCAAAGTTCACCTTCTTCTGTTATGTCAAGAAAGTGCAGGTCATTGCGGTCCAACCCGTAGACCAGTTTCGATTGACCGATAGTCCACTCTTCTTCTTTCACTCAACCACCCCTGAAGATGTGCTCTTCTTCAGGACTCGTCCTCTTTAATGGAGTCAAGCATCCCTTGAAAAGCTCTAGCTAGCTCACCAATCTCGTCGTCCTTTGAGATGTATGTTGTATCGACCCTAAGGTCAATCGCGTCCAGGCTCTCCTCCTTTATCATAGCTTCGACGTTTCTGGTTGCCAGATCCATGAGGTATTGTAGAGGTTTCGTAATTTGATTGGAGATCACGATGGCTACAGCTCCAGCTACTATGATTCCGCCCACGGTGATAGCTAGGATGAATCCCAATGCCTGCTGATTGGCCGCATCGATTCTCTCTTCCAACGGTGGAATCGCGCTCAGCACTTCATCTTCAGGAACAACGATAACAACGATGTAGTTACCTCTCTCCACGCTGGCGTACACTAGAAGATGGGTTTCACCATTTCTGGTGTAAGTGAGATTGCCTACTCCTCCCGATTGAACGCTTCTAATCTGTAGAAGCTGTGCGTCACTAAGAGCTTCAGTCGTATCGTTGTTTATCTCCACTTCAGTCAATGGCATGAGAATTTCGTTCTCCACCCAAAACTCTGCGTAATCCTCTGGGGATAGCTCGGGATGGGCGATGATTCCTCCTCCGGACTTTTCGATGAGCGATGCATAGCCGCTCTCCAGGACCTGCACATCTAGAACCTTCTCGTTGATGTCTGCAACTGAGATGTCACCTGAGATGACCCCTATGATGGTTCCATTGTCATATCGCACGACTCTACCGATGGATATGAGAAGAACCCCCTCGAATTCATCGAAGTACGGTTCGACATAGGTTATGTCGGGACTTCCTGAGAGGATATCTATGTACCATGCTTGTGAGCTGGCAGAGTATGGGTGAATCGACCGGTCAAGGATACTGCCTGGGTAGTTGATGAAGAGGTCGTTCGTGAATGCTAGGTAGAGCCATCGGAACTCAGGCATCTGCTGATGGATGCTCTGGAATATGAAGTCGAGATTGGAGGCTCGTCCAAGCTTCTCTGCATTCGCATCGGCAGTGTCATTATAGTTTAGTGGGTCCGCGGAGGGATGATACCAACTGCTGTAATTCCAAGAAACGCTGAGCCCGTAACCATCATCGTAATGGGTACAATTGGGTTGTGGCCCTCCGGGGTTCTCAAAGAAGTAGTCATAGTATGCTTCTCGAGGTTGTACTGTGGATTCATCGCTGAATATCTGTTCACATTCCTCAGCCATTGCTCGAATCATCCCCTCCGCCCTAGCCAGCTTCTCATTAATCACAAGTGCGTTCTTCTCTGCAGTGAGTTCCATATTTCTGATTGCTTGTTCTCGCAAGGCCGTAGCGCTGAGCAAGGTAGTGTCATCCCCGATGTATGTCATGAATTGCTGGGACACCACACCAGTGACAGCTAGCGATATCACTGAGATCAACACCAGTGAGATCACCACGTTCCTTCGGAAACTCCCTCTCTTCTTCGTAACGTTCTTTTTCTGTGCCATCTTCATTTCGCCCCCTCAGTAATCTACCGTGGTTCCTCCCACTTCCATCTGAGCCATAAGCACTCCAATCTCCTGGAACGCTCGCTCTATGTCACTACGCACGTCGCGACTATCAACCACAGAGAGGTATTGTCCTTGTGGGATTCCCAAGCATACGGATTCTAGTAGCTCTTCGATTGTCAACCGCTGTCCGGTCTTGGGGGACCTGATTCTCTTCTTCGTGTCCACTGGTGATCTGAGCTCCCCGCCCACACCTATTATGATTAAGTTCACATCTAGGTGGTTGTTCCTGATGTATCCCTCTATTGTGGAGTCCTTGGTCTTCTTCAGACGCTGTTGAGGCGTGAATACCCCTTGGAGCGCATCAAGTGAGAAGTGCTTTGAGCTGTTGTCCTGACCGTCAGTGAGGGCAATCACCCATCTGTGTTCGCTCGATTCCACTCGGTCAAGCTCGACAAGTGCCTTTCCAAGAGCATCGTAGAATGCTGTCGCGTTGTTGGGATGCCTTAGAGCATCAAGCGTTCGATAGATTGGACTATCACGGGGGTTCTTGTATTCACCCTTCACGGTGAGTGGTAAAAGCTCTCGGAATCCAGAGTTGAACACAATTATGCTCACTTCATCCTGCGGGTTAACCTGACTATCAAGGATTTCCTTGGCTCCTGCAACAGCAGCCTTGATTCTATCCTGTGCTCGCATGCTCCCTGAATAATCGATGACGAAGATCACGCTCTTCTTGAACATGATTGACCGTCTTAGCTTCTCAGCTTGCCGTCTCAGCTCGTGGCTTGGCTTATTCAGGTGGTCTAGGACTTCAGCAAGTGCATTCATGCTATGAACTGCCAACCAGTACTCCTCGACACTCTGAGCGAGTTGGATGGACGCATCAAACTCCTTTTGGGCCTTCCTCCATTTGCTTTGATCTACAAAGAGATCACCCATGTGGTAGTGTATGTAAGCCAAAGCTCGCTCGTAATTCTCTGCCTTGGCTATTTTCTGAGCCTCCTTGAATCGCGAGAGCGCTTGGCTGTGGCGTCCTGCCTTGAACAAGTTGAGACCCATTGCATCGAAACGTCTGGCGAGCCCTCGATTGTTGCCGAGGGTACGGTCAACCGCTTCTGCATCTTCCAAGTACTTCATCGCCGCACCATAATCGCCGACATCCATCTGAACAAGCGCCATGTTATGGTACACTGAGGCGATTCGGATCATTGCGTCCGATTCGTCCGGACTATCTGACTTGGCTCGCTTAAGCATCCGATTGGCGATGGTTAGAGCTCGATCATAGTGGTCTAGCGCATTGCCAGTGTCCCCTCGCTGCCTGAACACATTGCCAATATTCAGACTCATAGTCTGTTCCCCAACCTCAATCTTGAGCCTTCTACTGATTTCCAATAGGTTCTGGTAATTAGCGAGAGCTCGATTCAAGTCGCCTCGGATGAATGCCTGGTTACCGAATCTACAGGCTTCTTGGAAGCTGAGCAGTGCGTCGACAGTTGTTCCTATCTCCTCGAACATCGCTCCTGAAACCGTGACCCCGCGTGTGAAGTCCTGCTTGGACATCTTCTCAACCATGCTTGTCATTTCTTTGATTGGTTTAACCACGGCGCGTCCTCTTTTGTAGGATATGGCCCCGACAACCACTGCCACAACAGCAAGGACTCCTCCCAGTGCTATCGTCAACAGAAGGGTTTCTTGCATCACAACGTTCAGTATGTTGTTTGCAGGTTCAATGACCTCGTTAGCGGGAACTACAATTGCGAGTGCGAAACCCGTGTTTGTCACATTGATGTGTGTGAGTATCCATGACTCTCCATCCTTTGTGAACTCAGTACTCCCCTGTCCTGCAGTGAGAGCACTGCTAAGCACATCTTGGAAGTCTATTGCTTCTTGGCTTGTTTCAGAGTCGAATTCCAACTCGAAAACACTTGGCTGATACTCAGCAACAGTGTCCAAGCCTGGATGGGCCAAGACGGTACCGTCAGATGTCAGCAGGTACGCGTATCCCCTATCAAGGACCTTTACATCGAGAACCTCAGATCGAATTGTTTCAACCGATACATCTGCTGAAATAACGCCAATCAGTGTGCCATTGTCATATCTAACAGGTCTACCAAATGACAACACCCAATCGGTGCTTGGATCGAAGTTCAGTGTGAATGTAATTTCTTCATCCGTGACTCCCTCGACGTTGGTGTACCAAGTCTCGACGTTAGGGTCATAGTCGTCAGCTGGGTCAAGCCATATTCCGAGATCTTCCTGCTGGAAGTACCAGAGATTATCATACGGGTAGTTCCTCATCAGATGCTGATCGGATACAGCCGGGTCAAAGCCCATGTACAGCCAGACATAATCTGGATTCATTTTATGAAGAGCACTGAATATATTGACCATATTCGAGGTAATATCCAAAGTGGCGGCCGTCTTGGGAGAGAGGTCGAAAGGATCATTGTTGCGATAGTATGGTCTTGGCATGTAATAGCAATCAATATCGAATGAGATGAAGTCCGAGTAGTATGCGTCAACAACATCTGGGTCAGTTTCAAAGGGTGGAAGAGTTTCCGGCTCTAGAATCGGGTCCCAGTAATAGCTATGCCGAGTTGTGGCGTTGATTCTCCCATGGAAGAGATCCTCACAATACCTCTCCATCATGTAGACGCCGTCAATGTAGCTCTGAGTTCTCTCCTCAATGTAGAGCCTAGTGTCATTCGATATTCGAAGGAGATTCGCCAGTTCCTCCTCGTGAAGTGCATTAGCAGCATCACCAGCATTGTCTTGTGACA
>JABCTJ010000177.1 GCA_018238375.1 Candidatus Thorarchaeota archaeon
TGAGCACCGAAGTAACCACCAGCATGTGAGTCGAAGATGGTGCCTGTCAACGGGGACTTAGTCACCACAACAAAGCGTCCAGCAGTGGGAACGGATGTCGCAGTCATTGGACCCACGGCAAAGATGAGCCAATTATCCGGAGACAGTGGGTCGATTCCTGGAGGTAGGTTCTCATAAAGGAGTTTCACTCCGAGACCTCGTCCCCCAAGATACTGTTCGAAATCGTCAGAGGATATCTGTTCCCGGTGAATGGACCCATCAGTCAGGGATACACGAAGAATCGCAGCATTGGTATAGGCTTGCTTTGACAAACAAGATTCCTCCTAGTCATTGAAGATATTGTCTTCACGGTGGGGACATGTGAGACATCGTTCCTTGTACCAGAGATAGACCTCTTTGGGTTGCTTGGCCATACTGGCCTGACGGCTTGGACAGTCCCAGCACGGTCGATCTGGTTGCATCCATGCATCGCTATATTGGATCCAACGAAAGTCTTCCACAATGGCAACTCCCGCGCTAGTCCCGAGACGGTTGGCGCCCGCTTCAATCATCTTGATTGCATCCTTGAAGTTGCGGATGCCTCCAGCCGCTTTCACGCCCATGGAATCACCGACTGTTTCTCGCATGAGCCTTACATCGTGTGGAGTCGCTCCCATAGGGCCAAAGCCAGTTGATGTCTTGACGAAGTCTGCACCGGCCTCTTTCACTAACAAACATGCTTGCCGCTTCTCGTCATCAATCAGAAGACCGGTTTCTAGAATCACTTTCACATGCGCGGTTCCTGATGCTTCGACTACAGCTTCGATGTCTTTGCGGACAAAATCATAATTCTTATCGCGGAGCGCTCCAACGTTGATGACCATATCGATTTCATGAGCACCCAAACGGACAGATTCCCTAGCTTCCATGGCCTTCACCTGTGTTAGATTTGCACCTAGGGGGAATCCGATAACACAGCAGACCTTCACAGATGAGCCCTTGAGTAGCTTAGCAGCATACTCAACATGTGTAGTATTGATGCACACCGCAGCAAACTCGTACATGAGTGCCTCTTCACAGAGCTGCTTGATTTTGGACTGCTTTGCTTCAGGCTTTAGCACCGTGTGATCAATCGTCTTAGCCAGATCTTCGACTGTGAGGTCCATGAGAGTGCCTCCGGTTTTGGAAAGCAGCTCATACCGCTATTAATCCCTTCGAAATGAAGAGATGCTGGACGATTACCTTGGGCCAAGATAGCTTCGGATGTCGTCTAGTACTTCTTTTTGAAGTCGTAAAACATCGTGAACCTCGATTTCTTCAGCGTCCTTAACGACCGAGTTGAGCTGTACTACCGTTCCAACAGCGTCAATCCTTTCGAAGTCAACGGGAAACTCGACTTCTGCGCCTTTCACTATCAGCTCGGAGCGTGTTGGATGGAGCCCAATTCTAATGCTCCTTACGATTCCGATTCTTCGCGCTCTATTGTCAAGAACTTCTTTTCCTAGAAGACGACCGGGCATGCTCAGCTCGTAGAGCTCTGCTTCGACACTGGGCATAGACTCCTTGGTAGACATAACATCTCGACTCCTTGTTCCAAGTTGAAGAAGAAGTAGGAGGCTTTTTACAGTGAGTATTATCAATGAACGCTGAATGGCGCTTCTGCCTATGTGAGGAAAGACTGTTGGTTAAGAGAGCGTCCTTTGTCGATTTGCCGCTTGTCAAGAAGAATAGTATTGAGTATAGATCATATCAGGTCAACATTGCGGAGATTGCTGAGAAAAAGAGCACGATGGTCGTGTTAAGCACTGGACTTGGAAAAACTGTAATCGCAGCTCTCGTTGCTGCTAAGCGCCTAAAACTCAATCAAGACAGCAAAGTTATCTTCCTTGCACCATCTCGACCACTTGTCGATCAACAGGCACGGTTCCTCAGACAAGTCCTCGATATTGATGCCGATTTGATTGTGTGCATGACCGGGCAGGACTCACCTGACGACAGGCGAACCATATGGGCTAACGCTCAAGTGATTGTGATGACGCCTCAGGCATTGCAGAACGACCTCGTGCGGAGAAGCTATGATCTGGCTGAAGTTACATTGATTATCTATGACGAGGCTCACCGCGGAGTCGGCAACTACGCATACACATTCATTGCAGAAATGTATGAGAAGCAGAGAGAGAACGCTCTGTCACTGGGAATTACAGCATCCCCGGGACATCAAGCAGAGCATATCAGAACTGTATGTGCCAACCTTCGCCTAGTCCATGTTGAGGTGAGGGATGACCAGAGTCCTGATGTACGTGACTATATCGTTTCAGTAGAGAGCGCCATCCGATATGTGACTCTTCCCCCCGAGATCGAAGTTCTGAGAGATATCCTATACTCATTATTGAACGACTATATCGCTCCAGTCGTAAGCAATGGTTTCGCGCTTCCTGACGGTCGTAGACTCAGCAAGAAGGAGATACTGAAGGTTCAGGGCGAAGTGCGTCGAGAGATTGGTTCCTACACCAAGCCCCCTCGTCAGCTCTATTTGGTCATGCGTAACCTGACTGCATCGCTACGCATTGTGCACCTCCTGGAATTCGTTGGCACACAAGGACTAGCACCTACTCATAGGTACGTCCAAGGAATGTACGAAGAAGTCCGCAATAAGAAGAGCTCCAAGGGTGTCAAGGATCTGATTTCGCGCCTTGAGTTCAAGCAGTTTGAGAACCTGCTGCAAGCCATGGTAGCGAAAGGATATCGCCATCCTAAAGCGGATGCAATACTAGAGATAGTCAGCGAGCAGCTCTCTGTCGATCTGGATTCGCGTATTTTGATATTCACACGCTTTCGTGACACGGCAATCGAAGTCGTCGAAATACTGAACCAGCTTGATGAAGCTCGTGCCAGTCGTTTTGTGGGCCAAAGCACGAGAGGTTCAGATAAGGGACTCAGCCAGAAGAAACAGGTGGAAATCCTTGAGGGGTTCCGGAACAACGAGTTCAACGTCTTGGTAGCCACCCAAGTAGGAGAAGAGGGTCTAGATATTCCAGAGTGCAATCTAGTTGTCTTTTACGACTGTGTACCATCTGTCGTGCCGTACATTCAGCGAAAAGGAAGAACAGGACGCAGGGCTCCGGGGCGCGTAGTGATTTTCGTAGCAAAGGGAACACACGATGAGTTCTATCATTGGAGTGTGATTAGGAAATTGAAGAAGATGCCTGACGCCTTGAAAGAGGCAGAGAAGGAACCAGATGATAAGCAGACTAGCTTGGATGAGTTTGTCAACGAAGTCGGCGAGAAGACGAGCATTCCCAGCACAGGGGCCGCTCGAGTATCCAAGACAGACGATACGATACGGCTCATTGTGGACTCTAGGGAGCTTCCTACAGGTGTGGCTCGGGAGCTTACACGTCTAAACGTCGAGATTTCAGATGAAAGCTTGAAAATTGGAGATTACATAGTTTCAGAGGACGTGGCTGTGGAACGGAAGGAGATGGGAGATTTCATCCAGTCAATGATAGATGGACGACTTTTCGACCAGCTGGTAGCGCTCCGCTCAGCCTATCGTAGGCCGGTACTTATCATGGAGGGAGAGCAGCTCATTGGTTTGAGAGCTGTCAATCCAGCTGCAATCTATGGTGCGCTAGCATCCATCGCAATTAGGGTTCAGGTACCGATTATCTGGACACGGAATGCTGAAGAAACGGCTATTGTTCTCTATCGCATGGCGCACCTTGAACAGATAGGCGCAAAGAAAACTCTCAGAACAAGATCCGGAGAAACAATGGGAACGGATGCTAAAGCGCTGGAGTACATACTGTCAGGATTCCCAGGGGTTGACACAGTCATCTCGCGTGCGATTCTGGCAGAGTTCGGGACCTTAGACAAGGTCTTTTCAGCAGAAGAGAAAGATCTTCAAAGGGTCAGTGGAGTAGGGAAAAAGATCGCATCTAGGATTCGAAGGCTGCTTACAACCAAGCATCCAGATTACAGTGAGAACAGTGAAGAGGATTCCTAGCTGTTCTAGTATACTTCCGGATTCTTTCCAACGCCCTTGCTGTACGCCTCTCTGAGCCTGTCTGTAACGCTCCGGTTCAATTCCCAGTATCTCTTATAATCACCATCTTCGAGCTGAACGACACTCAGGATTCTATACATCCTTGCATAGACTGCTGGGTCAATCTCAGCGACCTCTTTGAGTGTCTTCTTCGCTCCTTCGCTGCCCTTGTTTGCGAGGCGATCGCGATCAGTGAAGTCCTCAGCAAGCCGTTGAGTGGTATCATCATTGGGCAAGTCAAATCCCAGGTTCTTCATGACTCCGACAATATCTAGTAGCCGGTCCATATCGAGGGGGTACCGCTCCGGGAGATTGTTCATGTCCCCAGTGGCAATGAAGATGTTCTCTGCAGTTGCCCTCCAGAGCTTCTTCATGATGTGCGTACTGCCGTTACCAACCGGTTCGTGGCCGTCTTGTTCGATGAGTCCAGCTTTCTCCAATTCCTTCAGGTGGTAGCGGACAGTCTGAGGCTTGAGTTCCTTCTGGTTCTCTTGCCGCTCTAAGAAGTCGCAAAGCTCGGAAGTGGACATCCGCTTCGCTCTGAGCGCATGGAGAATCTGTCGACGGCTCTCTTCATTGAGCGCGTGAACAGCGTCCACTGCTTCCTGACCAGTCAGGATCTTCAGAGTGTCCAGTTTGCGTTCCTCCGAGATAGATAGTATACTGGTTCCTAGTACTATAAGGATTCAGAAATGTCCCTTTTTGAAGGGGGGTTTCACCGCCGCCATTGGCCTAATAACCTCCGGCGGTGGTCTGATGTTTCTCAAGTTCGTGCGTAGTTATTGCCTTCTATACGGGGACGTAAATCCACTGACGCATATCTTGCAGACAAGGCACTCGCTTGATCAACTGTTTCTTCAGAAGTTTCCTAAGTGCGTAACGGACTGTTCTAGGGGCAAAAGACACTTTGTCCAAGAGCTGCTTGGGTGTCACACCATTTCTCCCACTGCTTCGCAAAATATCGAGGACGATCATTTGGCTCTTAGTGAGCTTCATGCCTTTCAGTTCCTCGGCGAGTTGTTCATTTGTCATCAATTATTGTTCACCTACTTATCTAAGTTACAGATTGTAAAAAATTACAATACACCTACTTTTGCCGCAATCAGCTATATTAATGTATCGCAGTGTGGAGTTTTGTATCGCGGGCTCCCACCGCGGTATATTCTTGGCTTGGAGAGTGCTATCGACTTACTGCCATCAAGGGGGTCTATGTGAGTTGATGAGAGCGTGCGCCGCAGATATCTGTGGCAAACTCTTTAATTACGCGGACAGACTCCACCATCGAGCAACGATGAAGAAGGCCGCTTTACTTGCAGCAGGCGATTCCACAAGGATGATGCCACTCTCAGCAAATATCTCTAAGCACTTATTGCCAGTTGCGGGAGAACCATTGATCTTTCATAACCTTAAGGCACTTCGCGATGCAGGCATTAAGGAAACCCTGATTATCTATGGTTACCGAGGGGAGGACCTCCAGGATGCCATAGACTCTGTGGACTGGAAACCGATGCGTATCTCGTGCATCCTGCAGAAGGCAAGGAAAGGCACAGCAGATGCAGCGCGGTATGCAAAAGAGTTCGCGCTGAATGATGACATCATACTGATGTACGGAGACGTATTGAGCGGGCCGGGCACTTTCAAAGGACTGGTAGAACGCCACAGAAGAAGTAAGCGAAGTCTTACCATGACAGTCAAGTCAGTTGATGACCCCTCTGCCTATGGCATCGTTGTCGTGAAGAAGGAGAAGGCAGTCGACCTGATTGAGAAACCAAAGCCGGAGCAGATGGTGAGCAATCTGGTCAATGCAGGGATTTTTGCCGCGGGGCCCGAGATTTGGGACGCGATAGATAAGACTCAGCCCTCGAGTCGAGGAGAACTTGAGATAACAGATTCGATTAAGATGTTGATTGATCAAGGGAAGGTAGGCGCGTATGAGATTCCGTCGTGGTGGATGGATGTTGGCAAGCCTTGGGACCTGCTTGAAGCAAACAAGTTGATTCTGAATGATGCGACAGGGTACATCTCAGGGGAGGTTGAGGAGGGAGCTGTACTAAAGGGAGAGGTCTTAGTTGAAAAAGGTGCCACCATTAGAAGCGGAGCTTACATTGAGGGCCCTGTCTACATAGGTAAAGGGTCAACCATCGGACCGAATTGCTACCTGCGTGCACATACTTCAGTGGGCAAACAAGTCAAGATTGGAAACGCAGTCGAGATCAAGAATAGCATAATCATGGATGGCACCAATGTTGGTCACCTCTCGTATGTGGGCGATTCGGTGATAGGTCGCAAGGTGAATTTTGGTGCAGGAACAATAACTGCGAATCTAAGACACGACAACAAGACTGTAAAAGTTTCTATCAAGGGTAAGAGGATTGATTCGGGACGTCGAAAGATGGGTGCAGTCATTGGTGACAACGTCAAGACAGGGATAGGTACGCTAATTGCACCGGGGATTGTTTTACACCAAGGGTCGCGCACAGGAGTGGGCGTTATTGTGGACAAGGATATTGAACCAGAAAAGCTTATGCTAACCAACCAACCTAGAAAGGTAGTTGACGTGCGTCAAGAATGAGGGGGAAATCGTGCCCATAGCCCGTATAAGGGAGTTCAATGCGGTCATAAAAGACATCAGGAAAGTGGATGTTCTCTTTGGTTACTGTTATCCCTCAACATACAGGGTGGGGATGACTGGACTTGCCACTCACATATTCTACTCGATGTTGAACGCCCGTGAAGATACGTCTTGTGAACGCTACTTCAGGTACGATGTTCCCTCACCGAGTCATTCAGTAGAAACCGCACGTCCTCTATATGATAACCACATTGTGGGCTTTTCCCTCACCTATGAGGAAAACATTCTTGGTATGATTCAGATGCTTAACATTGGAGGTGTTCCCGTCTTGGCGAGGGATAGAGAAGACAAACACCCCATCGTGCTCGCGGGAGGGCCTGTTATCAACTCGAATCCTGAGCCTTATGTTGACTTCGTAGATGCCTTCGTTATTGGTGAGGGGGACCTCGTACTACATGACATAATCGATATCGTACGGGAATCTAACTCAAGGGAGGGTGCTTTGGAGAAAATTGCTCTTCTGAAAGGCATCTACGTTCCAGCTGCTAATCCTTCTTCTGTGACTAGACTCATAATGAAGGATATTGATTCAGTCTTTCATCCGACTGCGCAGATCGTTCCAGACGTCCCCGTTGGCGCCAAACTTGAACCTGTATTCGGCAAATCCTTTCTTCTGGAGGTGGCACGGGGATGCGGTCACTCATGCAAGTTCTGCTTGGTCGGCCACATCTGTCAACCCAGAAGGGTCAGAAGCATTGGTCGTCTGAAGGAGATTATTGAGATTGGGCTGCAGGAAACTCCGGTGCGTAAAATTGCTCTGATAGCATCCTCTATTGGCGATCTCAAGGAGCTGGAGGACCTTGCCGATTGGATTGTATCACAGGACCTCCAGATGTCAGCTCCATCATTAAGAGCTGATATCGTCACCGAAGGTTTGCTGGCATCTTTGGTCGCTGGTGGACAACGAACACTCACAATTGCTCCTGAAACAGGGTCGGAGAGCTTGCGGTCTGCCATGGGCAAGGGACTGAGTGATGATGCTATTGAGAATGCTGTGAGTCTGGCGGCGCAAGCGGGCTACAAGGCGATTAAGCTCTACTTTATTGTAGGTCTGCCTGGAGAAACCGATGAGGATGTAGAAGCAATTCCAGAGATGGTGAAACGCCTGTCCAGCGGAAAACGCTTGCGAATCTCAGTAGGTATCAACCCGTTTATACCGAAAGCCCAAACGCGACTTCAACGCAATGCGCAACCCCCCATAGAGGTAATTCGTCACAAGATTAGAACGGTTGAGAGGGGTTTGCGAAATGTGCCCCGCGTAAATGTGGAGTCGCTTGATCCGAGAAACGCACGCATTCAGGCTGCACTGTCACTGGGAGATAGGTCCATCGGGAAAGTTATTCGCAGAGCTGCGTTGTATGATGGACTCAGCGGGTGGAGACGCGCCGAAAAGGAAACAAACATCCCATTCTTCTCATTGGCGAATGATGTTCAGCGTCTTCAAGGAACTCTTCCATGGTCAATAATAAAAAAGCAGAGATAGCGTAGCAAGTAACTGGTGCAAAGATAAACTTACAATGAATGGTATCCCTCAAGCTAAGGTCTATAAGGCGTTTTTCGAACTCATCTATGGAATGCACCGTTCTTGATAGCGGGATTGGCAAATTGGTGAATATCAATGCCTGATGATGATAAGTTCCGAACCGCATATCCTGCACTAAACAAGGAACTGGGATCAGGAACTGCCAAGGTTGGAATCGACGGGGTCCGCACAATGTCAGAGAAAACCGATGCTCCTTCTACTGAGAGATTTCTGCCAAATGTAGTGGACTACATACGGCGATGCGATACGATGGATCAGGCAGTTGAGATTATCAACTACGTGCTGAAACGTGGCGAAATTAATACAAAGCAAGCGCGAGAATTCAAGTCCCAACTAAAGGCGCAGGGCCTTAGAAGTTTCGGAACTAAGAAGGAAACGGACCATTATCTGCATCATGGGGTCAGTGAGTGACTTACGTTTCTTTTGAGTGGTTTAGTAACACCATATGAATTCCTAAGCACAGTTCGCTGATACCTGTTTACTGCCATTCAGAACTCTCTCTCGTAGGACTAGCAATCACAGAAACTTACGAGTACACGTATACGCCCCGCTTCCGCGCCCAATCTATCGTCGTGATATCGCATCTCTTCAGTTCTCTCTCGGGAAATTCACTCAGAAGATTCCATCCAAGGTCAAGGGTTTCCTCAAAGGATCGATTCTCGTGATCACCTTGATTGATGAACTCTTGCTCGAACCTGTCTGCGAATGCAAGGTACTTCTGATCTCGGTCTGTGAGAGCCTCAGAGCCTACTACTGCAACGAGGTCTCGAAAATCCCTTCCTTCAGAGTATCCATAGTAGAGCTGTGCTTGAAGCTCCTTATGATCAAAGCGAGTCATACCCTTGCCAATGCCTTCCTTCATCAGGCGGCTCAGTGATGGACCCGGATCAATTGGCGGATAGATGCCGCGTCTATGAAGGTCACGGGCAACAATCATTTGCCCTTCAGTGATGTACCCGCTAAGGTCGGGGATTGGATGAGTCATGTCATCCTGTGGCATTGATAGAATTGGCATCTGAGTGACTGTCCCTTTTCTGCCCCTAATCCTTCCGGCTCTCTCGTATATCATGCTAAGATCCGTATAGAGATAACCAGGGTAACCACGCCTGCCAGGAACCTCAGACCTTGCTGCGCTAATCTCGCGGAGAGCTTCCGCGTAGTTAGTCATATCCGTAAGAATCACAAGAACGTGCAAATCCGCTTCATATGCCAGATACTCTGCTGCAGTCAATGCAGCACGTGGCGTTATGATGCGCTCAATTGCGGGGTCATTTGCGAGATTAAGGAAAAGTGCGGTATGCTCGAGTGCACCAGTTTCCTCAAAGGAATTCATGAAGAACTGTGCCTCAGTCGCTGTGATGCCCATTGCTGCAAAAACAATGGCAAAATCACTCTCTTCCCCAGGAATCTCAGATTGTCTAACAATCTGTGCTGCAATCCGGTTGTGTGGTAGGCCAGAGCCGGAGAAGATGGGAAGTTTTTGACCCCTGACTAGAGTGTTGAGTCCATCAATGACTGACAATCCAGTCTGAATCGGTTGCCGGGGGTATTGTCTTGCATATGGATTGATTGGGGAACCGTTAATGTCGCGGTGGTCCTCAGCGGTGAGCGGCGGGCCTTTGTCTAAAGGGTTTCCAGAGCCATCCAAAACCCGCCCGAGAATCTCCGTTGAAACCGGCAGTTTCAATGTATCACCGGTGAATCGTACCGCAGTCTTATCTACATCAAGACCTCGTGTACCTTCGAACACTTGGATAATTGCTTTTCCACGACCAGTTTCAAGAACGGTCCCCGTCAGCATCTCTCCGCTTGGAGACCTAATTTTGACTACCTCGTTGTATCCGACGTTGTGTGTGTGTTTTACGATTAGGAGAGGACCACGTACGTCTGAAACCGTGCGGTAGACAATTGAAGACTCCTTTGTCATCGGAGGAAGCACCAACGGAGGTCAAATAACCCGTTTGAAGCTCGTAGAAGATGTGATGTTTTAAGACTTACGTACTACAAGTCACATTTCTTCAGAGCCATGGCGACAAATGAAAGAACACAAGGACTGGAGCCAATATCAAGGCTCGAACTATCAGTGACTGCCCTCTTGCTGTAAGGTCGTTTGATGT
>JABCTJ010000229.1 GCA_018238375.1 Candidatus Thorarchaeota archaeon
CCCATGGGCGGGAGAAAGGGGGACAAGTGCATAATGGGCGCTCGCATGAAACTTCAGAGAGCTAAGAAACCACAACGGGAGTAATGATAGACTTGCTAGTGATACCAATCAAGACGCGAATCATCACTGCAGAGGATGATATGCTGGATGTTCTCATAGAGGCTATTTCAAACGCTGGAGAGGAGATTCGGGACAATGATATCTTAGCTATGGCTGAAACTCCTCTGGGCACGACCGAAGGGCAGGTTGTGAATTTATCAGAGGTCGAAGTTTCTCCGATGGCTAGAAGCCTTGCAGACAGATATGATCTACTACCTGCGGTGGCCGAGCTAGTCATCAAGGAGGCTGATGAGATACTAGGCGGAATTTCCCACGTACTCCTGACCATCAAGAACAACACTCTGATGGCCAACGCGGGAGTTGACAAATCTAACATCCCCCCTGGGTATGCGTCTCTGTTGCCTGTAGATCCAAAGGCAAGCGCAATGCGCATTCGAAGAGAAATCAGGAAGCGACTGGGAAAGACCGTGGGTGTGCTGATAATAGATAGTCGCACGCAGCCGTTACGTCTTGGTAACATTGGCATGGCGCTTGGCGTTGCTGGCTTCAAACCCGTGGCAGATGATCGAGGACGGAATGACTTGTTTGGCAATACGATGAGGATAACAAGACGCGCGGTTGCGGATAATCTCTCATCCGCGTGCACTGCTGTTATGGGCGAATCTGATGAGTCCATTCCTGCAGCTTTGATTCGCGATGCTCCCGTGGAGTTTGTGGACGCATCCTTTGACTCTGGTGAGATGTGGATTGGCCCCGATGAGTGCATGTACATGGCAATCTTCGAGCAATGGCGAAGTGGAAAAACACAAGTCTGAAACCACTTCAATAGGTGTCACAACAACCGATAACATCATACATTCGAGTAACGTTATTTAGTGTTCAGTCGTCTGGACTCGAAGGCTCGAGAGATAATCCTGAGATGGAGTAATAATAGATGAGCAAATCAAATGTTCTCATTGATGTCGCAACTGCTGGTGCTTCTGGTGATATGTTTCTCTCTGCGTTGATAGATCTGATTGGTGAGGATGACTCCCTGTTACCAATGGCGGCAAGTTTACTCATTTATGATCCAACTCTTCGAGTCAAGGTTCAAAGCAAGACACATGAAGGTCGCACTGGAAAACACCTCGAAGTCACACTTGATAGAGGAATCCGATTAGCCCCCAGCTCACTTCGTGAAGTGCTAAGCGCTATCGCAGAAGAGTGTGAGCTATCGAAGCTTGCTAGGGATTTCTGTGATAAGGTGTTGAATGAGCTATTTCAAGCAGAGAGCAGGGCACACAATCAACCACTCAATGAGCTCCATCTTCACGAGCTTGGTTCCGTGGACACAATCTTAGATATAGCCGGTACTGCCTATTTGCTGGAGAAAGCCGGTCTATTTGGAACAGCGAAATTCTTCTGTACTAAGGTTGCTGTTGGCTCCGGAACAATACAGACTGAACATGGCAATCTTGAGGTTCCTGTACCAGCAGTTGCAGAGATCTTGGTTGCCAATGATATTCCCTATGTGAATGGGCCTGCTAATACTGAGGTTCTTACCCCAACGGGCGCTGCAATACTCGCTATTCTCATCGATAAGTTTGGGGACCCTCCAGGGGAATTTTTCCCTATGCGCCAAGGGGTAGGATTCGGTTCTCGAGATTTGGGTGACACTCCAAATATGATGAGAATCATGATTGGCGATATTAGTCCTACAGCGAAGAAGCCGCCTAAGACTGCCAAAGAGAAGTCAAAGAAGAAAAAGGCCACGAAACAGGATCGAGTTGAGGTACTCGGCAACTGGAGTTCTGATGAAGTTGTTGTTATTGAAACAACTGTAGATGACGTTGATGGCGAAATAATGGGTAGTCTTTTCGATATTCTTCTGTCAGAGGGACTGGCTTATGATGTTGTCATGATTCCCGCTTTCGGAAAGAAGAATCGCCCTTGTTTCATTGTAAAAGTCATTGCTGCAAAAGCTGGACTCAAAGGAATCGCTGAGGTCATGATGAAGCATCTTGGAACACTTGGTATTCGCTATACCACCTGGGAACGACTCAAGGCTTCAAGAGAAACCATCGTGTGCAAGATGACTATTGACGAGCAGGAGTTCATGGTCCGGGTCAAGGTTTCCCGTGCCGCTGATGGGAGTATAATCACAATCAAGCCCGAAGCAGATGATGTCTTGACTGTTTCAAAGGCCACTGGTATATCCGTTCGGGAACTGAAGCCCAGAATCGCCATGCAGGCACAAGCAGTCACTGAATGAAATTTGCTTGCGCCCCTATTGAGCTAGGTATGGTGTGAGCTGGTCTACATCATCGAGGTGCGATTCTTGAAGATGCTGAGTAGGTATTAGATTCTCGAATGCTCTTATGCAAAGCTGAGCATACGCTTCAGGATCATATCTCGTTGTTTCATCAAAGAGTTCCAACGCCTTGACTCTTCGAATGGGACTTTTAGCATCCTCATCTACCAAGACATAATGCACTTTCTGTCCCGCATGCAGCTCTCTACCTGATTTGATGAGCTGTTGAGCCACCACCGATGCCCTTGATGTGGTGCGATATTCACCGGGTTCTCTAGTGAGTCGGGCATGCAAGACGAGGTCTCTGAGGTCGACGTTTCCACGATGTAATCTCTCGATATACTCTCTACACACAGCATAGGCTGCTGGTATTTGTTCTAAGAACTCCTTCTTGTTCAGGGCGTGAGCAAGTGTCTTGATCATCACTTTTTGACAATCGCCTACAAAGAGGCAGGTGTCACGGCGTCTGGTTTCTATTCCACGAGTCTTGATGCCTCCATTTTTGAAGACGCCATAGTAGCGGTTCAGTGGTGCTATAGACGGATGAATTCTTGATGAAGGAATGACCATCCATCTGTAGACCCCTTTCGGGGACATCTTGATGTCGACCGCTTCTGTGACACGTCTGCAGAACTCCACTACCTTGTCATATGCAATCTCTTCATCCGATTGAATCCACAGCGAGTCCACAATACCATGGATCATCTTGAAGCCCATGGCTTCGCCAATCTCTTGTGTCTTGAGCATGATATCGCGCGCAAAAGCAGTCACAGCAGTGTGTGCTTCAACTCTACCGAATCTAGCATTCTTGAAACCAAGGTAGCCGAAACATGAGACTAGCACACCTTTCAGTGTGTTCTGCATCAGTTCATACTTCCGTGTGTCGTGGCCCTTCTCAATCAGTTTCTTGAATGCATCGCGTTTCTTGACCACAATCTCCAATGCCTCTGCAACAATTCCTCGTCTACGACTGCAGAGTCGAAATCGTAGGTCTGGAACTTCGATGCAGTACTTGTAATCGTAGGGACATTGCGTCCGCGTGCAGATTGTTTCAGGACTGATATTCCTGGTGACCATCAACGTGGGGTACATAGATGAAAAATCGCACTCTGCCACGTTCTCGTAGACGCCGGGCATTGGCTGAAGAATCAGCCCTCCTCGATCTATGGATGCAAGCTCGTTCACAGACTTAAGGAACTCAGGGTTGCGTTTGACGGGAGGTATTAGGATTCCCATTTTGTGTGCAGTATAGTACTGCACGGCTGCGTTGACACTACCAATTGACATTCGAGCAACTCTCTGAGGTTGAGCGAACGCCAACCTGCAGCCCTCAATCACTCCTTCCATACCTGAGGGCGAGTAGTACTGACTCTCTCTGCGGTCGATGTGGATTCTGCCATTGAACATCACTTGATTGCCAGATCTGTAGACGACCTGGTTGTATTGCCAGAACGATTGAGATTCCTTGCGTACAATGTTGAGGGTAGTGCCATCGCGCGAGAAGGCGAGCTTCACATTGTTCAGATGAGAACGTATCGTGAGGTACTCGAACAGATGTTCATCACCCCCCCGGGTGACTATCACGTCTGGATCAATTTTGTCAACTGCCTTCTGGAGTTCTAGGAGCGTTTCCCGCTCGTCATCGTTCTGAATGAGTATCAGTTCGCCTCGGTGATAGACATCGATGTGATGTATTGGGTCCTCCATTGCTGGGAAGATGCTCTGTGTGTCAATGAAGGCTTCAATCCCCATCTCTTCCAGTTCGGGAGTTTCATACTCGACATCCTCTCGGCTATCTAGACATCTGATCTCAGTGACTATACTGCCCTCCAACTCAAACTCCACTCGCCCGAATGGGAATATCTCGTTAGTGATGAAGAATTGCTGTACCGGATTGAGGTCTGAGTGGAATACAGTTGCCCCGGGCAATGTTTCGAGGTCTCTCGCAACCTTCCAGTGCATATCTGGTGTCGTGAACACCTGTAAGACCCGTTTAGGTTGCTCATCGTAGACGCTAACGAATTTGTGAACAATGGCTGTCCCTGTCACGTCAGGATGTTCCAGTACTGTCTTCAGAGCACCTGTGTCAGACCACTTCGGGTCGTCAAGTAGATCAGTTCGGACGAATACAGAAGGGTGGAACTTGTTGTACGTGTAACCTCGTGTCTTTTTTCCTACCTTTATCCAGAGTGTGAGTGCACGATTCCTCCTGTCCACACTGTCATCGAGAAGCCACCCCTCCATCTTCATCAGGGGGTAGTCTCCTTCATCTGCTGCTCAATCTCTGCGACCTTCTCTCTCAGGCGGTCAAGCTCTCTGAGCAGCTCCATGATTGCTGAGAAGAGAACGACCTCTGCGATGCGTGGTGTGACTATCATTGTGCCTGCGTCGGCTGACTTCCTTGCACTCTCGAAGATGCGGTCCAAGTATTCCTTCTGTGAGGGTCTGAGAGTACGTTTGAACTGCTTCCAACGAGCTTCTTCGATATCGATAGAGTTCCTGAATGTCCGTACTGTTCTTCCCACTGGCTTCATCTCACACCGGTATTGTTGGCGTGCGGTCTCAGGACTAGTCCGGCATCACTACAATGACGTGTCTTGTTGTGGTCTTTTCGTACGGTTCCAGTCCGTCTAAGGGAACACCACCGAGGCGGACTGGTTCCCGAAAGTAAGAGTCACTCAAAAACCCCGATTCCAGTGCCCATATCGTCTACTCGGCATAGATTAAAATGTCCGGAAGATTCACTAGCGTTACACTGTACCCCCCGGAGAGGAGTTCATACATGGTCACAGCACTCTTCAAAGTTGTACTCATGGGCGATGGTTCTGTCGGGAAGACAAGCCTCCGCTTAACCTACATGGGTGAAGGATTCAGAGCCAACTATATGATTACGATTGGAGCTGATTTTGCAGTCAAACGGATGGAGCTCGCTGGCGGACACAATGTTAGCATTCAGATTCGGGATCTTGCAGGGCAAGACCACTTCAAGAGTGTACGTTCTACATTCTACAGAGGCTCCCAGGGAGCACTGGCTGTCTACTCCACGGTGGAGCGCTCGTCCTTCGACAACATAAAGAACTGGCTGGAGGAGTGCTGGAA
>JABCTJ010000242.1 GCA_018238375.1 Candidatus Thorarchaeota archaeon
TGGTCAAGACTCAGTCAACTGATGCTCTTAGCTACGCCTACATGACTGTTGTGAGGTGAAAAGGATATGGCTCTTGCGAAAGATTACCGCTCACTACACAAGAAAACCCAGAAGACTCTGGTGTCGACTAAGGCAATCGCTCTTGCCTACTTCAGGAGATAGATCTGGATGGTGAGAAACAACGGTAAACCCGTTGGAACTCGCTCTAGTGCTCCTGACTCCCGCTCCGCCGATACCAAACGGGGCAATCATCTCTCCATTACCGAAGTGCTTGCGTTGAAAACAACGTGAGTACTTCTTCTCTTTTTACGTCATTCTCCATTTTCGCGTTAGTTAGAGTATGCGCGCGTTTCTCGGCTTCATTTAGGGCCATTATGGATACTAATATATATGAATATGTTATATTAATACCGTGCGGGCAGACCATCCGCAATGAAATTAGGTAAAGTAGTGAACCAACTCGAGATCAACCAATAGCTCGGAAATAGAAAGGTGATAGTCGTTGAAAAGAGAAGGATTGGAGAAGCATACCAGAATAATCATGCCAGCACTTAATCTTCTCGCAGCATCTATTATCGCTGTGGTCTTTGCATTGACCTATCCTATTTCTGACTCGATCAACTACGCAAATGTATCCAAGGATATCATTCAGGTTGGCCTTTCATTCATTATTATCATTGTTGCACATAGGTTCGCTAAAAACAGGAATTCTTACTTGATGATTCATTTTGGGTTCTCGATTGTATTCATCGCTGCGATCGACGACTTGATGAGAGAGCTCTTCGTATCTGGACCAGCACTTTGGGGCTATCGAACGCAAGATATAATGTGGGTAGGCCTGACATTTGTGGCAATCGCCATCTTTAGGCGATCAAAAGTTTTGACAGAAAGTGAAGGCAAGTATAGTGCATTGAGCTCACAATATCGGGACCTGCTTGAAGCGCTTCCGGAGGGCGTGGCCATAGGTTCGCTTGATGAAACAATCACTTTTGCAAATGAGAAATTCGCCAAGATTCTTGGGCTTGAAGAAGGGGATGTAGTAGGGAAGAGATTCATCGACTTCGTTGAACCTGCCGAGGTAGAACGAATCCTTGGGCAATCTAAGACCAGAAAACAAGGAATGCCTTCAGTCTATTCCGTTCGTATGTTCAGCAAGAGCGGCGAACGAAGGATAGTCAGGATTTCAGCAGTGCCGAAGATGAACGAGCATGGCAAGGTAGAAGGCGTTATCTCGGTTATCACGGACATCACTGAACGTATTAAGAGCGAAGAGGAGAAGGCGCTGCAGGAGAGAGAAAAAGAACTCTATGCATCGTTACTCCAGCATGATCTTGGCAACGATCTACAAGTTATTCTCGGATATATTGGCGCCGTGAGAATGCTCACACATGACATACCTGATTCTGCGAAGGATATGCTGGAATCAGCGCAAGCTGCAAGCGTTAGAATGGCGAATCTCCTCGAGGCCATCGGCGCGCCAGCACAACCGTCTGACGAAGGGATTGGTCCATTCCTTGAGAGAATCGCATCGCAGTGCGAAAAGGCGAACAGAGGGCTCTCAATTAAGATCAACGCAGACAAAGGAACGAGGAACCTCAGACCTACTGGAAGCTCTCTTCTGCCAATGGCATTTGAGAACATCTTCCGAAATGCTGCTATGCACGCTGGACAAAATCCAGTCGTCAATGTGAGAATCAGTCGTCACGATGGAAGCTTGGCGATACTAATCTCTGATAATGGCCCCGGTATTTCAGAAGACGCGAGACTGAAGCTCTTCCATCGCGGTGCTTCCGCGGGACGAGGAGGGATGGGGCTTTACCTGACGAAGCAAATACTCAGTGCATGCGGAGGATCCATTCAGCTCAGAGACATCGATGATTTAGAAGGCGCAGCTTTCGAGATTAATCTCCCATTGGAGCTGTGAGCTCAATCTTGAAATCAAGGGTTCCCTTCAACAGCTTGCTTGCCCGCTTGTTTTGCTTTCGCTATAACACTTGCATGTTTGCGTACTGCACCAATCTTGTATACACTAGGAGCAAACCTAATTGCAGCAGTATTCATCCCCAAGCATATTCCGAGCACGGTCATAGATAGTGCTATTAATTGATATTAGTAGATATATAGCGAAGGCGCGAATTCTCCGCCTTTTTCATGATGTAATTGTGGGTTATCGACAATGGCTACCGAAACTTTGGAAACACAGCAGGATGGAGTTCAATTTCTGAGTGACGAACTCACCAAATTCACGCGTATCGTAGTGATTGTCCTCCTTCTCTTGGCTATTATCATGACGTTGTGGCAAGTTTCGATATTCCCAGTGAATGATGTGTTAGACTGGAAAAGCATTGCAGAAAAAGTAGGCATTTCCGTTTTTGTATTCGTGGTGATACTCGAAATTCAGAAACTGGTCAAGCACAAGACAGCGTATACCATTGCATTGTCTGGATTCGCGTGTCTCTTCTTGGGCTCCATAGATGGCCTTCTGAGAGAGTTCCTGCAATCGGACGTTTCATTGGGTCCATTCAATTTCTATGATATCCAATGGATTGGATTCTTTTTGGTAACTCTCGCCTTCATTCAGTATGTTAGATTGTTGGTGAGAAGCGATGACAAGTACATGTTTCTTGATTCGCAATATCGAAATCTAGTTGTTGCACTTCCCGAAGGGGTAATATTTCACTCACTGGATGAGCTCATCACGTACGCAAACAAAAAAATCACAGGGATTCTTGGTTGGGAAGTGGAGGAGGTAATTGGCCGCAGATTCTCCGATTTCGTCGAACCACAAGAGGTCGACCGAATCAAGGCTGAGTCAAGAAAGCATAGTGAGGGAATCGCTTCAGTCTACACATTGAGGATGGTTACTAAGCATGGCGAACGGAAGATAGTTAGAATTTCCGCAGTTCCAAAGGGAAATTCTCAGGGCGATATAGAAGGCGTAATCTCGGTCATCTCAGATATTACTAAGCAAGTGGAAAGCGAAGAGGAGAAGGCATTGCAGCAAAGGGAGAAGGAACTCTACGCCTCTCTCCTCAGGCATGATCTTGGTAATGACGTACAAGTAATACTTGGCTACATTGATGCTGTCTTGATGCTGTATCACGATATGCCAGATACTGGCAGGGAAATGCTTGACTCCGCTTATGCCGCAAGTAGTAGAATGGCGAATTTGCTAAAGGCACTGGGTACACCACGCGAGCCATCAGACGAGAATTTTGTGAAGTTCTTGGAAGGGATTGCTGAACAAGCAGAGAAAGCAAACAGAGGACTAACCTGTGAAGTCATTGCAGATGATACCGTAAGGCAGGCGTATACATCTGGGAGCACTCTTCTGCCAATGGCCTTCGAGAATTTGCTTAGAAACTCTGCTCAACATGCGGGACTAGAAGCCCATGTAAGTATAGAGGTCACTCGTCAAAACGGAAGCGTGCTAATAACCATCTCAGACGATGGACCTGGAATACCGAATGACATCAGACCAAAGATCTTTCAACGGGGTGCATCCACCAAAGGTGGAGGACTTGGGCTTTACTTGACCAGAGAGATCATCAGGACATGCGGCGGTACAATCGAGCTCATAGATAGCGACGAAAACCAGGGTGCCGTCTTTGAGATTCATCTCCCGCTGAAACTCTGAATAGTCAGAAAACGTCGGGCATGACTAATCTCTAGTTGTCCCCTTCAACGGCATCCCTACCAGCTTGGTGGGCTGCATCCAGTACTTGTTGATGTTCGCGCACTGCACCTCGTTTGTGTACGCCGGGAGCAAGCACAGTTGCAGCAATATCCATACCCAAGTAGTCAGCAATATCATTGAGCATTCCTACAATGTGTTGAGCTATTTTGTTATTGCCGCTGCCCATCGGAATAGTCACGATGATAGTTCGCCCCTTGAAGACAGCTTGATTGGCGCCGTACCATCTATCAATGAATGCCTTAAACTGAGCGGAAGGACCCCACCAGTATACAGGTGTGCCCAAGACCCATATTGGATAGCTCTCCATTTGTGTCAAGAGCTCAGACATATCATCTTCCTGTACACACTCGCCCCCATCCTTGCACGCATCACAGGCTTGACAGGGCAAGATGTTTAGCTCATTCAGGATGATCTTCTCTGTGTCAGCACCGGCCTCTGTTGCACCGGCAAGTATCTCATCAACTAGAATCTCGGTGTTTCCTCCGCGCCGCGGACTGCCAACGATTCCTAGTACGCGCATGCGATTTGTTCCGCCCATAGGAGCTGACCCCTCCACCGTTGAATCCTCAGACCAAGCCCACTTTCTCATTGAACTCGACTATCAGCTTGTCAACCTTTGGAGTAGTCTGTTGGATTGCTGACCAGTACTCATCGTACTCGTACCACTGCTGATTCAGCTCGTCCAAGTCAAACATCTGTTGTTCGATCCATGTGAAATATTTGAGGTGATGTATTCTCTTGCGCTCGTAGTGACCAAGCTCAAGCATAGCATCCATCTTCTGCCCCATCAGGTCCCTGTGATAGTCCCTAACAGCGTTCTTCTCAGTGTACTGACCGTGTGCAGTTGTGGCCTCTTTCAGTCGTGAGCCATACATCTCCATCGAGTCTGTGAATATAGTAAGGATAACATCCTTGCTGGTCAGTTCGTAGTACTTTGCAAACTTGATTGCCATGAGAGTATTGGCGATGCTTGAGATTCCCAACAGGTCCAGCTGAGAAACAAACTCTTCGGGAGCACCGATATCATTCACCAGATACTTGCGTCCTACGGGCTCGTTGAATAGACGCATCAGATTCATGCTGTCATTATCATCGATTGCAATCACCATGTCGGTATTGCGAACGTTGTGGATCCAAGGCACATGCTTATCACCAATCCCCTCGATACGATGTGCCCCATATCCATTGAGTAGCAGTGTTGGACACTGAAGAGCCTCACCCGCGACAATCTTGGAAGTTGGGTATTGCTGTTTCATTAAGTCGCCACATGCGAGAGTGCCGGCTGAACCAGTGGTCAAGCAGACTCCACTGTACTTGCTACTACCAAGCTCCTTGTCGAGCACTTCCTTCATAGCGTGACCTGTGACATCGTAATGGAAAAGGTAGTTTCCAAATTCGCTGAACTGGTTGAAGACAAAGACGTCCTCTCTGGTCCGTCGCAGCTCCCAGACTTTGTCATAGATCTCCTTGACGTTGCTCTCGCTTCCCGGTGTGGCGATGATCTCTCCAGCCACGGTCTTCAGCCATTCGAATCGCTCTCTGGACATTTCCTCAGGAAGGATTGCAATGCTTTCACAGGCCAGCAACGCAGCGTCGTAGGCGCCACCTCTGCAGTAGTTGCCCGTGCTTGGCCATACAGCTTTATGCTTAGTGGGGTCGAATTGCCCGGTTACGAGAGGTGGAACGAGGCATCCGAATGTCGCACCCACCTTGTGTGAACCTGTTGGAAACCATTTTCCCACGAGTGCAATGATGCGTGCTTCGACACCTGTAAGCTCAGGCGGCAATTCCATGTAGTTAGCAATGGGTTGGTACTGGCCACCGCTTTCAACGGGTTCGTTTTTCCATGTAATCCGGAACAGGTTTCGTGAAACTACATCCCAGAGCGAGATGTCTTTCAGTTCATCCTTGATTTTCTTAGGAACGGTTGTAGGGTCCTTCATCTGAGCAAAGGTTGGAACCACAATGTCACGCTCTCTGGCGCGCTCAACTGTCCTCTTAAGCTGGTCTTCGTGTTTTGTCAAGTCGATCATTGCGGGTCGCCTCGTAATGGAAATGCAGTGCCATCAGCAGCGTATTCCAAGAAAAAGGCTTTCGTAGCTACGATATAATGAAGAAAAAAGGACAAAGCTGCGATGCCAAACAGTCACATTAAAAACAGAGAGCTGCGAAGCCCAGCAATAGTCCCACTCGATGCTCAGACCTCTCGGATTGTGTGATTGCGATTGGCTTGGTTACAATGTACTGAAGAGGTCGCAAAGATAGGCTGTGATCATATGACCAAAGAGAAATCCGTGTTTAAATTCGCTAAAGGTAAGGCGGATGGCAGAGCAGATATGAAAAACAAGTTGGGTGGAAAGGGGGCTTCGTTAGCCGCCGCTACACTTCTTGGACTGCCGGTGCCCCCAGGGTTTACGATTGCTACTGACGTCTGCAATCTATTCTTGGAGAAAGGAAAGATTCCAGAGGAAGTCAAGAAGCAAGCAACAGAATCTCTTCGCACGATTGAGGATGCAATGGGCATGAAGTTTGGTGACCCAAAGAATCCGCTCCTCGTTTCCTCTCGTTCCGGTGCAAGGCAATCAATGCCGGGTATGATGGAAACTGTGCTAAACATTGGCCTCACAACTGGGACGATTCCTGGCCTCATTGAGAAAACCCAGAACGAGCGGTTCGTCTACGATACTTATCGGCGTCTAATCATGATGTACAGTGATGTCGTCATGGAGAAAGCTGAAGAAATCGAGCCTGAAGAAGGGCATGGAATCAGGCATCAGTTGGAGTACATCCTTGAGGAGAAGAAGAGAGAGGTCGGCTGCACTACTGACACCTGCTTAAAAACTGAGGATTTGAAGGAACTCTGCACATTATTCAAGCACAGAGTGAAGGAAGTACTCGGAAAGGAGTTCCCTGACGATCCGTGGGAACAGCTCTGGGGCGGCGTTAGTGCCGTGTTCAAGAGCTGGAATGGCAATCGCGCAGTTGCTTATCGCAGAATCGAAGGCATTCCTGATCAGTGGGGAACTGCAGTCACAGTACAGGCAATGGTGTTCGGAAACATGGGTGAAGACTCATCCACAGGTGTCGCATTCACACGCAACCCGGCTACAGGTGAGAATGTCTTCTATGGTGAGTGTCTATTTAATGCTCAAGGCGAGGATGTTGTCGCCGGAATCAGAACGCCCAACCCTATGAATGAAGAGTCCAAGAATAGTCAGAATGATACACTACCCACGATCGAGGAGAGGATGCCGGAGCTCTACAAGCAGCTCCGCGATATTCGTGACGTCCTTGAGGATGACGCTAAAGACATGCTTGACATTGAATTCACTATTCAAACGGGCAAGTTGTACCTCGTACAGCATCGTGTCGGTAAGAGGACTGGCACAGCGGCCCTCAATATTGCGACAGACTTCTTAAACGCAGGTGAAATCGACGAGGAAACCGCAGTCATGCGAATGGACCCTGAAAAGCTGGGGCAGTTGCTGTATCCGATTCTCGATCCTGATGCCGAGAAGAAAGCCAAGGTTTTAGGAAAGGGACTACCAGCGGGTCCTGGAGGAGCCTCCGGCCAAATTGTTTTCAGCTCAGAAGAAGCGATAGCTTGGGCGAAGAGGGGCAAGAAAGTCATTCTGGTACGAGAGGAAACAAGCCCAGAGGATATCGCAGGTATGCGCGCGGCGGAGGCTATCCTTACCGGTCGCGGGGGCATGACCAGCCACGCCGCACTCGTAACCCGAGGGTGGGGTAAGTGCTGTATAGTCGGTGCGTCTTTACTGAAGATAGATTCTTTGAACAAGAAAATGATAGCTGACGGGAAAACCTACGAAGAGGGTGATATCCTAACACTCAACGGCACCAAGGGTTTAGTGTATGAGGGCGAACTCCCGAAGATTGACTCCACGCATAATCCACGCTTGCAGGCGTTCATGAAGATGGTCGATAAGTACCGGAAGATGGGAGTGCGTGCTAATGCGGATACTCCAGAGGATGCTAGAGTGGCGTTGGATTTCGGCGCTGAGGGTATCGGTTTGTTGCGCACCGAGCATATGTTCTATGGAGAGGGTTCAGACGAACCTCTGTTCCTGCTGCGCAAGATGATCGTGAGTGACACTGAAACCGAGCGAAGAGAGGCACTAGCGGAGCTTGAACCCTACGTCAAGAATGATATCAAGGGCACACTTGAGGTGATGGACGGACGTCCAGTCACAATCCGATTGTTGGATCCTCCATTGCATGAATTCGTGCCACAGAGCAGGTTCGGTCAAGAAAAGCTTGCACATTCACTCGGCGTAGATGTGGACGAAATTCGAAGGAGAGGAGAAGCACTGCACGAGAACAACCCAATGATGGGGCATCGCGGAGTGCGTCTAGGAATTACCTACTCGGAAGTCTACGAGATGCAGGTTCGAGCTATACTGGAAGCGGGAACTGAACTCATCAAGGATGGCAAGAAAGTACACCTTGAGATTATGATTCCAGTGACCGCAGGAGCAGCTGAACTCAGGGCGATGAAGATAGCTGTGGAGAAAATCCACGAGGATGTTAAGGAAGAACAGGGAATAGACATCCCGTTCCTCTATGGCACAATGATTGAGATTCCACGGGCTTGCATGCGTGCAGGCGACATGGCAAAGACTGCAGAATTCTTCTCCTTTGGTACGAATGATTTGACGCAGA
>JABCTJ010000254.1 GCA_018238375.1 Candidatus Thorarchaeota archaeon
GTGATGAGCCTTTGTGTACAATCACCCCGGAGGGGATGCGCGACTCCAACTCATCGCTCATTGGCTCTTCAAGAAGACGGCGCATGAAACGTGAACGAACGATAAGATGAACATCCTTACCCATCTCGCGGAGTCGATCAGCAGTTTCCAATCCGCTGAATCCAGCTCCCACTATGATCACGGTTTCCGCATCCCGCAGAGTTTCTCCGATTCTGCTTGCATCCACCATGGTCTGGATTGTGTGGACACCAGGCAAATCTACGCCCGGCATTGTAGGAACTGCAGGTACTCCTCCTGTGGCAAGAATCAGCTTGTCATAGCTGACTGTGGAGGATTTGTCCTTCGAGTCAACTGTCTGGAGCATACGTTTCCCGGTATCAGCAGAAATGACTCGCACACCAGGATTAACCTCGATCCGTTTCTTGCGCAATGCATCATATGACCAATCAGCTATGAAGAGTTTCTCAGAATCAGGAAACTCCAGAGCTAGGGAAGAACCTGGTTTCCTGTGCGCCTGTATCGTTTCATCGGTAATGAGTAAAATCTCAGCATCTCTGTCGAAAGCTCTTGCGGCAGTTGCAGCTGCGACCCCACCTGGTCCATATCCTATTATGACAAGCTTCATTGTTCTTAACCGCCTTTACGTCTTGAGCGAATGCAGTAAATAACCGCTACTATAACGACCAAACCCACGATTGGAAGCAAGAGTAAGACCATGGAGTTGTCTTCAATGACTGATAGCGTACCTAATTGATGTTCGATTACATCGCCATCTTGCCCTTCTGCCACGGCGTATACGTCATAGTCACCCACCATGAATCCAGATGCAGAGATATCGAACACGTATTCTCCTTGAGACCCAGACAGCGTGAAGTTTAGCCAGAGTCCTTGTTGTGAACGGAACCCGATGTAGACTCTGTCCACCAGATGGTAACCTTCCAGAACAATTGTGCCTGTTACGTAATCCTGAATCAATAGCCCAACTCTCACCGTACTCTGATCGAGAACAGCAGACGCAAAGCGTAGAACATAACCAAGACCTGACGATAGGGCTACAATTGGTACTGTGAAGTTCTCTTCGGAATCACTTACAACGAGAAGAACGCTAAGGAGATCATTTGCTTCCAAAATTTCGAGACCCACTTGAATATCCAGCAAGTTGACCCCCGCCCCTAATCCTGAGTCAATCACAGACAGGCTTCCTGTGACTACACTCCACTGAATATTCAGCGAGGATATGGGGTCATCTCGGTCGCTGATTACTACATCGAAAGAGTATCCGATGTCTGAAGACGTTACAGTGACATCCTCAACAAGCGGACGCCACTGATTCATCAGGTCTGCTTGGTCTGTTACATCTGCAGGAGAGAGGGTTTGGTTGTGCGTGGAAATGGCGATTGTGCCACGCGTTGTGAAATCTGAACGTTCAATCAGGAGGAAGACAGTACTCGTATCACTCCACCAGTCTACGGCTAATGTGGAAGGCACAAACGAAGAACCAGACCAATCATAGGCATGGGCTGCGCCTGCAGTCACATTTACCATGAGGTCCACACCATTTTGCCCCGTTGATGGATTCGAGTCAGTGTCCCATTCAAGTGTCAATGTGTTACTGACGGTAAAATCGGGAATACCCCGCATCGCCACTGCCAATCCAAGTTGACCTACCTCTTGATATGCCTTCACGGAGAGAATGTCCAAGCTGGCATTCAATGTATTATCAACTGAGTCATCAATGACCTCAGTGAGTCCAACCCAGTCAGCAGCAGTCATCCCTGCTTCGAAGGAGAGGTCGAGAACATGTCTGACTGACCATAATGAATCACAGAGACCGTAGCCCCAATCATTCAACGAAGGTGACTTGTGATCCTCCTCGCCTCCAGCACCCTCTAGCAGAGCCGTCATGCTCAACCAACCAGTATCACTCTGTGCGGCCTGCCGTATTAACGCAAGAACACCCGCCACATGTGGAGAGGCCATGCTTGTACCACGTCTCGTACTCCAGAGCGAGGTTATACTCCTAGAAGCAGCTCTTATGTTGACTCCGGGAGCCGCCACTTCAGGCTTAGGCACGCCGTCTACGCGGGGACCCATGCTGGATGATGTACTGATTGAGTGAGAGGCTTCCGAGTATGACGCCACAGTCACTCCCAGGTCAGCGGTTCCAGGAGAACTGATTGTCCGCGTATTGTCAACGTGAGATGAGAACCTGAGATTCAGTCCAGACCAACTGTTGTCCCAAGCGTATCCGTCCACCCAAATGGATTCACCGGAGGGATTACTAACTGAGATGGTCCAAGTTCCAGAATCCCATTCGTGGTCCTCCGTTGAGAGTTGGATTATGAGCCTGTTCAAACCACGCGTACTGACATCGGCGAAAACATAGACGCTGATGTTGGGTTCATTCAAGGACAGAGCTGAACCAGCCAAGTCGCTGAAGGCACCCAGATCTATCGAATCACCACCTCCAGGAGGTGTGAGTATTACATGCTCATCTCGGTCGGAGCTGTGCCATAAAAGACTCACGAATCCATACTGAGGAGGATTGAAAACTGACAGGCTGACATCCGTGCTTCCACCAGCAGTAACTTCAAACCTTGCGTGCTTTGACCGTCCACGCAGATTGCCAGCGGCCAATGTCGAAAGCGTTCCGTTAGTCATGAGTGCTTCAGACACCGCCAAATCCTCAATATCCGTCCCATCGAGGAAACCTAGATAGCTTGAGAAGGACATATTGATTATATCCGCATCGTTCATGACGGCGAAGTGAATGCCATCCAGAATATCACTTGATTCAAGGTCACTCTTGATGATAATGAGGTCCGCCCCAGGGGCAACTCCAACTAGTGAAGTGAAACCGGGCTGACCTCCTGCTATCGTCGATGCAACGTGTGATCCGTGTCCGTGATAATCACTAACTGATGGACCTTGAGTCGTGAGGTTGACTCCTCTGACATAGACTGCATTGTTTGGCTGGTCATAGAAGAGGGATATCTTTGACTCCCCAAACACCACGACCTTCTCCGTCGGAAGTGAGATTACATTATCATGGTTTGCATCCACTCCACCAATCCATAAATCTCCAAGGTTGTATTGGAAGATGCCGTCATCATCAACGTCGATGTACATGTAATTCTCTGAATACACGAACGCTGTGAGATCCTGAGAAACTACTGAAGCAATAGGCCCCTCGTTAGGATCAGCTATTGTGTCATTGTCCAGATCCACATAGAAATCTGCACCCTGTTGAATCACCGTCAGTTCACTGGTATTCTGACGCCAAAAGCTGGGATGACGCCACTCTGCACCGGTGTCAATCACCGCAACGGTGATGCCACTACCATTGATTGAGTTACCATCTTCCTTGATGTTGTTCCATACCGCTGGAGCGTTCACAGCGGGCACGGAAGTACTGAGTGCTGGGACAAACTTCTTGCTACCGGAAGTTGCTTTCACCAAGCCGAGTATACCTAATGCAGTTAACACATCAGCACTTGGCACATAGGCAGAGTATATCCGCCCAATATTGACGATAGACGAGCCTCGACGAGCAAACACCACACCCATACTCTCAGCAATCTCTATCTCTGGAGGCAGTAGCTCTTTCTCGAACTCAAGCAACGCTCTTGCTTGACCCTCGTCTGCCAATGACGTGTCGAGTTCCCTAGAGAGTTCCATGCGCAACATCGAACCGATAATTGGACCAGAAGCACGCGCCACAAGCGGCGTTGATGATGCTACCACAATGGGGGGCATCAGCAATGAAGCAACTACGAGCGCAAGAACAGCGTAATGTCTAAACATCGATCAACCTCAATGACGGTTGTTCTCTTCGTTTCCTGTACCGACCTGATATGCTTTTGCCTGACCGTAGATAGCTGCATGTTTAGTGACATTGTGCACGCTCACCACAAAACCCAATACCATGAACCGCAACATTTTCCAAGTGCGTACTGTGTTGCAGAAGGACGTTCAACCTGAGTTCAAACATTTTCTTAGTGATGACGCCATACCGTGGGACAAACTCCTCAAAGCAGCTGACAAACGCACGAAGAAGGATATTACCCCTTTCGAAGCCTTCACCGATGCAGCCATTGAGTTGGCATCAAAGGAGAGCATGAAAGAGAAATCAAACCCATCGATTATTCGGTTGGGGGTGGAAGCAGGTCTCTTGCGAGGGCGTCTGGCGGAGTGTCTGTTCATATCCGATGGTTCTAACGATCCAGACATCCTAAGCCTCAGAGCGATATGCCTCTTTGCACTCTCTGATACCAAGGAAATTGCAGAAGCTCTCAAGACAATGGAATCAATAATCGGGAACGACTCACCCCTAAGTCATCAAGTAAAGCTCAGCACTGTCAAAATACTCCTGGCCGCCGCAGAAAGAGATACAAGTGTTATTACGTGCATCATGGAGTTTGACAACCTGCTTGAAGCCCATCCCGAACAGGTCGAGAATCCCACCATAGAAACTATGTTCGCTCTCTACGTAGTTGGATTCTTGCTTAGAGAAGTAGGCCAGCTCGACAGAGCCGCACATATTGTTGATACCTTGGAAGAGATGGCACGATTCAAGAATCATAGAATGATGCTCGCACTGGTAGAGAATCTTAGAGGCAATATCTGCAGCTTCCGCGGAGAGTTTGACCGGGCAAAGGAGCATTACCTCCGCTTCCAGAGTGCAAGTGCCAAGCTGTCGTTTGACCTCGGACATGCGATGGCTCTCAACAACCTTGGCAACTTGATGCTCAGCATGCTGAAACTTGAGGAAGCTTTCGATTACCTTGATAGTGCTCTTGAGCTGATGCAAGTGGAGTATGGCAAAATAATGCCACTAACGAATCTTGGTGAACTTTCGATCATTATGGGCAGATATGAGGAAGCCGAAAAATACCTCACCCAAGCAATCCGCATAGATGAGAAAGTGAAACGAGGAATACTGGAACCCTACACGTGGTATGCAGTACTTCTGACCAAGACCTCCCGATATCCAGAGGCAAGGAAGTACCTGAAGAAAGCGAAGG
Source organism: Candidatus Thorarchaeota archaeon (assembly GCA_018238375.1). Lineage (GTDB taxonomy): Archaea > Asgardarchaeota > Thorarchaeia > Thorarchaeales > Thorarchaeaceae > WTCK01. Next base: position 5,025 of record JABCTJ010000254.1, read on the forward strand.
CCATGGCAAAGAGCTCTGAAAAGCCGCTTGAGCAAGGCGCGTACCTGTATGCAAGGGGCGTCTATGACACATCACAACACAAGTTTGACGCTGCCATCAAGCACTTCGAGAAGGCACTCCGAACAGCAAAAGAGAACAACATAATCGAGTTGCTTGTTCATGCAAAGCCCCAGCTTGCCAGAATGTATGTGGAATCGCACAGCGTTACACATGACCCTGAAGATATAACAAGTGCAGCCTATCATATCGGCGACCTCATCCAAATCTCAAAGGAACAGGGACTCCAAGATTTGTACGCAGAAGCGCTTCTGCTCCGCAGTGATATAATGAAACTTGCTGGAAAAAGGCTAGAAGCTAAAGGGGACCTTGAGCGCGCGATGAGCGTTGCAGCTTTCACTGGGAACTCTAGACTGGAAGAGGAGGCAGGTGTTAGACTCAGGGAAATCACTGCATCGCAAGCGATGCAGATGGATCGCGAAGGATTCTCCAAAGCAATTGACCGCGTGTCTGCGTTCAAGCCCGCGGGAGGTCCAAGGAAAGTGCCCACCCCAACTGTGAGTGCCCTGATTGCAATAGATCGTATCTCTGGTTTGCCAGAGTACGTATACCACTTCGACACCAAGGTTCAAGTTGACAGCTCACTCATCAGTGGGTTTGTCACAGCGATATCCTCGTTCACAAATGAGCTAATGGAAACCCAGGGGCTTCTAAGGTCAATCAACCACGAAGGTTTTGCTCTTCTTATGGAGCATACGGAATCCAGAACAGTTGCATTGGTAGTCAGCGAGGAAACCTTTGACGTCAGGTACCTGCTTCGTGAGTTCAGCAAGAAATTCGATGAAAAGTATCCCGCGCCCGAAGTGTCAAAGGGAATCGATTCAAAGGATTATGATGACGCAGATGACTTGGTTATGCAGACCTTCGCGGCTATGATGGCAATGCAGGAAGCATAGGCGCAGTCAGCTGCGCTTATATCGGTGCCCAGATTCAAGTTGGCGTACAAGGTAGGATTCGATGACATCAGAGCAGGAAATTCTGGAGATACTCCAGATTGGGGAAACCCAGAACGCAGAATTCAAGCAACGCCTTACGAAGGCTGACCTCAAACAGGATAGACGACAGAAGCTGGTCACGCGAATAAGATACATGACTTGTGACAGTCCATTTGAGGGCAGATTCCTACTTGGGATAGAGGATGTGAGTGGGAGAGAATGGAAAGTAAGCGGATTGACTGAGTCCAAGCTAAAGACTGCTGAAAGGGTATTGCTAGAAATCTGTGAGGAGGCGGACGTCGAGATAATTGAGGAGGAGCGCATCGAAACCTCTCAGGGTCTAGTAGGAGTCTATCTCCTGAAACGTACCGCCGCTCCTGAAGTGAAGGAAACGTGTTCTATCAATGTTGCTGGCAGAGTGAACTCAGGAAAATCCACACTCATTGGGGCTCTTGTTACAGGTCACCCTGATAATGGGAGTGGGCGTGCACGGGCATTCCTCCTGAAACATCCCCAAGAGATAACGCGCGGCCAGACAGCTGATATCCATCTGGCCTTCATGGGATTCTCTGAGGACGGCAAATGCATACATCTTGAAAACCCTCTAAGCAAGGAGGAATCCGCCAGAGTACTAGATCAATCGGCAAAAATACTGACATTCTTTGATGCGCCTGGACACGAGGAATACAGTAAGACTATGATTAGAAGCATCTTGGGTGCTGATGCGCAGTACGGTTTGGTTCTCATACCGGTTCCAGAGGAATTCAAGCTAATTCGGAGTGAAGAGAACAAGACGGGAATCAGACGACTCGATGATATCACAAGAGAACACATGATTCTCATGGCCAGTCAAGATGCCCCTTTGATTGTAGTGACGTCCAAAATGGATAAAGCAAAACCGGAAGAAGAGATGCTAGTCACCGAGGTCATACGAAGCACACTGAAGGAAATCGGAAGGATTCCGGTCAACATCACAGAACCAGCGGATATTCAGCCCCTAGTCAATGAATTGAGCCACGGAACGATTGTGCCAGTTCTGCAGTTGGCAGCAACTGAGCATGAGTCCCTTGAGCTCTTTACCAATCTCCTGAAGCATCTTCCCTCGAGTTCAAGGAATGTGGATGTGACAAAGCCAGCTCGGGCGTACATTGACAAGGTATACCGCGGTATCAGAGGCACAAACGTTGTTGTCACTGGGACCGTCAACTCAGGCGTCTTCAAGAAGGGACAGTCTGTGATGTTGGGGCCCATTGAAAATGGGGATTTCGTTGATGGGCGGCTCTTCTCAATTGAGATGTTCAAGAAACGAGTAAGAGCTCTAAGGTCGGGAGACCTGTTTGGTTTCGACATCAAGGATGTTGACAAGCACCTAGTTCGTCGAGGACAGGTCGTTGCTGACCCCGATGATATCATAGTGAGTTGTCGGGTCTTTGAAGCTAACATAGTTGTCACCAGACACCCGACACGCATCACGGTGGGATATGCACCAGTCTTTCAGTCCCACACCATTCAACATACTGTAATCCTTCAGAAGATCTATGATGCGGACTATCTCTGCGTTGGGGATTTCGCAAGGGTAAGACTGGAATTCATGTCACATCCTGAGGCAGTCCAAATTGGGGACAAGATAGTGCTGAGGGAAGCTAACACCAGGGCCATAGGTACAATCGTGGAAACGATCAACTAGAACACCCATCGCTCCACATGAGGCCCTCATGGTCACTTGGAAACACGTCTTCACAGCGGAGGAAACCTCGGGATGAAACGATACGGATAATCGGGTAGACGCCTAGTCCAGCTGCAACAGCGGCTATGAGGAGCTCCTTTCCCCAGATATGTGGCGCTGAAACAATCGCATAACTGCTCTCAGAAACCTCAAAGACAGTAGCCTCGAGCGCATGAACTGAAATTGTAGTCCTGACTGCCTTTGTTGCTCCAACAATGAGATAATCGTGTCTGAGGCCAAGATGGTTGAAGTCAGGAACGAGTACGACACACCCCTTCTTCATCAGAGCCTCTAGTCGTTGGGGTGAGCCAATCAGTGTATTCGAGAGAACATCCAATCGACCTTCTGCGAGACGGTCCAGTACCGCATGCTCTCCTGATTTGATCTCCGTATCCTTCAGCTTTAGACTAGCTTCGAAGGTTGCGTCTCTCTCTGATGGGACACCCAATGTACGTAGAGCCCATCGCAACACATCCTTTCCATGCATCACTATCCCAGTGGACTTAGGAAGGAAGTCTTCGATATTCAACATGTAATGGATTGACTCCAAGGGGAACGCGTCGCTTGGTCTGATGGTAAGGAATTGTTCCTTATTCCCCTCAAGGTACTCAACCTCAAGCCACGTCGAGTCGTCATTCTGGGAAGTTTTTGAGGTTTCCACAGTCAGCTGAATTCCAAGTGGAGTGGGATTGCAAAGTACTCTTGGTGCCAAATGAATGGCATCAAGAATATGACGACGTGCAGCTAGCTTCCGGGGTTTAGTTAGTGTCTTACAGAATCCATGTATAACGTGATAATGTTCGGTTCCCAAAGCAACTTCCAGATTTCCGTGAATGGTCTTCAGAGCCTCAATCAGGGGTGCCCCAGCGATTGGCTCGTTCAGTTCCTGAAGGAGCGATAGAACCCAAGAGAAGCCTTGATCGCTGTAGCTGTCGGAGTGTTTCACGAGATGATTAACAAGAGGATGAAACGGCGTGTTTTTCGTGTTCTCTCTCCAGATCTTCAGCCATTGTTTTCTGGTTGCGCCCTTAAGCAACGAAAAGGCGAGTGCATTCCCGATTGAACTGGAGAATGCTAGATCTGCGTTGTCATTTCTTAGGAGCGTGAGGAAGGCAGCACGCATCACAATGCCTTGAGACCACTCCTCCTTGAGCGTTTTCTCGGCGAAGAAGATAGACCCGTCATCGGCTACCTGAAGACCAAAGCTTTGCAACCCAGACCCAACGACCTCCTTCGTAACGAAGATTGTAGGAAAATCAGGTTCAGTCTGTGCGAGCACGCGGGAAACCCTTCGGATGGCGCGCGAGAGAGCGGATCTGAGCTCTTCGGTAGCCTCCATGCGCAGCTCTTCTTCTGTGGGTGGTATAGGTTTCTCGAACTTGCTCAGCAGGCGGGAAGTTTTGCGAACTCGAAAATACTGAGTTTCTTCCAAGTTCTCTGCACCCAACATAATGCCAGCTTGGTTGAACATGTAGATTCTTACACGATCAAGACTGACAACAGCCACCAAAAATGCAGTCCCCTTCAGCGATTTGAAGTGCTTTCGGATCGTTGATGCTTTTACGCGGAGTATCTCAACAGCTGCGGCTCCTGTTTCATGAAACTGCTTCTCGCCGAAGGAAGCTAATTCCTTCGGAACTCCTCTGCTACGCTTCTGCATTTGAGATTCCTCTCAGGAGGTGACAAGCTCTCACCCAGCATTAGATAAGGATGACTGCACCAATGCCCTATGCGACATGCTTAATTCAGTTGATTTCTCAAGAATGGTTAGTGTAAAAGATGCAGATGGATATTTCATTTCTCGCTATATGGTGGGGTTTACCAATAGTGATACTTTTGGGCAGAGCTGGATTGGCTGCTTACAGGACAATGAAGAAGAGACAAGAACTCCAAGAACTGGAAAGGAATACAACTCCATTCACAAGAAAGCTATAAGATGATCAAGCAGCTTGACTCGCAGATTCATGCTTTTCGTACGTTGGCATTAAAATATCCCTCGTACTTTTTGTGTTCATGACAACGTCAAGAACCTCTTTATCTCTCATGAGTATACATCCCAAGAACTCGTACGTGAATTTGTCCAATCGTATGTTTACGCCTCTACGCGGAACTTGTGTTAGCAGTAAGACAATCGAGAAATCTCCACGTGGTAGCTGATTGAGAACACCTCGTTTCATATCTGGTTCTAGTTCTTTCTCGAGCTGACGGGTCATAACGCCGCGTTCGATGAAGTTGTAACGAATGCGCTCAAAGTCTCCAGTCGAGCTCTTCTTTGGTCTGATGAAGGAGATTGAATAACCAAGACGCTTGAGTGAATTGTAACCTATCACGGTCCTGTAAAGCGGAGGGCTCAGTGGTTCGAGCTCCACCTTTCTAAGTTCCACAATTTCGTCATTCCGCTGAACCTTCAAGTTCACGTGTTCACGCTCCAGATATGCAGAGGTCCTGATGAATAGGAATTCAAAGTCCGAATAAAGCCTTCTGAGTAATCAATCCGCGAAAGCACCTTCTTTCTTAAGGATCTTCACCTTGACGGATAGCCCTGGGCCGTATCCACCAAGCCCAGTTGACGATACAACCCGGTGGCATGGAACTATCGGACCAAGTCTGTTGGTCGCCATTACATTACCTACGAATCGGGCTGCGCCGGGAACTCCAGCGCGACTCGCCAATTCACCGTAAGATGCCGTACTCCCTCGTGGAATCTCAAGTGCAGCTTTCATTACAGACTTCTGCTTCGGCGTAAGTCCGGAAAAGTCAAGCTTGATTCCTGCGACCTTTGCACTCTCGTTCCCTTCCGCTATGCCATGTACAACAGTAAGGACGCTCATGTGCTCTTTCAGAGTGCTCAACTCAAGCCCGCTCCCGCCAACTGCCTTGATTGCATCCTCAGCAGTGTTTCGAGGAAGGCTTGTGGAATAGAGGCCTGCCTTGGTGAATAATCCAGCTGCGAATTTGCCATTGCGTTCGAGAATGGCAACAACTTGTTTGGATTCATTCCAATTGATTTGGTTTTCAAATCCCATGTGTTCCAAACTCCAGTACTTACAGAGCTAAACTCTCATATCAAGTGTTCACTCAATCCAACCGAGGGATATTCCGTGTACACCACGGCACGTTATAATCATGGTCTATCTGGTGAATTTCTCTGAGTTTCCTCACGTATGAGCCGAACACCCGCTAACCACATAAGCAAGAATTGAACTCAATTCCGGGTCGCTCTTCTTAGCACCCATTATGCGCCATCCGCCATCAGGATTCTGTGATGAAACTACTAAGCCCACTGCATTCTTGATAAGTTCCCGTTCTTTCTCAGTCCCCGGCGGACCAACTGAGAGCAAATCAACCATGTCACATGTGAATTCATTCTTTACAGATGCTTTTAGGCGTTGCAGAAGTGCGGCACGACCATCCTTGTACACTTTGTTGTTGGAGTTCACACCAATCGCTTTCAATGCTGGAAGGATGTTACCTGTGCCTAACGGATCTGATATGTTCTGACCTTTGAAGTCTGGCCAGTGTCCATCTTCATGCTGTGAGTATAGGAGAAAATCTCGGGCTCGTCTTAGCCGCTCCTCGTCATCATATCCAACAAGACAGAGTGCATCCAACGCCTTTCCAGTGAGCCACGTAATGCTCTTGCCTACAGGATACCATTCTCTTCCTGTGGTTGTCCCCCACTTGTCCTCAATCATATCATTGAGATTCAGGGTTTCTGCAAACCCGCCATCGTTTTTCTGTCTGGCTACCAGAAACCCAATCATCTGCTGAATGAGGTCCTGGTGCGACTCGTTGTACTTGTGAATCAAAAGTAATATCTCGGCAGTTTCCTTAACTGAGCTGGGATTTCCAGATGCCATGTTGAATGGAATGCCTCCATCAGGATTGAGAGTTTTCCCTAGCTGATCTAGTGTTTCTTCCTGATGCCGCGATTCCATCTCATAACCAGCCGAAAGCAGTCGTAGCTTATCAGCGATACTACCATTGTTCAAAATGAATTCCTGAAGATTGTAATGAAGCTCAATTCTTGATTTTGTCAACCCTTTTCCTCCTTGT
>JABCTJ010000260.1 GCA_018238375.1 Candidatus Thorarchaeota archaeon
CTCAGGAGCTCAAGAAGTGTCTCCGAGAGTACAATAACATCGTCTTGTCTGATGAACAGCTCTCGAAGATCAAATCGCACTTGGGATTCCTTGGCAAGATTGAATACCCGCTAGACAAGGTGTGGCGGTTCATCAAGTAGACGAAGGAGATGAACAATGAATGGCTTTCGAGGCAACATTAGCGTATGCTCCTCTGGATAGGTCTCAGAAGGAAGAATTGGATGCACTTCTACCAGTTGAGATTGGGCTGTTCGGAGGAAGTGGGAACTACGACTCAGAGGCGATTCAAAATCCTATTGAAGTGAAGGTGTTCACACCCTTTGGCGCTGCATCGGATAATTTCATTGTTGGCAAAGTTAAGGGTCGAGCATTCGCCTTTCTGGCACGACATCAGAGAGGGCATACGATTCCCACTCATGCTATAAACTACCGTGCAAATATCTGGGGAATGAAATCACTTGGTGTCAAGAGGATTATCAGTCCGGCGGCTTGCGGGAGCCTTCAGCCAGACAGGGTTAAGCTAGGCGAATTCGTTATTGCAGACCAGATATTCGATAGAACGTTCGGACAAAGGAAGGACACATTCTTTGAGGGTGGTCCAATAGTGCATCTTCCATTTGGTGAACCCTTCTGTCCTGAGCTCAGGCAGGTTGCAGTTGACACGGCAGGCAAGCTTGAATACAAAGTGCATGAGAAAGGAACGTACGTATGCATCAATGGTCCGCGATTCTCAACATCTGCTGAGTCGATGTTCTTCCACAACCAAGGTTGGGAAGTGATAGGAATGACGGCTTATCCTGAGGCTGCTCTCGCGCGAGAAGCTGGTATCTGCTTTGTGAATATTTCAATGCCTACGGATTACGATGTGCATGGCGATGAGCATGTTACTCACGAGATGGTCATGCAAACAATGGCCAAGAACATTGAACGCGTCAAGAAATTGACCTTCGCGATGATTGAGAAGATCCCAGAAAAAGCTGGCTGCACGTGTCAGACGGCGATGAAAGGCGGTCTCTTCTAGTTTAGAGTGTGAAGAGGTTAGAAAGTCTACGTGTACTTTTGGCCATTAACCTTGGCTTTTAGGAAAATGTCATATCGACTCTCATCTATTTCAATTTCTGTTTCGCTGGGTCGGGTATAGAGCCAAGAATACCAAAATTCTGTACAAGAAGGCTTGGAAATGGGGGCTATCATTCCTAGAATCAAAGGAAATCTGATATCATTTACTCTGCCGTTCCTTACGCTTCAGCTCTCTTTCAGCAGCTTTACGTTCTCTTTCAGCTTGACGTTCCGCTTTCTTCTTCTCTCTTTCAGCCTTCCGTTCCTCTCTCTTCTTTTCTCTTTCGGCTCGTTTTCGTTCCCTCTCAGCTTTCTTTGCTTCTCTTTCAGCGGTATCTGATTCATTATCGATCTTGATTTTTCCATCTGTCAGGGAAAAACTAATTTTTTTCTTATCGGTCAATTAATTTTGCCTTCCACAATGTTTAGGATGTCTTAATCCGGAATTGCAGATCTACAGACTGAACTGGTTGCTATAAACGTATTCCATTTTGGTTTCCGTAAAAATGGAATTATCGATTGCTATTGATTATCGTGATAAAATGCGATATCTCATTCTTCTTATTATTAACATTGACACCGAAAAAGTGGGATTAGAAAGTCTACCAGTCGCCCTCATCATTGAAGTCGTCCCATTCATCGCCCCACTCTTCGACTTCCCAATCTTCGTTCTCATTCCATAGGTCATCCTCATCTTGCAGCGGGGTCACCACAGATATTGTAACCACTCTAGAACCTAATAAAATTCTCCACGTAATGGACCGACCGAAGGAAAGATAGCGCAGCACTGTAAGCTCGGCCAGAGGTGAATCAGTCTTGCTCAGAATTGCCGTAGCACAGATGGAACCCAAGGTTGATGATGTGGATGCCAACCTCTTGAATGTCAAGAAGATACTCAAGACTGCAGGCGAAGAAGGAGTGGATCTCCTAGTTCTGCCGGAACTCGCGAATTCCGGCTACATGTTTAAGTCAAGGGATGAAGCACTGGCACGGTCAGAAGCTATTCCCAATGGTTCATTCTCAACAAACTTCCTAGAGTGGTCTCAGAAAGGAAGAGTTGTTGTCGCAGGCATCTGCGAAATGAAAGAGGAGCACCTATACAATTCAGCCGCGGTATTCGCAGATGGAAAGCATCTGGCGACTTATCGCAAGATACACCTCTTTGACCGAGAGAATGAATGGTTCCTCCCGGGTAATGAAGAGCCCCCAGTAGTAGATTGGAATGGGCACAAGATTGGTGTCATGGTCTGTTTTGACTGGGCGTTTCCGGAAGTGGCAAGAATCCTTGCTCTAAAGAGAGCAGACATCATCCTACATCCGGCTAATCTGGTTCTCCCGTATTGTCAGAAGGCTATGATCACTAGGTCAATTGAGAACAGAGTATTTACTGCTACTGCGAACCGAGTTGGAACCGAGAGAGGAGTGAGCTTTTCTGGCATGTCTCAAATCACCAGTCCAAAGGGAGAGGTGCTGCTTCGACTACAGGAAGAGAATCTCAAAGTCGCCTGGGCAGATATCGATCTATCCATTGCAAGAGATAAAATGATCACAAAAAGAAATGATGTGATGAAAGATCGACGTCCAAGCATTTATGGTCGACTTAGCAGGGTCACGTAATTTTATTGGGAGCTCGGCCCCGCCATTCTTTTGCAGGATACTTGGCGCAGTTCTTCTTCATCTTATTGAGAACAGCTTCGGTGGGATCAATGCCTGTCACGTCTGCTAGTCGTAGAATGTAGATGAGAATATCGGCTATTTCATCGGACAATGCCTGTAGGTATTTTTCTGATTGAAGTGATGTTTCGACTTCTGCATCACTTCGCCACTGAAACAACTCCAAGAGCTCGCCCGTTTCAATGGCTGTAGAGATCGCAAGAGCGGTTGGTCTATGAAACACACTCCAATCACGCTCTTCCATAAACTGCCTAATATCCGCCATGAGGTCGTTGAGCGACCAATCCTCAGGCGTCAATAATTTCACCTTGAGTCTGTACTAGGTCGTGGGCGTCTTCCTAATCATCCAAAGACTGTAAATGCAGAACATTATGATAATCGCCAAGATCGATAGCATCGGTGCATCGAAGATGGATGGAAACAGCCCATGTTTCGTCAGCGACCATGAAATGGTGTCGACAATAGCAATGACAGCGCAGATTAGAATCACTACGACATTCGTGATTCCACCGTACTTGAGCCAGCCTGTCTGAGTATTCCAGACCATAAGAGCCAGAACTGTTGCGCCAGTAGCCAGAATCAGGATGAGGTAGGTCCCCACAAAGAGATGCCCAGCAACAACGCCCGTTTGGACTTCCGTGTGCCACACCTCATGGGGGATTAGTATGGCGATGACTAAACCAATGATTGTTAGAAGAAGGGTCAGTTTGGGCCATGGATCAACCAGAAAGGTGCTGAGTTTATCCCCCTGAGATACTTCAGAAAACGCAGCGTCCATCTCGAGCTCAACTTCTCGATCATCATCAGGGAATGTGTCGTCATCTTCGTCCACATCAAACTCTTCATTTGCGTCATCATTGAAGTTGTCGTCATCTTGCATCTTGTGAACCTCTAGCTCGTGGATGGTCTGCTGAGAACTCGAGTACGTTTTAATCCTTTTCCCAGAGAGAAAGCAGTCATTGGTCCACGATATCTTCGATACGACAGGAGAACCGTTAATAATACTAGGAATTCAGATAGGTCATGGCATCCGATGACAAGTCCATTGGTCAACTGCTGGACAATGCAAGACTTCTCAGACAGAGTGGAGAATACAAAAAAGCAGTTCAGGCATACAGGAACGCATTGCAAGCCAGCCCAGAATCATTAGATGCACTTAACGAGCTAGGTCTAATCCATATCACGATTGGAGAGCAGCCTGCCGCAATAGAGGTGTTCGACAAAGCACTCGACATCGATCCCACTGATGCACGCGCTCATTCAAACAAGGCGGAAGCGTATCTCACTACAGGATCGTTTGATGAAGCTTTCACTACGGCAGAGAGAGGAATAGTTGTTATCCCAAATGATGCATCGCTTTGGTTCAAAAAGGGAAGAGCATTGGAGAGCCTCCTGAAGATAGATGATGCCATCGAAGCCTTCAACAACGCGCTTCGTTTTAATTCGGACGATCCCGATATCTGGAAAGCGCTTGCACTGTGCCTAGATGCACTGCAGAAGTGGTCCGAGGTGAGCCGCGCATATCGAATTGCTGAAAGGCTCCATCGAAAGCACGGCGAGAATCAACAGGCAGACTACTGCAAGCGATTCGCAGAAATGGCTGAGAAATCCGTCTGACCGACTGCCAGCGACTAGAATCCCTGAAGTGACCCCCTCGTCAAGGGAGCCACTCAGGGGGATCTATCTGCTACCGAGATTTCTTCAGAAACACACCAACCACAATAACACCTATGGCAATTATGGCAAAGATGGCAATCTGATACCAGTCTATCGGAGGCGGAGGTGGGGGAGTTGAAGTAGTTGGGGCAGAGCCTAATG
>JABCTJ010000279.1 GCA_018238375.1 Candidatus Thorarchaeota archaeon
TGGGGTCTCTCCTAGGAGTGTTTGTCCCAGTGTGTACCTGCGGCCTTCTACCCATTTTTGCTACACTTGTTGAACAAAAAATGCCTAAACGTGCAGCGTATGCATTCTTGTTCTCTGCGCCCGCAGCAAATCCAATAGTCTTTGTTGTAACGGCGTCCGTATTCGGACTACAGTTAGCCATTATTCGTACGGTGTCAATGATAGTGCTGGGAATCATTGGAGGCGTACTTCTTGATATTCTACACGATGGTCCGATACTCTCTGAGAGAGTCGAACGCGAAAAGACAGTTATCGGCGGTCGAGCATTTGGACGACCAGAGAATGTAGAACAAGTTGTTTCAAACCCGCTTCAAGTGCTTTGGGACATTGGTGAGGAAACCTTGGAGGTTGGCAAGTACTACGTGTTCGCAGTCACCATCTTAACCTTTCTTGTCGCCGTTCTTGACCAGGCGCTATTCTTTGATTTCTTTGCGGGCAGCCTAATCTCCGTGCCAGTCGGGGCGCTCATGGGTGTTCTGTTCTGCCTTTGTCCAACAGCAGACCCACCCATTGGCAAGACCTTTCAAGATCTTGGACTGAGCACGGGAGGTCTAGTATCGTTCTTCCTCGCAGGCCCGTTGTTAGGAATGGCCTACGTGGGCATGATGTTTGGATACTTGAACAAGAAGATGATTTTTGCCTATCTCTTTCTCTCCGCAATACTAATCTTGGCAATCGGCTATTTTGTAAATGGTCTTGCAGGGGTGTTACTGTGAAGCCTGTTGGAACGAGAGCCAATCACGGTTGGTTATTGATTGCCCTAGGTGTTACTATCCTTGTATTTCGGATTCAGTTCGACACTCTGATGTCGCTAATCAACGGACCAATCCTCTTGCTTGCTGGGATAGCTGTAGTAGTGGGGCAATACCGTGATCCGGAAGCAAGAACGTGCCAGGTATGTGCGGCAACTTCAAGCGAAAGCAAGATGGGATTCAAGATGTCTGCAATTCCCCTCATTCTTCCCATAATACTGCTTATCATCACGCCAATGATTGTGGTTGACGCTACACATAGTGACGACTGGATAAACGATGTTGTAGGAGAGAAATACTTCGACGAGATTCCAGAGAACAGAACGGCAACAAACCTCTTCGAGCTCACCAATTTCGGTGAGAAGTACAATGGTCTATTTGTTGAAGTTAATGGCAGTATCCTTCAAAGACGAACTGATGGATTCCAGATGCACCAGTACGTTCCACTGTGTACATGTTGCCCTCCGGTCGAGGTGACAATGTGGGTCTACTTCTCCGTTGATCCCAATCCAGACGATCTTTTCATTGTTGAAGAAGCTGAGCTTGGAAAGACCGATCTCTATCTTGTGATAGGTCAGTTCTACTTCGATGCGGAACAGAACTTCGCGTCCCTACTGCTAATACATATGGAGCCTCTAGAGGAATCCTGATTATCCACGGAAAAGGATATGACTGTCAAGTCGAAGAGTTCTTCAGCAAGAGGTTTCCCTCAATCGCAGTTTGGTGTTGAGCATGACTACTCTTCGGGATATTGTGAAGTACATCAAGGATATCGCGCCACAGGAGTTTACCTTCCAGGGCCGTGAGAGTCGGGTTGAGGTTGGACCTCAGGCTGAGAGAGACCAAGCAAAGACTACCATAAACAGAGTCACCATAGCCACATACGCTTCGGCTAAGATTGTTGCAACGGCATCACAAAGCAAGGCGAATCTGCTTGTCACACACAGGCCTCTGTTCCCGTTTGCAGTAGACCGTCTCACAGGCTTAGATCTCATCCGGGCTCGACTTCTAGCCAAGAATTACATCTCATCTTATGTGATTGGGAGCGCGTGGATTGGTGTAGAGGGTGGTCTTAGTGATAGCCTTGTGGAATCCCTCGATCTAAGCAATGAGCGTACGTTCATGACCTACGGGGACTACGATCAGATGGTCCCGATTGGAAGAGAATGTGAACCGCCCAGTGCGATGAACCACTCTCGTCTGGTTAACTACGTGGCAGAGAAACTGAACATTGAAACAGTCCTGTTTGCCGGAGCATTGGACGATGATGTCGGGAGAATACTCGTAAGTCCAGGCTTTTACATTGACATGCCAGAAATCCTCAGTGCCAAACAGCAAGACATTGGAACTATTATCACAGGCGAACTATCACCGGAGATTAGGTTGCTTGCAAATGAGGAGAACCTAAGCACAATCGAGCTTGGAGCTTTCGTGTCAGAAGAGCCTGGAATGAAGCGACTAAGACATCAATTAAGCCTGGAGATGCCAGAGTTGAAAATAGAGTTTGTGGAGTCTGTACCTCTTGCCAAGGCGCTTAGACCATACAGCGAAGACATGAAATAACGCTCTAGAGACGTCGGATCATCACGACATTCTTATTTCGAGGACACCCCACATGTTTCGCAACTGGATTGCACTTCGTTCTCATTATGTGAACTACTGGACAAGCTGGCTCAAACTCTGTCAATGATTCGAAGTTGCCCATCCCCTTAGCCACAACAAGCTCCGCTGACAAGAACCGCTGCTTGAACTCGTTCGAGCTGCGTTCAAGGTTGACTCCGATGGCTGCGGCTCCTGTGTCGATGACTTCGTCCGCATATTTAGAGAGTTTCACCTCATCTGCATCATTCATCGTGGCATCGTTTAGGATTGGGCCTCCCTTTACAACGGCAACCACTTTTGGTCCAACCTTCCTGATTTCATCTATAAGGATGATATCAAGAACAACCTCTCCTGCATTGTCCATCAGGTAGAGGACTTCCTCTGCATTCTCGCATAACTCTCGGAACTCATTTACTTGATCGATTACCAGATCAGTTTCAACATTCGAGATTATGTGTTTGAGCTCATCAAGGCTGAAGTCCCGTCCCGATACATCAAACTCAATCGCATTTGCAGCTGCGGCAATTAAGGCGGCCATTCTAAATCTTGAGTGGGAATCTCCTGCCTCCTTAACCAATGCTCTCAACTCAGGCATAATCCCAAGGGCCATTTCATTCGACTCGCGCTTGAGCTCCTTGTAGGGATCTTTTCCTGTCATTCTCTGAACTAGAAGGTCTCTGTCAGTTCCGATATTAGATGGTACTGACTCGTCATTGAAATTCTCACCTAGGAACTTCAGCATCTCTGCCACGACCTGCATCTGAAGTTCCGGATCATCCGTGGCAAGCTTGACTTGATTAATAGCTCTCTCAAGTAAGCAGTGTGCACATTCGAGCGTGACTTTCATTACAATCCCCATCTTCAGTCGCCCTGAGGGCTTATCTATTAAATGACTGGAACCGGCTATTTCAGAAGTGGTTCAACAAGACCTCTAAGAACATCTCCCGGTTTATCTGATTTTGCAACAGCGGAAGCAAGAAGAACGCCTTGGGCCCCCAGTCTGATTGATGCCACCACGTCATCACCAGTGCTGATTCCCGCCCCACACAAAATTGTAACATCCTTGTTTACAACTCGAATCTGATCAACGGTGCCGCTGATTACTTCGGGTTGTGCTTGTGTCACCGAGATGCCCGTGCCAATGAGCTCTGGAGGCTCGACCGCGATTGCAGAAGGATTCATCGCTGCCGCTGCAACACTCACTAGTGGATTGTTTGTGCAGACTATTGTGTAGAGGTCAAGAGTTTCAGCCTTACGGATTGCATCTTCGACGTCAGCCAACTGCATTCTCTTCTCCGAGTGATTGATTAGAGTGCCCGAGCATCCGGCCTCCACAAGGGTTTCACCAAGCACATGGCCTGTGTACCGCCCTGGGTCACCCGGGTCAAGATGTTGAGAGAACACGGGAATGTCAACAGCGAGGCTTACTCTATAGATGTCAGGTATTTGGGGAGCGACAACCACAGAAACACCACTCTCTTTAGAAACCGTTTCGCATGTCTTCGCCAGAGCCACAGCTCTCTCGCCGGTAGCCTGCGGATATGTCTTAAAATTCACAGCGACAACTGGTAGGTCGATTTTGACCATAGTACTTTGCCTCCTGAGCTGCTAAGCTCACGCCTTCGGCGGTGGAGGTCGAGGGTGTCATGTCTATTAAGCTTGCTACCTTGTCGGATTTCTCGGAAATTTAAGCGGGGGGTTCATACCCCGCACGGAACCTGCTATCTGGTCATGCCGATTAGGAGCTTAAGCAGAGGCACTCGGGCGTAACCCCTCCGATTCAGCCCATTGACGTCTTTTCGGAGCTCAATCTTGACGAACTTGCCAGCTTCGGGGTTCTTGTAGTATTTCATATAGAAACCCTGAAACTCCGTAAAAGTGGAGGCCCCAAGTAAATCCCTTACAGCATCATTCCCAATACGAATGTAGACATCTTCATCTGGGACAGCGCCCGTTCCGAACTCCACCTCACCCTTGGCTTTCTTGGCAAACCAAAATCGCTCGCCCATTGCCATGAACTCGAGAAAGAACTCATCGGTGCCCTCGAGACCTGCTGAGATATCAGGGTCATCAAACATGTACTTGAAACGGTCTGTCAATGATGTGTGGTAAGGAATTGTGCCCGCTTCGATTGGTGCATCTTCTGCTTCTTCCGCAGCCTCCGTTCCAGTTTCACCCCCGATTTCCTCAGATGTTTCCTCGGTGGTCGAACTCTTACCCTTGGCATCCTTCTCGTCGTCCTTTTTTCTCCCAAAGATCCGTCTCATAACCATTGTTGTTCTGGCTCCTTGTTGCAATGAACATGCCAGAGGAACTGAACTTGCGTATCCAGGATATATCCTGCGCTGGGCTCCACTGGTCATAGGTCCTTCTCGTTTCAGAACTAAAAAGCGTAGCTCGGAGGTACTTATTGATTAGGCGCCTGATTTGGCGTCGGAGCCTCAATGACACCATTCATCTTGTCAAGCAATGCGACTAAAGGCAGAGTATTGGATTGTTTTCGATGGCCCCAAAGCTCATCCACCAGAAGGTCACGGATGGCGATTCGAATCACTTCGGAACGGTTAGGGTACATTAGCTTCTTGATGAGCTTGTCCATGCCCTCTACGTAGGATTCTGGTAAGCATATCGTTACTACTCTCAAGTCACTTTGCACCGAATAGCTATTGGATGCAAATCTAATGAAGGGTTGTCTGATACGGGTGTGTATTGGGATAATACTAAGTGGGAGTTTAGGGCTGAAGATTAATCTCGCCAAACTGTTCGCCGCGATCCAGCACTTCGTGGGCCTCCTTAGCGTCCCTTATGTGGCATCCAAAGAAGTAAAAGATAGCGAATCGGATTTACAGAATAATGATTGGCCAGGTGTCGACAGGAGTAACACCAAATGGCCAGGGATAGGTTAGAACCATGGGAAAAGGCAAAGCCGGGAAGGTCAAAGCCAGTCATATTCTGGTGGACAAGCACAGCAAGGCTGTCGAGGTAATACGCAAGATTGCTGAAGGTGAAGACTTCGCGAAGATGGCGCGGGAGCACAGTAGCTGCCCATCAAGAAAGAAAGGCGGAGACCTCGGATTCTTTGGCAAGGGTCAGATGGTAGGTGAGTTTGAGAAGGCGACCTTCGCTCTTAGTGTGGGAGCAATGACTAGAGACCCTGTGAAGACGAAATTCGGTTATCACATAA
Organism: Candidatus Thorarchaeota archaeon; assembly: GCA_018238375.1. Classification (GTDB taxonomy): domain Archaea; phylum Asgardarchaeota; class Thorarchaeia; order Thorarchaeales; family Thorarchaeaceae; genus WTCK01. Next base: position 5,578 of record JABCTJ010000279.1, read on the forward strand.
TAAAACGGACTGCATAGTCTGCAATGAAATAGCGCGGTAAAACTAAAGCAGGACTACTCTGTCCTGCTCTCGTTTCTGTCGGATCAACTTCTAGCTACTTGGGTACTATTTCTTCAGCAGAGAATCGACCTTTCAGTTTCTTCAGCACTGCAGGTAGCGTTGTGTACTCCATATCATTCTCATGCAGTCTGTGAGGCATGAATGGACCATGTCGTCTGAGATAGTCAGCGGCTTCCATTGCTCTCTTCCGAGAGATATCAAAGGCAACATCTTCAAACATGTCAACTGGCCCCAAGAGCATACCATTGCTCACTTGGAAGCCCAGTCCAATAACTCTTGGTGGACCATCGAATCTTGTGCATCGTGAGTCCTTAACGCCTACAGGCATAAGAGGACCGATATGTGAGCCCCGCATCCAACCAGCTACAAGATGAGGTAGAGTGAATGCCTCTAGAATCTCACCCATTGCCGGTAGTCCCGAGTGTGCTCGAATTATGGCAACAGGGTCATCTTTTCCCACATACTTGCCTGCGATATAGCAGAGTTTGTCAGTGCTAATAGCAGCTGTAACCATCCCGTCATGACGGTACACTTTCTTGATAGTGTACTTGCTAGTGCTGCCAATAAGTGCTAGAAGGTCGTAAGACTCCTCAGGCGTCTTCAGCTCAACGAAGGGCTTGTTGTCTGCACGTACATCTTGGATAATGAACCTGAAACCATCATGTAGGTTTGGGTCAATAACCAACCCAGCTGTGTTGAACGGGTCAGCGTAGATTTTGTATATTGGGTAGTTGAATGCACCTGGCTCAGTCTTGTCCGCCATGAAGACCGCAATGGGCTCAGACTTACGCTCCTCAAATGTCATCTCTGCTGAACCCGGACCCATGCCCTTAACATTTCCACTGAAAGTGTCAGCAAGAATGTCCTGTCCTGCGGCGTATATCTTCTTCTTGCGTCCCAACTCAGCACCCTTCACAAAGGTGTTCCAGGCAAGCTCATGGACCTCTGCATTGCCCTCACCCTTGTGGTGAGTCATTATTAGCTCAAGGTCATCGCCCGCGTTTGTGACGTGGAAGTCGTTAATTACGCCGTTCTCAACGCCCTTCTTCATCTCTTTTTTCGCGAATTCCAAGATGAAATCTGGCACAATCATATGTCCGGCGAGTGATCCGATGTCCGCTTTTATCACACTAATCGTCGTTTCTACCATTTGCGACGCTCTCCATTTGTGTATGTTCTAGAAGAGGCTCCTAATGCTTTGTTTTAGATTTTTCGGAATTTGTCCGAAACTCATAGCCTCGTAACAGGCACTCAGGTATTCTACGCCCATATAACTATATCTCCATAGATGTGTTCGGTTTCAAAGAGAAACATCGTAGCCTGCTCAGTTTGTTGCATCCGAAACGGAAATAGGTAGCAGTATCATTAGCATGTATTGGTTGTTCGTGATATGACAAGGAAGACTGTTTCTGCAAGGCGTCCTGAAACTCCGGATAGAAAGCAATACCA
>JABCTJ010000017.1 GCA_018238375.1 Candidatus Thorarchaeota archaeon
TTCGTCAGAGGAACGTGTTGATGAGCTCGGTTTAAGCCGAAAGGTATTTCTATCGAATATTCGCCGCACCTCCCCTAGCAATGGTCTGCAATCTGGCTGGACCTCGGAGCGCACAACATGTCCGAACATGAGTGGCACAGCAACGATGTAGAGTACGCAATGAAGCATCTTGATACTACGATGGAGGGGATCTCCGGTTCCGAGGCGCAGACACGTCTTGAAACCCATGGGTACAATGAGCTAATCGCCATTGGCCGCATCGGGCCCCTCCGAATGTTCCTGCGACAGTTCACTGACCCCATGGTCGTAATCCTTCTAATTGCCATAGTCATCTCCGTTTTCGCATCAATGTTCGGGGATGATGGGGGTCATGGGCTCATTGACGCAATCGTGATTTCTGCGATTGTCATCTTCAATTCAGTGTTCGGTTTTGTTCAGGAGTACAAATCGGAGCAGGCGCTTGAGGCTCTCAAAGAGATGGCTGCACCACGAGCCCTTGTCATGAGAGATGGCCTTTGGATAGAGATTGACTCAAAAGAATTAGTCCCGGGTGATGTTGTTGCGCTTGAGTCAGGAGCCCGCATTCCTGCGGATGGCAGGGTCATTCATGCTGTTGGATTCGCCATAGATGAAGCAGTTCTCACCGGTGAATCAATGGCTGTACGCAAGATTGATGACCCAGTTCATCTTCGCAACCCGGTAATCGCGGACATGACCAACATGGTGTTCTCGGGCACCACAGTCGTATCCGGCAAGGGCAGAGCTGTTGTTACAGATACTGGAATGAACACAGAGTTCGGTAAGATTGCAGAGATGGTTCAAGAGAGCGAGAAGGACATGACTCCTCTTCAGTATGACCTTGAAGACCTGGGAAAGAAACTGGGAATTATTGTGATCATACTGGTTGTTATTGTTTTCGCCGCAGAGGTACTTCGCAACGTAGGAGGGCTTATGGAAGAGCTTCTGACGGCAATTGCCCTCGCAGTTTCGGCCATCCCCGAGGGACTCCCTGCGGTTGTCACCATAACGCTTGCCATTGGAGTCCAGCGAATGGTTCAGAGAAATGCAATTGTCCGTAGACTCCCATCTGTCGAAACTCTTGGCTCTACCACTGTCATTGCTTCTGACAAGACGGGGACTATCACCAAAAATGAAATGACGGTGACGAGTTTATACGTCAATGGTATGACTCTCGAAGTGACAGGCGTGGGGTATAACAAGGACGGGCAGTTCATCCAAGCAGACAAGGAGTTTGACGTTCATCAAGACCCTCACTCTGTCAAGCTGATCGAGATTGGTCAGCTCTGCAGCAATGCCTTGCTTCAGGAAGATCCGTCGGGCGCAGGTGATTGGACCATTATAGGCGATCCTACCGAGGGCGCTCTTTTGGTGGTGGCAGAAAAGGCTGGCATACCATACGACAAAACGTGGGGCACTTACACGGAAATAACGGAGATATCTTTCGATTCAGCTAGGAAGAGGATGACATCCATTTGCAAGGATTCCGAAGGAAGCCTAACAGCATTTTCCAAGGGTGCTCCAGAGGTCCTCTTATCCCTCTGTAGTCGCATCTACGAGAATGGCACTGTTAGACCATTGGAAGAGAAAGAGCGAGAGAGCATCCTCGAAGTAGTCGGCAGTTTCGCTGCGAAAGCTCTCCGAATTTTGGCTTTCGCCTACAGGGACCTTAATCACGAGATCCCTGATTGGGAGGCCGAGGAGGTTGAAAGGGACCTTGTATTTGTTGGGCTTCAGGGAATGATTGACCCCCCGCGCGATGAGGTTCTTGAAGCGATGGCCATTTGCACAAAGGCGGGAATTCGTCCAATCATGATAACGGGCGACCACGAACTCACGGCACGAGCCATTGCCCATGAAGTCGGTCTCATTGAACGTGATGGTCAAGTCATAACCGGGGCTATGATTGATGATATGACTGACGAGGAGTTTGACGCCATTGTTGATACATGCAACGTGTATGCAAGAGTAGCTCCTGAACATAAACTACGTATCGTCGAGGTACTCAAAGACCATGATCAAGTCGTTGCCATGACAGGCGACGGTGTCAACGACGCTCCGGCAGTAAAGGCTGCAGACGTAGGAATCGCGATGGGGATACGGGGGGCTGACGTCACGAAAGAAGCCTCTGATGTCATACTGGTTGACGACAACTTTGCAACCATTGTTTCGGCTGTTGAGAAGGGTAGGGAGATTTATTCCAACATCCGTAAATTCGTCCGCTTCTTACTGGCGGCCAACTTCGATGAGGTGTTCCTTATCTTCACAATCATAATGATTGGTCTGCCTTTGCCAATCACTGCAATTCAGATACTCTGGTTGAATCTTGCTACTGATGGATTTCCAGCTCTTGCTCTGGGTGTCGATCCTCCTGAAAAGGGTGTTATGAATCGACCTCCAAGGAAACCTGGTGTGAAGATGATGGACCGAGGCATGATGTCTTTCATCCTTGTGGCTGGATTTGTAGCATTCCTAGCCTCAGCTATAGCATTCTTCTGGTCACTAACAGTCTACGGTGGTTGGATTCCTGGTCTTACTGGACCCTTGGTGGACTGGACGACAGATGTGTCAAGTGTTACCGGTCTGACTTGGGATTATGTGCTAACGCATGCACGTACAACAGTTTTCGCAAGTGTTGTCTTCTTTGAACTGCTTTTTGTATGGAACTGTCGAGATGAGTACCATCCCGTCTGGAAGACTGACATCACCGGATCTAAGGCGCTGATGATTGCAGTTCTATTTTCTGTTGTATTAACTTTGGCTACCATTTACGTGCCATTTGTGGCAGTCTTGTTCCAGTGTGTTCCGCTAAATCCGCTGGACTGGGTAATAATTGGCATCGCATGCATACCGGCGCTCTTGATACCGCCTCACATTCTGTTTGGTCACTACAAGGAAGAGAAACTTGCAGCTGCTGCCGAAACTAGCACATAACCTGACGGGCTACGACGGCAGCCTCTCTTCAAGCCATGAGAACATATCCGCCACGAACTCGTCCCCGCCTGGCTCCTCGAAGGGGTCATGGTAGAGACCCGGATAGAGCTTGAAGGTCTTGTCTGAGGAGGCTATTGTGTCGAAGAACGCCTTATTCTCTTCCGGAATAAGTATGAGGTCATCCCCTGCTTGCTGCTCTAGAACTGGCAGTGTGATTTTCGGACCCAATTTGGCTCCTTCCACGCGGGCTGCTAGTCCTTCAGTGGCGAAGCGCGGAGTTACATCGTCCACTCTAAGCGGGTCTTCCCGATATCGCTTGACAACCTCAGGGTTTCGTGAGAGCAGATCGAAGTTGAGACCGTTGTTGAAGGTCTTCTTGATATTGAGCTTGGAGAGAAG
>JABCTJ010000021.1 GCA_018238375.1 Candidatus Thorarchaeota archaeon
TTGCGGAGCCCCCAGAACATCCTCCCAAGTGCTATACGTCTTCTTCAGACTCTCAAAAGCCCGCATCATGTTGATGTCATTCGTGTGCTGACTGAGAATAGTTAGTACTAGTTCATCCATCGGTGGAATGCGTCTCTCAGAAATCCTGTCGCCATACTGTCGAGTGAGTAGATCGCACACCGCAGAAGCTTTCTTTCGCCTTTGTTCGAGCAGTTCCGTGGTAGAAGCTGGCACATGCGTTCTCACAGAAGACCCCCTTATGTAACTCATGATAGAGTAGGCTCTGGCGTGGGTAAAGAACGACCATGACGATACGCTTTTGTAACGCCAGAAACAGAGTGCAGGAGATTAGCTATGAATGTTCTCGTTGTTTATGAGAGTACGCGAGGCCGCACCAAGGCAATGGCTGAAGCAATCTGTGAAGGTGTGAAGTCAGAGGGCGTTGAATGCGAAGTTGTCGAAGCAAAGAAATTCTCAGGCTTGAACAACGCCTGCGCACTAGCTGTTGGCAGCTCCACTCGTATGAAGCGAACACTTCCTCAGATTCGTCAAGTCTTAGCTGAGATGGAAAAACTCAATGGACTTCCTGCGGGCGCGTTTGGTTCGTATGGATGGAGCGGAGAAGCACCTGATATCATCTCAAACGAACTATCCGGATTAGGTGCTACATTGGTTGATGGTCAGCCGGTGAAAGCGAAAGACCATCCGAACCCAGCTGCGTTGGAATCTTGCAGAGAACTTGGTCGTGCCTTGGCGAGCAAATGCAGCTAGAGCGTAAGGTCTATGCGCCGCGTTCAGAACTCTTATCATGTACATACTAGTTGAATTGGCTGGTCACCAAGTATGGGTCATATATCTAGACTAACGAAGTATTCCCTCCGGCACAAGGGTCACTTCTTGGGTTTCATGAGTGCCGCCTTAGTGGCGACTATCTTCAATCTGTTTACACCAATCATTCTTGTTACCATTATCGATTCAGTCATTCCAAGTGGGCAGCAAGACTTGCTCATTCTCTATGCTTTGATCTTCTTGATTATTGCCGGACTATACGGATTGTTTGACCTGATTCAACGGTATGTCAGTGCATTGATGGCGCAGCATGTCGTCTTTGACCTTCGGACAGAACTTTACGAGTCACTGCTTGAGAAAGATCTTGCATTCTACGACGAGAATGAAACCGGACAACTACTGGCTAGAGTTACAACCGATGTCAGCACAATGCGCGAATTCCTACTATGGGGCTACCGAGTAATTTTCATCGGTGTTGTAACTATGGTAGGAGTCTACTACGTGATGTGGACTCTGAATCAACAGCTCACGCTCTATCTACTCCTGGTGCTGCCGGCGATTGGAACTTTCATGTACATCTTTGCTAAGAAGGTTCGACCAATCTTCTTTGCTTCAAGGACTCAGTTCGGGGTTCTAAGTACAGTCCTTCAAGAGAACATCGTCGGGATGAAGGTTGTTCAATCATATGCCTCTGCTGCCAGAGAGGATCAACGAGTGGAAAAAGAGAACCGCACCTACTTGGACTTGATTGTGACAGCCAACAAGTTGGCGGCCTTCTATGGTCCATTGCTCATAGCAATTCTTGGCATCGCCATGGGTATTCTTCTCTACGTAGGGGGTATCGCAGTCAACCTAGGAGAGCTCACCTACGGTGAATTCATCGGATTCGTCAGCCTTGTGTCAATGCTCATAATGCCCTCACGTTTTCTGAGTTGGGGGATTGGGATGTACCAAAGGGCTTCTGCCGCCGCCGAACGCACATTTTACGTCCTAGACGCTCGAGATGCTGTGATGGAACCTGAAAATCCCGTGCGGATTGATCAGCTGCAAGGAAGAATCGAATTCGACGGTGTGGATTTCAGCTATCGCAGTGATAACTACATACTTCGCAATGTAACGCTCGATGTGAAACCTGGAGAGATAGTAGCATTGCTGGGAGGTACGGGTTCTGGGAAAACCAGTTTGGTGAATCTGATCCCAAGATTCTATGATGCAGATGCTCAACGGAGTGTGTGTGTCAAGAGGAGAACCTATCGAGTTGACGATAAGGGACGCGTAAGGATTGGAAAAGAATCGTACGTTGTAGATAACGATAGTATCATCATTGATGGACAAGAGTACCCTGTGAAGCAACCGGGAACGTTGAGAATCGATGGTGTAGACATCCAAGAGTACTGTATGGAGGACCTTAGAAAGAACATCGGCATGATTCACCAAGATCCGTTCCTCTTTTCCGCTTCTATACGAGAGAACATCGCCTTCGCTCGACCAGATGCATCAAATGCAGAGGTTGAAGCAGCAGCAAAGACTGCAATGATCCATGAATTCATCATGACACTGGAAGATGGGTATGACTCCGTAGTTGGAGAACGTGGCGTCACTCTAAGTGGGGGACAAAGGCAGCGGATCGCCATAGCTCGGGCCTTGCTTGCGAACCCCAAGATACTCATTTTGGATGATTCAACTAGCTCGGTGGACGCTAAGACCGAGATGGAGATACAGAAGGCTCTAGAAAGTCTGATGGTGAATCGAACCACCTTCATCATAACCCATCGTCTATCGACAATAAGGAATGCAAATCGCATTGTGATGTTGGATAGGGGACGAATAGTAGAAACGGGCAGCCATGAAGACCTTCTTGAGAAAGGGGGATTGTATGCTGACCTATACATAACGCTGCGGGAGATGGAAGCAGCATCCTCAATACCGGAAACCCGCAGACGGGATGCCATCACATTGGAGGGGTCTCAAGATGAGTAGGCACATGATGGCTGACGATGATGAGCGTACCTACGTGTATGCTGATTCCGCCCTCCTAAGACGAATTGTGGGTTATCTACTGGCATACAAGGGTACCATGGCGGCAGTGGCCATTCTGGTAATCGCGAATATTGTTGTGAGTTTGTGGGCACCATTCGTTCTGCTTGAAGCTATTGATGTCATATTTCCTACAGGGGACCTCCAACAGCTATTGTTCGCAGCGATCCTTTACATGGGTCTCAAAATTGCAGCGTGGCTTACCAGCTATGGACAGAGCTATCTAACGACATTGATGGGACAACGGGCAGTATTCAAAGTCAGGCAGAACCTATTTCGACACCTCCAGACTTTATCACAGGATTTCTACGATGGCTCTTCTAGCGGCAGAATCATCTCCAGGTTGACAAATGACATCGATCGGATGAGCGAGCTCCTGACTGGGGGGCTAATAACCACATTCGCTCAGTTCTTCATTGTTTTCGCGGTGGGGGCTGTTATTCTCTCTGTGGACACGCAGTTGGCAATGGCATCACTCGCAGTTGTCCCAATCCTTGCAATTTCTACACATGTGTTTAGACAGAGAGCAAGAGCGGCATATCGAAACACAAGGAAGACTATCTCAAGTGTGACGGCAAACCTAGCAGAGAGCATCTCTGGTGCGAAAGTCACCAAGAGTTTTGCGCGGGAGCGCGAGAGCCTGACAAGATTTGCGGAGCTTAACCAGGCAGACTACCAGTCGAATGTTGATGCGGCAAAGGCGACGTCTGTATTCTTCCCTGCAATTAGAACCATTGGTAATCTTGGCGTATTCCTTATACTTTTGATTGGGGGCTTACGCTTGATTGGCGTAATTGAGGGTGCGCTTACGATAGGCACATTGCTGTTCTTCATTCAGATGAATCAGTCATTCTTCAGACCAATTTTGATAATCACTGGTTTCTATAACACTGTACAGAGCGCATTTGCGGGATCAGAGCGGGTCTTTACAATACTTGACACAGAACCATCAATACAAGACGATCCAGATGCAGTGGACATGCCGGAGATTGAAGGCCACGTTCAATTCAAGGATGTCACGTTTAGTTACATTGAAGGCACCAACGTGCTGAAAGAGTTCAATCTTGAGATTCAGCCCGGTGAAACGGTAGCCCTTGTTGGTGACACAGGAGCAGGAAAAACAACTGTTGTGAGTCTCCTCAACAGGTTCTATGATATTCAAGAAGGCTCCATCACGATTGACGGCATTGACATCCGAACAGTCAGTCAGGAATCACTTCGCTCAAGGATTGGCCTAGTGCTTCAGCAGCCGTTTCTGTTCATGGGAACAGTGAGGGAGAACATCATCTATGGTCGACCGGCTGCGACTGATGAAGACGTCTTGGAAGCCTTAGAAGCCATTGGTGCTAGACGGCTGCTTGAGAGTCTGGGAAATGGGCTCGATACTCAAGTCGGTGAGAGAGGAACTCGACTCTCAGAGGGAGAACGTCAACTAGTGAGCTTCGCCCGGGCACTTCTTGCCAACCCAAAAATTCTCATCTTGGATGAGGCAACAAGTTCAATCGATATATACACCGAGCATACTATCCAGAGAGGAATGAAGGCCCTTCTACAAGGTCGTACATCGATTGTCATCGCTCATAGACTTTCCACCATCGTGAATGCCGACAAAATACTAGTATTAGAAAACGGTCGGATAGTCGAGTCCGGAAAGCATACTGAGCTAATGGCCAAGAAAGGCAAGTACTATTCGCTCTATGAGATTCAAATCCGTCCTAGAGCCAAACACGCATCAATGCAGTGAGCCACATTGAGCAAGAAGAAGAGAGATCCCCGCCAAGGTTGACGGGGATTAGCATTCGTGCATTCAGTTACTCGTCATCAGCCCAATCGAAATCGGCAGCCCAATCACCGTGCATATCCTTGAGCGCTTTCAAGCCCTTCAGTCCCTTGAGACCCCGCATGCCCCCGTAGATAGCAGAGGAGATTGCATCACCGAAATTTGCAAGATGCTCCAGACCATCCAAACCCCGTATTCCATCCCGACCAATCACGATGCTCCGACCGTCAGGCTCTATGACTGCGACACCATCCTTTGTGATCGAAACATGCTTGCCATCCTCTCCGACCACAAAGACTCGCTTATCGTAGGTGAAGACTAGGTCATCCTTCTTAGTGACTAGAAGAACTTTCTTTTCCTGTTTATCCATGCCAAGGAAGATGTTTCCATCTGATTCGAGTTTGATGCGCTCGTGTTTGTTATTCCCGTTTATTCTCCCAATCTTGGACTCGATATCATAATGGAAGGATTCAACGCTGTCATAGCCGACCCGCGCAAGGGTTTCAGATGATCCTGTTCTCGATGCATTGTCAAGTTCCACCTTTCCAATGTACACCTGGATTCCGCCAAGAGAACCCGACATGGACTCACCAATCGCACCTTGGTCCGTTTCAGTTATCGCATCGACAGCGAAATGCGAGGGGCCAGCGAAGGCAACTCCTATCCGCTCACTGTCTTCTTTCAGGTAGACCCAAGCACAACCCGGTTCGAGTGTCACAAGCGCTTTCTTGTGGTCGACCAAGTTGGTCTTCGAGGTGGTTTCCATAATTGTTTCGTCAATCTTGATATCCTTCATTTTCACTCATCCCCTTCATCATCTGAATCATCTTGTTCAACATCCGTGCTGGCCCTAGATCCGCTGGCTTCATCCTCAAAGGCAACTTCGACTTGGGAGTCTCCGTTGTTTCCTGTCTTGACGCGCTCACGCTCCACTTGGCTTGTGAGCCATTGGGCAAGGCGATATGACAATCGACCTTCAACTGTAACGTAGTACGTACCCCTGACCTCTCCCTTGATGACATAACCTGCATCCAGCAAAGGTGTCAGGTGGTGTGTTAGAGAACTACCGGTTTTCCCGGTGTAGATTTCTATATCATTGAATGATTTCCCACCTTCTTTCAGGAAATCCAGTATCTTCAGCCGTTCTTCACTTCCGAGTGGACTGATAATTCGAGCCACTCGCGCTGGAGGTATCTTCTCAATCTCTCGGTCACGTCGTCTACTTCTTTTCGAGCTTCGACCTTTTCTTGCGCGACGGACGTAGACCTTCGGAACTTTGACGTGCGCCTCAATACCTTCAATCCCTCTCAGGGATTCCTCAATCTTTTCACCAAGCCCCTCCATCATGTCAGAGAGACTCTCAGTTAGAGGACGTAGGTCGAACATTGGCGGAATCGGAGGTTTCGAAGGCCTTGGAATGTCGCGTGGATGCATAGGACCACGATGAGATTGATGAGTTCTCCGCCTGGGGCGATCGGACTCGCGTTCCCTTATTCCCTCTATTTCTTTCTTCAGGGTTTCCTTGAGCTTCCGAACCTCTTCGAGCTCCTTCCTGATTTCGTTGACGCCTTGGGACTCTTCTTGAGCCCGGCGTTCATCTTCTGAATTGTCGTATTCATAATTCATTGTAATTCGCTAACTGTACATTATTACAGTTGTATATAAGTTTTCGGTTATACTACAGTTAAAGCACGGTCCTCCAAGGAGTGTAAGCTTCTCAGAAACTAGCCCTAGGGTTACAAACAGCTTCAATGAACTTAGCCAATCGTAGACATTTATTAGGTGCCTATTGAAATAAAGGTGTATGTTCTCAGTATCACAGGTTGCTCTCAGACTTGGTGCGTGTTCAAAGACCGTTAGACGGTAGGACAAGAAAGGTCACATCAAGTGCTTGCGTACTCCAATGTGGATACCGGAACATGCGGCAGAGGGGACTCAAGAAACTTTTTACATTGGCACAGAGAGCAACTATTAGTTCTCTCATCATCACACATAAGGACAGACTAGCCCGG
>JABCTJ010000051.1 GCA_018238375.1 Candidatus Thorarchaeota archaeon
TGAACAACGCACCCAGCCCTTCTACTGCCTCATCTGTTCTGCATCCGCACGAAGACTGGGTTGAAACGTCACAGGAACTAGAACGCATTTCATCCATCAGATTATCCTTGCGATGGCTTTCAGAGTATGGAATTGCTGTGGTCAAATCTGCGTAGGGATCAGAATGACTGGAGCTCCGATAGGATCCGTAGTCCCGTCTTGAAGCAGACTCGACATCTCCTCGATGGAGTGCGGCATCACGCCTATCAAAGTCTCTTCGATAATCATCCGACCCGTATCCTCTATCAACTGCTGGTCTGTTTGCAGTGGCGCCTCGAACATCGTAGGGTCGGGCCTCATCCGCTGATGTGAGGCCTCTGGCAGCGTCTATGAATCTGTAATGAGCATCGCCTTTCAGGTTCTCATATTCTTCTATAGTGAGACCTAAGACTTCCAGAGCTCTGTCTCTCTCAGCACATCGTTTTGAAAGCGGGCAGCAGAAAGCCAAGCTTCCATGGCAGAGGGATGCCATAGCTCTATCCTTTGCAGATTTGAAGATGGGCGTGATCCGGTGACGACCTAGCACCAAAGCATCACCAACCGATCGAAGCTCTGTGTATCCGCTCTGAGCGAGTGCTTCTATAATCTCTCGGGCTGGATAGGCTCTCCCTTCTATGACTACATGCCCCTCAGTCTTGTCAAGTCGAACGGGTCTTTCAGTGCTTTTGTTTCCCTCGTATGTGGGATATTTCGTTGTGGCCACCTCTTACAAACTAATATTGACGTCATATGAGCGTGGAACATCAAGAATACAATCCTATGTATTACAGGGAGGAATACATCCAGCACTCATCCAAACGGTTTATGTACTGATAGTATAGCAGTTTCTGGAAGGGGCTTGCCCCCCAAGGAGACATAATAGAGATGGGCTGCAAGGCAGATGGCGCCGCACAGGGATACACAGTTCTTGGCGGTATAGTTCTAGCGTATTTTGCAATACAAATGATTGTTGGCGGACTCAACACCTTTTCAGGTGGTGACATCAACGGACTTATTGTTCTCATCCAAGGAATTGCTCTAATCCTGATGGTTGTTCTGTCATTTGATGCTAGTGGCTTTGTGTCTTGGAAGGTAGGAAAATCCGGAGCTCTTCTTGCTCTTTTTGGATTCTTATCAATCATCATAGTCGTTGGCAATCTCACCTTCGATGTCATTGCGTGGTTAACGAATATAGGCACTCTTGCAGGATTTATGATTCTTCTCGCAGGGCTTCTGATGATGTCCAGCAAGTAAGACCAGAGGGTATGCAACAGCTACCAAGAACTTGTGCAATCTTGAACGTTTTGTAGGTGTTTATAACATACTGCTCAGAGTTGAGTGGTGTGAACGTTCAATGCTGATTGCCAGAGCGTGCACGAAATACGGTCGCCGCCAGTTGGACGGAGACAGAAAACGCCTGTGGAGAGGATGTAAGACTAGTCGCAGATTCAGTAGGATCTGCAGAGCAGACCTCAATGAATCAGGAACCGAACATCAGTCAAGGACATTGATGTCCATGATCGTACAAGTTTCGGGCAACGGCCCCTTAGCCCTCATCACAAATTAGATAATGCGGCGCTGCTGAGTTTGCCTCGTCCCTCTTAGGATGGTTGTGTCAATGGACGAGAAGCACATTCAGATTATCAAGGACTTAGGGTTCGATGATATATCGCAGAAGACAATGACTAACGATTACTGGAAGAAGCGTGGAGCTGAGAGCTTAGCCCTCACCACACAGGATCGCGAAGTCTACGGATGTCTTGACCATACTTGTGGTCATGGAACAACAATCTACGATATCGAAGGCACGGAATACCTTGATGTCACCGGAGGTGTAGCTGTTCGGGCTTTCGGACTGAGATACAAACCACTCCTTGATTTCGAAGCCAGCATCAATGATGTGGTGCGCGAGTTTCCAGGCGCTGATTTTGACGGCATACCACAGACTCTGCTTGCTGAAAAACTTGGCAAGATGGCGCCAAGCAATCAGAAGAGACAAGTTGTCTTCACGACCTCTGGTGGACGTGCGGTCGAAGGTTGCATGAAGTCTGCAATGGATCTCTCAGGCAAGCAGAGGTTCGTGGGCTTCAGGCCTGCTTTCCATGGGCGGACTGGTTACGCAATGGCGCTCACAGCTTCCAACTCCAAGCACAAATCAGGCTATCCTCAAGGTGTCGATGTCATTCGAGTCTTCTATCCCTACTGCTACCGATGTCCATATGGTCAGAATGTTGAGGATTGTAATCTAGAATGCGTTGAAGCTCTTCGGTACGCACTACAATTGGAGGGCAATGACATCGCAGCCACTGTCATGGAACCTCTATGCGGCGAAGGCGGTCTCATAGTTCCCCCTGCGAAAGCAGTGAAGGGGATGTATGACGTCACAAGAGATGTTGGTGGGTTCTTCATATCTGATGAGGTTCAAGCGGGGATGGGTCGAACTGGGAAGATGTTTGCGATTGAGAACCATGATGTTGTTCCTGATTACATGGCGATGGGTAAGGCTTTGGGTGCGGGTTACCCGATGGGCGCATCAATTGGTCCTGCTCCGATGTTTTCAGGCCCAACTCGTCATTCTGAAACGTTCTCTGCAGAACCCAAGATGGCACTTCTATCACTATGGATTCTCAAACATTTAGAGGACGGAGATTTTCTCAAGAATAATGCTGAGAAGGGTGCCTATCTGTTGAAACGCCTAGAGGAACTCAAGGACAAATACGAAGTCGTTGGAGATGTTCGCGGATTGGGTCTGATGGTTGGCGTGGAATTCGTGAAAGATAAGAAGTCCAAAGAGAAGGCTCCTAAGATTAGAAACCGTGTTGTCAAGAACGCGGTTCAGAAGCAGAAATTGTGGATGCTTGGTTCGGGACTGAACACACTACGATTAACTCCAAGCTATGTCATCACGAAAGAGGAGATAGATGACGTAATCGATCGACTCGATAAGGCGATTTCTCAGAGCGCATAATGCACGCGGCAATAGAAAATCATCTGGTCATTATGTAATTGAACCACAAAAAGAGAGGTAGCCCATGCCCCAATCAGGACGCGGGGCATGAGCAACCTACCTATTTGACTACAAGTAGTATTGCGCCGACTATGACTAGGATTGAACCCAAGTCACCGCCGAATATCCACATCACGATACCTAGAATCAACAGGATAATCCAGTTGTTATCAAACTTCAGAGCTGGAATCTTTACAATTCCGCTCGTGGCAAGCACAATCAGTGAAACGACGATAAGGATTATTCCCTCGACAACGCCTCCTAAGGCGAGGAGCGGGAAGCTAACCCATCCCCAACCGGTGATCAACAGGGCTTTCATGATTCCGAAGATTACGCCGAGGATACCCCCAAGCATAACGAGAATCTTGCTAATTTCTTTGAGATCTGCCATATTCGCTTACACTCCATTTCTTGTGTTTTTTCATCCTAGGTGCCTTCAAGAAGGATTCATTCATGAGCGAAGGCCATGCGCGCAAATAGCGAAAAGCCAGTGAAAGAAAAGCAATACCGAGTTTTCGCTCTACCCATATGACCCGTGTCTTTCGTGAATAGACATCCTAACTCTTGGTGGCTAACAAGGACGAATACACGCTGAAAGCTCCGCTATATAACTGGTGTGAAACCAAGGACTCCTTCTTTGACACTTACCGAATTATACTTTGGGTCCACACGCAATCGGCGCTAGACCGGGTTTCTAGAGAAACTGATTCACAGATGCTATAACCTTGCTCAATGCCTCAAGAGATCGATTCAGGTCACCTTGAATCTGAAGCCCATGATCTCCATCCTCAATGAGGACCACACTTATCCCTGGATTGTCCTGCAATGAAGACAAGATGTCCACATCGCAATGTGGGTCTGCAGTGCCTATGGCGATAAGATTCCCTGCCTTATGGCCTACGATCTGCTCGCGTAAGTCTTGGTCTTTGATGAGTGGAGTAAGCCAGACAATCTTCGCATTCTCCAACTCTGAGTGCTCTCTCAGTAGATATGCAATAGCTTTGGTCCCCAGGGACTTCCCGATAAGAGTGACGATATTTGAGCATCCCTGACTCTGAGCGGCACGATATGATGCTTCCACATCTGCATGCAGCCGCCCAATCTGTTCTTCTCTTGATAGTCCGCGAAACCCGGCATCCCTTGAGTAGTTGTACTCCACTGTCAGCACATTCAGTCCCTTTTGCAGAAGCGCCTTTATTGAGTAGAATAGCACTGGCATTTGACATGTGTACCCCAAACCCGGAAAGACAAGAGCCGTCTGTTCAGTTTCAGTCTTCTGTCTATAGATCGTGTTGGGAACTGGTCTATCTGCGTGACCAATAATCTTCAGGCTACTAAGGGAGTGCATGAAATTCTTCCTCCTTGCAAGGATAAAGTGAATGCTAAGGCTTATCTATGAATCCGTTCTGGCTGAGCAAAACAGAATGGAGGTACAATACACTATGGCAACAACTCTAAGGTGGGATCACGTTTGCCAGACGCTCGTTCTTGTCCCTACCTCCTTCCGCGAAGTTTCTGTACGTGCTGCTTAAGGGTAGGCGTCGGATGTCCCGACGAGACCTAATCAGTACCACATTCTTGCCTCCGAGAACAGTCAACTATGGTTTAAGTCGATTGAAGGACTTAGGTCTCATTGAGGAGCAAGAGCATGAAAGGGACGCGCGGGAGAAGGTATTCGAGCTTGTTTCGGCGCCTATGTGATTCACAACAGGAACGTGGGCGGCATCAAAGCTGTTCACGTTTTCTCTTTTTTTAGATTCGAATTATTTCTTCTCCAAAAGCCTCATAATGGTGCAGGGCCCGAGTTGGTAGACTGTAGAACGAGGCGAAACCGATGGATTTCTACAAGAAAGCAAATGTCGAACCACTTGATGATTGGACCCGAACCCACTACAGCAACCAGATTGGTCCAGATCTTGATGGACAAGACGTGACCCTAGTGGGTTGGATGCACATCCTCCGGGACAAGGGACGAATCAAGTTCATCGTCCTTCGAGATGAATATGGCACAGTCCAGATTACACTTCCGCAGAAGAAGGTTTCAGAAGAAGTCTTTGAGACCTCTGGGACTCTCAAGCCAGAGTACGCCCTAGCAATCCGAGGTAAGGTCGTTGCAGCGAAACAGGTAGCGTCAGGTGCAGAGGTCATTCCTACCGGAATTCGTATCATCAACACTGCTGAGCGTCTGCCAATCGATGTCGTAGAAGGAAAAGTGGACATCGACTTAGATACACGATTGAACCATCGGATTCTGGACTTGCGGAAACCAACGGTGAACGCAATATTTTGGATTCAACATTCCTTGGTGCGATTTGCTCGGGAGTATCTCGAAGACAATAGATTTGTTGAGATTCATACACCGAAGCTTGTGGCAGAAGCTACCGAGGGCGGTGCCAACCTCTTTGAGGTTAAGTATTTCGAGAAAAAAGCGTACCTAGCTCAGAGCCCGCAGTTCTACAAACAATTGATGCTACTTGCTGGCTTTGGTCGCGTTTTTGAGATTGCTCCGGTATTCCGTGCCGAGAAGCACAACACAAGACGTCACATCAACGAGTATACGTCCTTCGACTTTGAGATGGCT
>JABCTJ010000070.1 GCA_018238375.1 Candidatus Thorarchaeota archaeon
CAATGATGGCGCCTATCGTATCTTCTCCATCAGGAGTTGTTGACCCCTCTATGGTTTGGATGTGGAACTTTATTTCTTTCTTTCTCGCAGTGGTTATAGCAATCATCACGTGGGCAGTAGCTATCAAGCAGTTCAATCGCGACAAGATGGTTTCTCTTGTTTAGTCTATGATTTTCTTGAGGCCATTGGGATACCTCGCCGCGAGATCACGATAGATTGCTTTGAACTTGGTCAGCTCTTCTTTATGCTGAGTCTTCACGTCAGCAATCACCTTCGCAGGAACACCCACTGCTATCTTCTCGTCTGGAACCTCAAAGCTCTGTCTAACAACAGCCCCCTCTCCAATAATCGCCCACCGACCAACTATTGCATAGTCAGATACGATGGCTCCCATGCCTATGACAGCCTCATCCTTGATGACCGCATTATGAACAATGCAGCCGTGTCCCAATGTCACGTTGTTGCCAATGACGGTTAATTCCCCTGGCCTTGCATGAACGACGACGTTGTCTTGAACGCTAACGCCATCACCAATCCTAATCTCTCCGTAGTCACCTTTCACCACAGCGCCAGGAGCGACATAGCACTCCTTACCGATGGTCACAAGTCCAATGACCGCTGCTGAGTGACTGATGTATGTATTCTTCCCTATTTTCGGAATTCGGTTTTCGAACTCATAGACCGCCATCGCTGACACATCGTCGTTATCCTCCAAAATGGCGTTATTATAAGTACACCGTCAGCTGTCCGAAACGTTAAAGACACTGATGGTAGAATGCTTGAACAGGATGTTCTCCGAGCTGACGCGGAGGTAATGCAGTGTGACGGGTAGCCCAACCGAACAAAATGACATTCAGTTTCCAATCCTTCGAGGCGAGTCTGTGGGGGAGAGTGGCGAGTTCAGTGGCATGGTTGTCATTGTTTCGACCCCTGATGAACTGAATAGAGAGTGGGCTTCGAATGAGATTGCAGTATTGAAGCACGACCTTGAGCCGCACTTTGTTTCAAATCCTGGCGACCTAGATGTTCTGTTCACTAATGTTGCAGCTGTTCTTGCGGAGTTTGGAGAACCGATAGGCGAGTTCGCCGCGGTTGCATATTCTCGGGAAGCTATAGGCGTCGTAAAGATGGATGACGCTACAAGCGTCCTTGAGGCGGACATGCACATCAGGGTAGTGGCGATGGAGAATCTTGGGGAAGTATTCTTCATTGATTAAGGAAACAACAAGACTTCAGGTTCATGCATAGTTCTCAAGCGTGGCGGCAGTACCGCGAAACTAGTGAAGCTAGCTGGACTACTTCTTTATCGGGAGCGAAATAGCAAACCTGATCCCTTTGCTTGGATTTCCGGGAACTCGATCCTCTACGTGTATCTTGCCCTCATACCTGTCTACCACTGCACGAGCTAGCGGTAGCCCGATTCCACCGCTTGGAAGCCCAGACCTTGTTTGCCAATCGAACATTTTAGGTTTCATCTCATCTGAAATTTCAAGTCCATCTGCTGCTATCTCGATGTGAAGCATGTCCCCCTCTGCAGAAGGCTCGGCTCTTACTTCTACCTCAGCGTTGTTCTCATCATCCATCTTAGCACAGAAAAGAATAATATTGATGAAGCATTGGCTGAGCAGGTCATCTGCGAGAATCTCGGGCAACTCCTTTGGAGCATAGAATCTTAAGCTGATTGCTTTGTGCCTAGCAGAAGATTTCACCACCCGGAAGGACTCTTCAATTGTTGCTGGCACAGAAACAGACACAAGCTGAACATGGGTTGTCCGAGCTTGGGCCATCATCTTTACATGGTTAACAAAGTCCACCGACCGATTGATCTGTCCCATCACACTGTCCAAGGTGTTCATCGTTTTTTGAGTATCCTCCACATCATGAAGAGCAATCTCGACTCCAAGTAGGATTCCCTGAAACATATTGCTGACATCATGATTTAGTAGGTCTAAGTAGAATTCTGCAGTATCACGTTCCTTCACGTATCTATGTAGGAGTTCTGCCAACTGTTCTGTTTCGATATCTCTTAGAGAATCAGTGATATCATTGATTACAATCATAGCCGAGATGGGTGTTCCTTCGCTACTCAACTCGTGCGGGAGAAGGTCAACTTGATACATCCTGTGTGGATCTAATGGATCAAGAGTGATATGGGGTAGAGTGATTTCCTCACCACGCCTAAAGACCATGTTCAATTCATAGCTCATATGTGCCAACACTGCCCGCGCCGTTAGGATTTCTTCTGTGCTTGCTATTTGGGTGTCTACCTCGTCCATCAGCTTCGCAATCTCGATTTTGCCTTCAATATCAACTATGATGACTCCCACTTTCAACTTGGAGTACAGTCCTGCGAAAGTCACTGTACTCTGCACAATTCCCCCCGCCGCAACAAGGAGGAGCGCAGTCATTTCCGACATGATTCCCACGTCGAATAGTCGTAGGACAGCAACAAAGACCGCAGTAGCAAAGATCATGGTTAGATAGCCCGCGATCACTAAATTCGTTCCTTTTTCAAACTCTGGCTTGGCGATTCTGTATGGATTATTCCTAAATTGAAGCATATAGTATCCGATGACTCCCCCTAACGTAGGGGCCAGCATCATCATTGCAAGCAAGCGAGCTGTTTCGACATCGAGAAGAATGAAGAACACTGCGAAAACGGGCATCGTAATGATGGGTATGAGCAGCGCGATAAGCCGCACTCCACGACGAGCTGGTTTCACTCTAGCCTTGGCACTGGTATGTAGCATCTCAAAACCAAGAATCATAATTGGAATGCCAATGATGTAATCCACCGCTCTCAGCAATACCTGCAATTCGGAATCCGGTATCAGATTAAGCCAGACGTACAGATTGATATGCCGGATGGCGACAACCAGGCCAAAGGCGGTGAAGATGAAATCCATGTAATTTCTTCTCTGAATCGCTTTCCGTCCGAAGAAGATGGTCACTAGCATAGCCACTAGTGATGCATACAGCGCTGTTTCGTACATCCGCAGTCCTCCGAAGACAGGTGCACTAGCCTGTACTTCACCTGTTTCGGCCTTAATGGTCCCAGTCTTTCCTTATTGTTTGACAGTTAATCAATGAATTGCCGCTGTATTGAATCATAGCATACCGATAGATGATGCTCACAGGTTTCTTGAAGCGCTGCAGCAGCGGTATGCATAAGTACACTAGAATGCCGATTTGATAAATGCCCAGAGGTACTATTTTGCAGATTACTACTGATAGTCCTCTCTGGATTGCACAGTCTTCAATATGAACAGGAGAACATGCTCTATCATGAAAGTCAGATTTAAGGTGGACAATCAATGGCTTGAAGTCGAAAGAAAGAGCATGAAGAAAATGAAACGTGATTACGAGTCATGGGCTGAAAGCACCTTGAAGAAGGCCAAAGATGCCCAAGATCTTAGAGCTCTGCGCGAAGTGTTCTACCAACTCGGGGATAGATGGGAGTGGGACCAAGCAACCGGGGCTTGGTTATCAAGTGGTGATCCTCTAGATGCGGTTGCATTCATTCTTCGATTGCCCGGCCTTCAGCCCAACAAGGAACGCTACATTGTCTATGCGGTGATGGCCTACAGCAAGGGTCTCACGGATCAGTTTGACCATCTTGGGGACAAGGAACGAATAATCATAGAGCGCGATTTGGATACCAACACAATGCTGAGCTGGTCAACGACAGGACACGGTGCTATGGACCTGGTGCCCACTGACCTAAGCAGCTATGAGGGGCTTGAAGATGCGCTTCAGTCAAATTTCCTTGTTGCACAACCGGGCGACCATGCTCTAAGGATTGAGGTACCTCCATCTGGTGGCCTAGTGAGTACGCTTCTTCAGAGTCTGTGGGCGGTAGCTGGAGGCAATAAATCCTACACAGTCAAGGGAATTGAGATTCTCAGTGCCTCTGACATTGAGGACTCACTTGACTTCAAGTTCTACAGATATGCTAAGGCGGTCATTGATTTGGAGCGTCTTTGGAGCGAGCTAAAGGGAGGAGCAGTATCAAAGGCTCTAGAGGTGGTAGTAGACCAAATCCCAGCGCACATTGAGGATAGGAATAAGAAAACTTTGAGAAGAATCGAGGGTCTACTTCACATTCTTTGGTTTAGACCACCAAAAGCACAGATTGATGTCATCCGACGAGTGTACGATGAACTGCGAACGGAACCCACTCCAACTGAGGTTCAGAGCAAGCTTCTTCCGCCTCTTGGGGAGCTTACATACAGCTTGAACGATATCATAGAGAAAGCCCAATACATGAAGTGGAAGAGCGTCATTGACCAAAAACGTTTCAGTGAGAGCGATGTCTTCCAGGGACTTTCTCTCTCACGGATGGCTAAGGAAGCATTCGCTGTGGCTCTCGATGATCTGCTTCGAGAACACACCCTCTCGTACATTGGCTACCCTGAGCGGGGAACGGTGATGGATAAGGCTCTTCGAATCGTGTTTGGCATTATCGTGCTGCCTGCACGACTTAGTTCCGCTTTCATGGGGAGCGTAATGAACACTCTGGCAAGGCTAGCCAGGCGCTTCCGAAGTCAAGAAACCAGCTCAGAATTGGATTCGGTATCCGAAGAAACTGCGGACGAGCATTCTCCACAGCTATGAGCTATTTTGAGAACCCTTGAACATATGGAGCAGCTCCAACAAGGATTCTATCACAATCGTATCCTTTGGTGCCTTTTCAGCTTCCTTGGGGTCCGCCCATGTCACAAGTATCGGGACCATCTCAGCTCTGGTCGCGGCACCGATGTCCGCATCCACCCAATTTCCAACGTAAGCACACAATCTTGGGTTCACACCAATATCATCTGCAGCCATGATAAGACTGTAAGGATTTGGCTTCGCGTATCCTCGCACCCCCGTCCATCTCACTGTGGAGAAAAGATCATACAATCCTGCTTTCTTGAGTAACGCAATCGGACTAACGTGGCGTCTTGTGACGAGCCCAAGCATATAGCCGCGGGCGTGAAGCTCCTTCAGAACCGTTATGGCGTCATCTGTGAAGGTTTCATAATCGCCCTCCGTTATCTCCTTTTTCCACGCTCGCTCGATTTGCAGGATTGTGGAATCGCTTAGATCCAGGATGCCAAGAGATTCGAACACTCTTCTATCAAAACTAATCCATTGCTCTGGTTTAGCTCCCCAAAGTGGACCAACATTGTGTTCCAGCTGAAACTGGTCCATCTGAACATCCATTCTCGTTATGGCCATATCGAAGTTTTCGTGAGAGAATTCGCTCGTATCAATCCCATGATTCTCGGATACTCTCTTGAACATTGAAAACGGAGGTTCTCGTGTCTTTGCGAGTGTGTGATGCAGGTCAAACAGGATAGCTCTAATATTCAAGCGAGAACACTTCCCTAGTCAGTTGAAACCATGATGGTCGTTTTTATGTTGATGGTTTTTGCTATGGCCACCCTCGGATCTGAAACAGTGAAGGCCTAACGCTCTATGTAGCAGCTGATAGCACAAAGAGGGATTCAATTCCTTTTGAAGTGCATACTCGTCAGTCTTCTTGAGCGCATAGAATTTCTGTTGGCGACTCCCTGGATGCATCAGAAGCGCGAAATCTGTGAATCCCGATACTATTCTCCCCGCTATTGTTCAGGACTTTAAATTGCATTGTACTCGAGCTGAATTGATACAAGACGGTGTTTCACAATGCAGATTATCACGGACGCATCTTTCATCTTAGAACTCCTTGCGATAGCGGTTTCGATTGTACTCGCATCCTATCTTATCCTGACATGGTACCGGCAGACGAACAGGTTGCTAACAGACCTTCCTTTGATGTTTGGGATTGTTTTCATAGGGCATGCCATAAACCAGATGCTGCTTAAGCTCCCATTGCTTGGGATACTGGAAGAATCGATGGAACTATTCCGAGTCAGATCTTTTGTGGTTGGCTGCATCGCTTTGCCGCTTGTCGGTGTGCTTCTGCATATCTGGCTGCCCCAACTGAGGAAGCATCACCTTCGAATCATGGGAGTAGTCACGCTCTATTGGATAATTGTGGCTCTGTTTGGTCCTACAGTGGAGATCATTATACTCATGCATCTCCCAATTGTAATCACATTCATGCTTGGGATGGTTATAACATTCGCAGTGACTTGGAAAACAGGTAGGCTCAAGGAAGTGCGGAGTGACCTCATGGTGTTCTCCACGATTATGGGGCTCATCAGTCAGGTTGGAATGGTGCCGCTGATGAATATGGGGCTTGGATTCGTGCCTGGCATCTTCATGGCGATAGGGACACTGTTGGCCACACTGGCTCTAACAAACCCATGGTATCATTCGGAACAGCGGGCTATTCAGAGTGGAGTCAGTGAGGTAATTGAGCCCGTGGTCACTGAGAGTGAAGTTAAGAAAACCTCGTTCTGGTCGAGAGTGGGCCTAATCCCACTAGGGATATTACTACTGACAATCGGCGTTATCTGGCGGAATGTGGATGTCTTCATTCTTGGTCTCAGCGAATCCTGGCTTAATATATTGCCATGCAAGCTCTTTCCCTTGCTGTTAATTGTCGGGGTCTTTTGGAAGTACCGACGAAGCGAAGTGGGATCAGTACTGGGCTTGCGTAGGAACCGCATGAGAAGTCACTTGGTCATAGGAGTTTCAATGGGCGTGCTCTTCTACTTTCTTGGCAATGTCCTGCCCACCATAATTTACTGGGCTTTCTTTGACTCCTCTATTGACATCCAACTCGTAATCGTCAATGCGAATCTGTTATGGTACAGTGCATTTTTCTTCCTTGTGAACGCGATTTATGAAGAAGTGCTATTCAGGGGTCTTCTGCAGAATAGCTTCAGGAGTCGATTGACACCCAATAAGGCCATTCTACTGTCCGCTTCAATATTCGGTGTTTATCACCTAATTTGGCCCATCTACCACGCTGCATCAGGCATTCTCACAACGTCACATATCTTCGTGTATGTGGGTTTCTCTGCTTTTCTTGCTGTAGTGTTTGGAATTTACTATGAAAAGTTCAGCGGACGACGCACGCTTGCTGGTCCCATTGCGGCTCACTGGTTCATCAATCTCTTGAATGAGAATTTTAAGATGTCATTTGATCAGGTGATAGAAGGCCCCGATGTCCTTCTTGTTGGTTCCACACAGATGGTCATTGCATTAACCTTGGTCGCGCTTGCATTCACAACTCTGATGCTTGTATCGTGGAAGCTACGTGTAGAGCAGGTTGAATCGTGGGCGGCCCGTCATTTGGGACGACTGCCCCAGCTTACCTAGCCCAGTCCACAATCGACATGTTCTAGGTCTTTCCGATGTCAATGAATCATCTTTCGTGGTTTCCGATTAGCTGTGACCACCGACCACACTTCAGGGCGTGTGCCCAACGCCACATGGAGCCAGCATCCTCAATCCTGCCTGTCCTATTATAGATCAACGCAAGATGAACAAGCGCATCTGGATTGAGGGCTTCCAACTCCAGTGACATCACAAGAGCCTCTTCCGCCTCATCCAGCTTGCCGTGCGACCTCAGGAACGATCCAAGGTAGTACCATGCCCGTGGGTCCTCAGGTGTGTATTCAATGCGCTCTCTTATCATCCTCTCGAATTTGCTCATCGGCTGAGGGTCGAGAGAGTGTGTTCCGGTCCTATCAGAGATTGCCATATTGCTCCTCTCACTAATCATCCTTTGACAGCACCCCCAATGCTTTTCTGACCAGAAAGCGCTTCTTGGGTCCTGTCACACTCATCCTTGTGCCCAGAAGGTCGATGTGAAGAGTGGTCGGCACCACAGGGATGCTTCCCTTGTCGAAGAGAAATCCATAGACAGCTGTGCTAACCAATGCAGCATTGAGCCTGCAGGCTGCTGCTATTGATGGGGGTGTGCCCTGTTTCGCCCGCCTTTTGCCCAACTTGATGTCTATTCCGGCTGGTCGAGCAGATAAGAAGTTCACAGCATAACGTTCAATGAATCTATGCCACTCCTCTGAATCGGGGTCCTCAGGAATCTCTCCAAAGAATTCTCTGAAGGAAGGACTCGTTTCAGGATCGAAGACGGCAATACCAGCCCCCCACCCAAGGACGGGACAGGTGAACACAGGAATGCCTTTCTCCCGTGCAAGGTCGAACATCCTCTCTCTAAGATGCATCACAGAAATATCGAGCCCGTCAATGACGATATCTGCGCCATCTACGAACTCCTCCACATTGTCCCATGTGACACCATCAATGTAGACTCTTACATCAGCATCTGGATTGATTTCAAGAATCTCCTGAGCAATCACATCTGCCTTGTTACGGAACAGAGTGGGCATCTTAGCACCGAGCTGGCGGTTGAAATTGGAAACCTCGAACACATCGGGGTCTGCAATCCTGAAGTGTTGAAAGCCCATCTGGGCAAGGGTGATGGTAACATCCGAGTTACCACCGACCCCCGCCTGAGCAACCACAATTCTGGATATGGTCTGCTGTTCCACAGACGTGACTATCCCTGTGTTGCGGTCTGTCATCCTTAGGTAGTGGTCGTCAATAGCTTGGAATTCTGGCTCCATGCTCGATAGCCGAAGTGACTCAGCATAGGATGCCAAGTCATGTCGCCTCGCACAATGCCAACACCGACCTGTCTGTGGTCAGCGGAACAGGTTTAGCCTGAAGGTGAGTTGCCTTCACAAGCTCTTCGTGTAGGGACATTCTCGCCTTTGCAAGTGTGGTTGGGCCAAGGCCTCCCATTGCGCGAGAGTTAAGGAACTCCCAGTTGGCTTTTCCTAGAGCGTCCTCAAAGGCCTTGACGAAATCTACCGAGTCCACGTCACCACGAAACATACCCGCGATTGTGTAGTGCGGTATAGGACCATCAATAACACCGACCACTGAATAGTCCATGAGGTGTGCACCTGTAGCCAGACAGGCTTTTGCCATAGCATCAATCACATGGGCGTCGCAGAGCTTTTCACCTGCAAGACTCACAACGCTGCCCTTGCGACTGATGTGGCGAACTGTATATGGGTTGAGATTGGAGAACGTGACCATGTCCCCAACTCTGTATCTGTACCAGCCGTTGGCATTTGTGAGCAGCATCTCGTACCTGTTGCCCTTCTTGACATCACTCAGTGGAATCACTGTGGGCTCCTCGTCGTCAATCTCAGCTTCTGGAATGAATTCAAAGTAATTCAAGTCCGGCATCAACTGAATTCCGGGTTCTGGTAGTATCTGAGAAGCCATGTAGGCTTCAGATGAGGCATAGCCCTCCCGCACTGTCACCTGCGGCAGAATCTTTGCAATCCACTCTCTATAGGGTTCGATATCAATACCACCACTGCCGAACAGCCTTAGGTTAGGCCACAGCTCAGCCAAATCGAGTTTCCCCTCAGAGTCTATTGCTCTACGCAGTCGCTTCTCGTGTTTCGTGCCCTTAAGCTGCTCAAGGAGCCACGGGCCGTACTGCTCCTCCATGCGTCGCACGAAGGCAAGGATCAATGTGGCAATGCCTTGGAGTGCGGTGACATCGCAAGTTGCACAGCACAATGCATACGCTCGCATCTTCTCTTCCATGTCCTGAATTCCGAACACATCCTGACCAGGCGATATCAGGCGAGCGAAGAACTTGTTGGCCTTGTGCAAATACAACCCCGAACCGTACCCTAGAGGTACGCCGTTAATATCCCCAAAGATAGCAGGGGCACCGAGCATAATCATCCTGCCATCAAGTATCTTCGTGTTGTCCGGGTGATGATTCATAAATGCCATCCACATGCGGGCACCGCCCACCTGAGCGGTCTTCAGCCCTGAAGGTGTGATGGGCATATCCTTTGGCTTTCCAGAGGAGCCTGATGTTCTTAGATACCAGATCACTGGCTCCGCTGTCATTATTTTCCCTGTCGGATTCTTGTAGACCTCTTCTAAAACGGGCCTCATCTGTTGGTAATCCGTAAGGGGTACATTTTCTGTAAACTTCTCGGGAGATGAAATAGTTTCAAAGCGATACTTGCGACCAATGACTGTGTCTTGGTTTCGCTTGAGTATTGTGCTGAGTAGATTCTCTGTCACCTCTACCGGGTGACCTAGGACATAGTCAGTTTCCCGAGCTTTTCGCTTCGCTACAACCGAAACGATTCGTCTCATGATTGACATCTGCTCAAATCCTCCTTGCAGCCTGGGACACAAGTCCAAAGCTGTAGTGTATGGTTACGAGTTCTAGAATATCTTAAGTGGTGACTCCGGAGCGTTGGGGTGTTTTGGGCCTTATACGAGGGCTTTGCTCGTTGAAGGCCAGTTTAGAATACCTAACCTCGTGTCATACCGCCTCAATTCATCAACAGGGCGTTATGAATAGAGATAAGCAGTTGTGACCGTGATAGTATGTACCCTGTTGAGGAAAAACATTGCTTCTTCAAGAACTGTCAAAAACAGGAAGAAAAGGATTGGCGGCTGATGCTCAAGAGTTACGACCACCGTATGACGATACACTGGGAATCGGGTCTTCCCATGGAATTCGTTTTTCTCTGATGCGTTTATGCTCACTCTAATATGATCTACCACGCGTAGGCCAGCGTCCGTTCAGCTACAACAGTACATCACTGGAAACCCGCGTCTTCCGTTGGTCTTCGCCAGCATACTGACGCCCTTCTTGAAAAATCCAACATGCACTCGAACTTGCTGATAAGCTTACGATAGGGTACAGATTATCACGGTTTAGGACTTCAATAAGGGCATATACTGCCCACATCAGCACAGGCGGGCCTATGGGCTCCTTTGTAAAATTCTAAAGAACGAATAGGCTCCCGTTAGGCTGGTAGGGGGGGAATAGGTCTACTCACTCGTTCTCGGTAGTTTGAATATAGTTTGTGCTCACTGATTGTATCATACAGTGAGAGCACTGGGAGCGTATGTTCGGTGTCGAGGCTTGAACAAATACTGGAGGCTTCAATTGATCAAGAGGGTCCGGGGAAGGATTTGACCATAGCCTTCCAAATGGAGTACAACACCCCTGACAGAAGCATCTTACGAGCGCGAATGGTCACCGACCAAAGCATCATTGTGACTATCGGGCTGAGGAGCGCGATACTTGAACCCTTTGAGAGATTCCACATACTCTCAGATGGCGAATTCCTTGCGTGTGACATACCCGGACTGATACCCGCTGTTGCAGTGATACTGCGGAATCAGAGCCGGGGAATGGCTGCAGGAACCATCGAGCGGAATTCGACAACGCGAGTCATACTTGCGTTCGAATCTAAGAAGTCTGTGAACGCTAATGGACTGAGAGATTTAGCATCCACCATCACCTGCACGATGCGGCAGTGGAGCGAATGGTCTAATGTGTTGCTTGGGACTCTTGACCGCGACCCTGTAGTAGGTGACTGGGAAATTGATTGGCGTGAATTCCTTGCTGGCGAAGCTGGATTCGTTACAATGCCGTGGTTCAGGTCACTTGGCTTTCAGGACCGCAAGATCGCACTTTCAAGAACAAAATTGGCGGCTGAGGCTTTGTTGATATCAGTTCTCAACAGAAACAGCTCATAGACCCTATCGCATTGCAGGTCCGGAACTGGATGAAATCGCTCAGACCACAGTCCCACGTCGCTGGATCTCATTACATCACAGTGGAGGAGGAGGTATTCTGATGATATTGGTTAATGACTTTCACAACTCTGCGCGAACGATCTACACTCCGATAGTAAATACTGCATGGCTCGCTGGAGCGCTGGCAGGAACAGACCAATCTGGTACACGGAATGGGGACTGGTACTGGACTAGATTCTTGGATGAGGTGAAAGAGATGGCATCGCTAGTAGGAAGTGTTCGGCCCACTGAACCCGGAGCAGAGCCAGAT
>JABCTJ010000093.1 GCA_018238375.1 Candidatus Thorarchaeota archaeon
ACGAGTTGTCTGTTCCACAGAGGGATAAGATAGGAGCACCATGAAACGCTGCAGAGAATGTGGCAGGAGCAAAGAACTCGCTGCCGTCTCCAGTTGGCACACTAATCACAACATCATTCTGACCGGACAGATTTCGTATCATGTTCGTTAACATCGGGTAGTTGCTAATGTTGACGAAAGTGCTGTAGTCGTCAAGCTCGTTCTCAAGAGATAAGGAGTGAATATTGGCAGGGTCCACGAGTATGCTAGTAATGACTCCCAACCGTTCAGCTGCCCATGTTGTTATCTCTGGAACAGAGTCAGCGTCCACATAGAGTAGGGGTGCATTCAAGAGAGACGCAAGCACAGCTCCGTTTGCTGCAGACTCGAGATAGTCTTGCAGTTCAGAGGGCATGACGGAAACATCCCAGATGATATCGACGTTATTCTGTTCTTCGACCGCGTCTATCCAAGATACCAAAACAGTCCAGTCGCCAGCCATCGGATAGGGAAAATCTACTGATTCGCCAAGGCCGGATAGTACACTTTCTGTAGGAGACCATTGAGCCAACCTGCCGTCTGGATCTATGAGAGCCAGATTAAGATTCGTTCCAGCATTATCCCAGGTGATACTGACGTTCAGCCACTTTGCACCGTTGGGAACAGTCACACTACGTGTAAATCCTGGATGATAGCTGACCTCAAACTCAAGGGGAATCGTTCCCGAAACACTGGGCGGCGGGTGGATTATCATCTCCCACGCACCATCTGATGTCTTCGGCACCCAGAAGTTAAGTGGGATACCGACAAGGCGTTCGTGATAGACCCGTGACCTAACAGAGTAGTCTACGGTATTGCCATCAGGATCCCGAATGGAATGGGTGAATATTTCCCCACTGGTCCAATTGCATGAGCCCTCCAGCCACCCCGTACTGGATGGGGGTGAGAAAGGAATGCTTACGGGCAGGGTTGAAGTCACTTCGGAATCAATCGTTTCCAATTCTGTCTTCATGTTTTGAAATGTATAGGATGCTTCGTTGGATGTTATGAGAGGTGCTCCGAAATTCTCGTCGGCAAGAGCGAAGACTGCAATCGCTGACGACTCCCATTCTGCAACTGCCAGCTGTGCCGCCACATCTGCTGATGTTGCACCAGAGAGCCTAGGGAAAACTTTGGTTCCGATGAGAGACTGAATCTCCAAGATATCAGAATCTGTGAAGTCACCAATGCTGATAGCTTGAGTCATGCCCCCATCTCCAGATAAGTATTCGACCCAGTCCTGGATTAGCCAGGTTTCGGCATCAGACCCATCTCTAAGGATTAGCGGTGATATATATCGGGTACCAGTATCTACATCCGTAAACACAGAGCTAGGTACTGCCGCAATGTACGAGAACTCATCCAAATAGGAGTATGGATCATTCGCCACGAAGCCTATCCTGCGTAGTGGAACGGGGGTGGATTCGTCTTGTGCAAGCTCAAACGGGACAACCAAGTCAGGAAATGATACCCTCAGCTCGTGGTGCACTGATGCATGATCCTGAAACAAAGCGATAGGAGCAAAGAGCAATGCGATTGCAATGAAAACCATGATTGGCTTGCTGAGAGACGTCATTCATGAGCAACTCCGATTATGGACTTGAAATAGAGCCTACGGGGGCGCAAATAGAGTTTTCTTGGTGGAACGCTTCGTATCCTGACTCACACCGGACTCATGTTGCTTAGTCCAGATCGGACACATCAAGCAAGTCATCATCATCAGAGGCTTCTTCGGTTTCCTCAGGAAGAGCGTCCTTGATATCATCGATGACGCGTCGAAGTCGCCGACGAGTGGCCTTCGGTACGTCCCACATCTTCGCCTCAGCCCGATCCACTACCTCACGTGCAATATCGAATATCTCAGAGTCCAGGTAGCATTGAGCTGCGTTGACAAAATGCTCTGCGGCTTTCTTCTGGTTATTTTTCATCTCCGCGATGTCACCTAACAATGAATGAGCAGTACCTATGCCCGTTTTGTCATCGAGATCCTTGTAGAGCTTGAGAGCTTTTGCGAATGTTTTTGCGGCTGCTTCCAGGTCCTCCTTATCAGCTTGAGCTGTGCCTATGTCCATTAGCGTAACTGCGACAGCTTGGTCATTGCCAACGGTCTTGTATACGCGTTGAGCTTTCTTGAAGTAGGTCATTGCATCGTCGAAGTTACCCGACCCAAGACGAGCAAGCGCAAGCCCGTACATAGCATCGGCAGTTCCGTCCTTATTGTCGACCTTCTCAAAAAGCTTCATGGATGCTTCGCATGCCTTTTCAGCTGCGTCCCATTGCTCAAGGTTGATCTGAGCAACACCAAGATTGTACATGGCATCGGCTATTCCACTCTCGTCCTTGAGACCTTTATAGATCTCCAAAGACCGCTCAAAGCTTTGAGCAGCTTCTTGGAACTCAGTTACTGACATGTAGATGTTGCCAGCTGTATTGAATAGCTTCGCGGCTTCCGAATTATCGCCTCCGTCAAGTGCTGTAACAGCTTGCTCCAGGAGTTCCGCAGGACCTGTGATATCAGAGGAGAGTTCGTCGCTCAATAGCCTCACCGATTGAGTTGATGGCGGTTCAACGCGCTTTTGATTCTTTCTCCCTGACCGTCAGCGCTTCATTATCAAGACGGGGTTCTCAAGCAGAGGACGTATCGGTTCTTTCACGGTGAAGCTCTCGTCCCCCACGGCCACCTCAAGTAGCTTTCTCAGCTCGAATCTCCGCAGGTAGCCCACTGCCTCCTCGCGGGGTAGGTTCAGATCCTTCATCAACTTCTTCAGACCACTCTTCTCGCCACTGTGTTCAGAGAAAGTGGAAAAGACTGTGCTCCATTGCATCATGCTAAGGTACAGCAGTGTTCTTAGCATACTGTCAACGTTTTTGCCAGTCTTAGCTGAAATTGGAATCACCGGAAGACCTGCTAGGAAGCTCATCTTCTTGCGCAGTTGATTGACTCGTCGAGCCGCTTTTAGATCCTGTTTGTTAGCAGCAACAACACATGGAACACCTGGAAGGAAAAACGCTATCTCTCTGAAGAAGAGCTTGGCACGTGCATCAGATTCAGGATCAACAGAGTCAACAACGAATATAATGCCATCAGCACCCTCACTCAGGATTTTCCTCATTGTCCTAAATCGGAGGAGTCCGGGTGTACCAAACAAGAAGACATTGAGTCCATCAACATTCGCAAGGCCGTGGTCCATGGCAATGGTTGTACCCCTTCGTTCTATGTTAATGCAGGAACCATCAGTAATGTGATGTATGATCTGGCTCTTGCCTGACCCATATGGCCCCGTAACGACGATCTTCATTCGCTATCACCCACACTCGACTCTCGTTGCGTCAATTTCCAAGTAGCTGTTTGCGTGTTAAATGATTTGCCGTAGCCTACTCCCCTGTAGGCTCTTGGGATGCCATCAGCGAAAATGCTATATCGGCAAGTGACGAAGTAATGGATGAGAGTATAATTAAGGTGGAAATACCGATGGCAGAATCCAAACAAATGCTAAAAGAAGATTTCTGGCTTTTCCATGATATTGAGGAAGAAGAGTTCGCGGAGATTAGGAAGTTCATTGACCCCGACTTTGATCTCAGCTCTCTAAGAGGCATAAACAAGCTATTCGACAAGCTTAACCATCTCCTAGAGTAGAAAATCCAGACATCTACAGCGGACCAGGATAGAGCATAAGATGAAATGAGGCCGTCCGCTCGCGACGGCAGTCCTCGACCATCAATCAGCTGTTTCAGATGATTCTCATGGGAACTCGGCCTCGATAAACTGAATACCCTTTGCTAACCGGGCGGTGGGTGCGCCCTTCGCGTTCATAGCTTTGCCAATAGTCCAAGATGGAAGACCTGCACTACGAAGAACTCCGTGGAAGTCATCCGCAACATCTGGTTGCAGAAACACCAGCATGCCGCCAGCAGTTTCGGCGCCCATGCCTTCAGAGAGCCTGTGCCCAAAGAAGGTAGCAAGATCGAGTGTTCCCGGAATCAATGGCATTGTATCAATGACCACATCAACACCGCTCATAACGGCGACATTGCTTGCATGCCCCAAGAGCCCGAATCCGGTGATGTCCGTTGCGGCGTGAGTTCCCACTTTATTCATCGCCTGTGCCACTTCAAGATTGCTCTGGGTCATCAGGCGTACTGCAGTATCCTGCATGCGAATGAGATCCGGCTCTTTGAACTCAGCGAGCAGCGCATCACGCTTCTCATCTTTGAGGTCTCGGTAGGACCTCATCGCCGGTTGGATCCCAAGTGGCTTTGTAAGCAAAACCACGTCGCCAGCCTTTGCGCCGCCTGAATAGACGACGTTTCTGGGATGTGTTACTCCCAGACAGATTCCTCCGAAGACAGGCACTGGATTCATGATTGTCTGACCGCCTGACACATTCGCGCCAATGCGATTCATGAAATCATTCATCCCCTTGAGCACCCCAACTACAACCTTCTCGGGGAGCTCTTTGGGGTACGCTAGGAATGCTTGAAGCGAGAGGATGTCAGTTGCACCCATGGCGAAGACATCGTTTGTCGCGTTGCATGCGACTATCTCGCCTTGAGTGTGGGGGTCGTCATGAATCGGTGTGAAAATATCAACATTCTCCACAACTGCGACGTCTTCACTGACAATCCGCACTACTGCATCATCGCCGATATCTCCAGCGCACTTAGATCCAAGGTCGAGGAGATTAGCAGACTTCAGGAGATGGAACAAATCATCCTTCTTGACTTTACAGCTTCAGCCGTGGGTAGTTACCATTGCAGTCAATCGCACTTCAGGCACCTGATGCATCAATCCTCCTTTATTACTAGGCTGTGTAGCCTGCCCGCAGAACTAGCAAGCCCGTTAATAAAACGTGGCGGTCATGATGTTTCACAAGCCTTATAGCGAATCAGAGAAGTTGTGCGATAAGAACCGGATGTGGCACATTTGGAAATAAAAAAAATAGCTGAAAATGTGTATGAAATTCCCAAGAGCACCCAATCATGTATGACAGTCCCGGTGAGAATCTATGCATCTGATTCCTTAGTGAAGAAAATGAAACAGGATAAGACGTTCGAACAGGGAGTGAATGTGGCATGTCTACCCGGAATCTACTCACACAGCACGATACTTCCTGACGGTCACCAAGGGTATGGGTTCCCAATCGGGGGCGTAGCGGCTACGGACTACGAAAAGGGAGTGATATCACCAGGTGGTGTTGGTTATGATATCAACTGTGGTGTCAGGGTTCTAACAACCAACCTGAATGAATCAGATGTACGACCGAAGCTGAGGAGCCTAGTCGATTCTCTCTTCCGAAATGTGCCTACCGGGGTCGGCAGGTCCGGCAAAATTATGCTCGCTGGAAAAGCCAGCGTCGACAATGTGCTGAGTGGCGGTTCCAAATGGGCTGTAGATGAGGGGTACGGATGGGAAGAAGACCTAGTGCACACGGAGGCAGGAGGGTGCCTTGAATTCGCAGATCCAACCAAGGTGTCACCACACGCGAAAGAGAGAGGAAGGAAACAAGTTGGTACTCTGGGCTCCGGAAACCATTTCATAGAGATTCAACTGGTGGATGAAATCTACGACGAAAAGGCTGCAAAGGCCGTTGGTATAACTCGCAAGGGGCAAGTCACTGTGATGATTCACAGCGGTTCCAGAGGCCTTGGCCACCAAGTCTGTGGTGACTACATCAAGACGATGACTCATGCGATGAGGAAGTACAACATCAATGTTCCAGACAGGGAGCTTTGTAGTGCCCCTACGACCTCACCGGAGGGACAAGCGTATTTGGGAGCTATGTGTGCTGCAGCCAACTACGCGTGGGCAAACAGACAGACCATGATGCATTGGACACGAGAGGTCTTTTCAGAGATATTCCATCAGTCCGCCGAGGACCTAGACATGCACTTGGTCTATGATGTTGCACACAATATCGGCAAAGTTGAGGAACACGATATCGAAGGAAAGAAGACGAAGGTCTTAGTTCACCGAAAAGGAGCGACCAGAGCATTCCCGCCGGGTCATCCCGAAACTCCAGCCAAGTACAAGAGCGTAGGCCAACCCGTACTCATTCCGGGTACGATGGGCACAGCTTCGTACATCCTTGTTGGAAACCAGAAGGGAATGGAGCTTACCTTTGGTTCAACCGCCCATGGAGCTGGCCGCTTCATGAGCAGAAGCAGAGCCAAGAGGCAATTCTACGGCAGAGAAGTTCAGGACAAGCTCGCAAGGGAAGGTATCATAGTCAAGGCATCCAAGGGGATTGTGATTGCAGAGGAGGCCCCTGGCGCGTACAAGGATGTTGATGAAGTAGTACGCGTATCGGACGCTTTGGGGATTGCAACTAAAGTAGTGAGGCTACGCCCCATGGGTGTCATCAAGGGATAAGGCACTGTTTCGATCCCGTTGGGCCATCCCAGACACCACAAGCGCCACGCCGAATAAGATTATGACAAAAGCTACCAAGGTCATCTCAGGCGGTTGTTCACCGAGAACCAAGTATCCCAGTATGGTGGCACCTATGGGCTCACCCAGGACTATAGCAGAAACAATGTATGCCGGAACTAGTGTAAGAAGATAATTATTCACTGAATGTCCAAGAACGGTGGGGAATATCGCCAGGGCTATGAAGAGAGCCATCTCAAAGGGGTCGAGAACAAGAATGTTGATTCCTAAGATTGCGCAAAAGACAAGTGCAGCAAGCGCAGCGGATGAATAGACCACCGATGTGTATACTGAGTTCGGTAAGCCCTTGGCGTATTTCCGACCCCCAATGAAATAGATTGCGAGAAAGACAGAACTCAGAAGCGCCAGGGTGTTTCCCAGAAAGGCACCCGTGCCCTCAGCAACTAGGCTGTTCCAAGTCAGAAAGATAGCTCCCGCCACTGCGATGAGTATTCCCACCCACGACCGTCGCCTAAGAGACTCTCCAAGAATCACCGTAGATAGAATCGCGGTAGTGATGGGAGCCGTGTGCACTAGCATTACACTGGCTGCAATCGTGGTAAGTTTCAGTGAGGCAAACCAAGTGGAAAAATGTAACGAGAGGATAAATCCGATCAACACGAGCCACACCCAATTCTTCTTCAGAACAGGACCCCGGAACTCGGACAAATCGCCTTTCACCGCACCAATCGAGGCCATCATAATAGCGCCATAGAGGGTTCGCCAGAAAGTGATAACAAGAGCATCTGAAGCACTCATCTTGATCAGAACACTGGCGCTAGAAACCATTGATATCGAGAGAAGCATCAGGAGTGTGACTCGCGTGCGATCGACTGATTTTCCAGGAGTATCTTGCATTACTTCACATCGTATGCTTTTTCCGACATTGTGCACATATCATCAGGGTACCTGTTTTCTCAGCCACTTGAGAATTGCACGAAGGACATTGTGCTACAATCATGTCTTCAAGAGCTCGCGTACGTAACACGCTGCTAACTTCGCTCAAATCACTGTATTCAAACAGAGCTGTCCCATCTGCGCCTTTGACCATAAACGAAAGAGGTCGTGCATCCTTATGGCGAAATAGGAGTATGGGTTTCTTGAGCTGAATCGCTAGCATAATCTCCATTCCAACACCAAGTGATGCATGTGAAACCTCAGCTATGAGAAGGTCAGACTTAGAAACCTGATCAACATCGCGCCTGTAAACGTGAACTGGGCCAACAGGAGGGAGGAACTGAGGAGCAAAGACGGCAATCCCTTGCTTCTCAAGCGCATCAATCACTAGGTGATAGAAGTCATCCATTCGTAGCTCAGAGTTGATAATTGGCCCGGAGAGGTATACCTGAACCATTCTAGTCACCATGCAGAGAACTGAAGGAATGAACCTAGTTTGCTGTAACGTCCTTAACGAGTTCAGTAATGGGGGCGATTGATTCGTCATCAGGAATCTCTTCGTAATGGCCAGAGCGTCCAAGAGACAGTTGCACCTTACCCCTCCACTCCTTAGCCCAACCGTCTGTTATCTTAATCACTTTCCCAGCGGACAAGTCAGAGCCCTCACCAAAACCCCACAGTGACAGGATTACAGTTGCTCCAGGTTCATCCGCGACGAGAACCTCTGTCAGTTGAGTCTTGCGGCCACCGCGGGTTGTTATGATTCGTGGCGGAGCCACAGAAAGCACACGAACAGTAAGCTCAGTAACGTTATTGCCAGCTTCTACTTCAGATAGTTTCAAAGAGAATCCCTTTCCCTCATTGGAACCTAACCAATAAATCAGTCTTCCTAAGTGGACAGAATTTAATCATTCAGAATCCTTTGTGTCCGTTTCATCCATGCTCGCAAGGATCTCGTCCATCTCATGGATGGCATCACCATCTGGGGGCTCAGCATCCTCGCCCGCCTTTCGCTTGCCAATAGCTCTAGATATCGTCTTCTCAGTTTCGCTGTAGGCGGCCCAGAGCTCCTTTATCGCGTCATTATCAAAATCCTCAGCTCCTTCAGCCCTTGAGATATCATCTGCATATTCCGCGTCCGTATCAAGATAGCCAAGTATCTGATCAAGCTCTTCCACAATGGATATCTCGACACTCTCGGGAGCATCATTCTCACCTTCGACGGGGATAACTTCGTCGGATGATAGTGCTTCAAGAGCTCCATCCACATCCTCGATGGTTGCCTTGTCCAGCTCGGCGGCGATTATATCATCCGCATCAAGCACATCGGAGAGAAAATCCTTTGCAATCTTCAGGGTGGTTGTTTCTTGCTCATCAGTCGTCGGAGGTTCGGAAAGAATCTCAACATCAACAGAACTGTCCTCAACTGCACTTGCTGTCTCAGCTGTAGCCACATCAACCTCAAAGGCGATAGGCGTTTCAGATGGCTCAGACTCTGATTCAGCGGCGACTGCATCTTCAGGCTCTGTCACAACGGAAACTTCTTCCAGCTCCTCAGGTGCGCTCACCGACTCTGTAACAATCTCGAATGCATCCGCTGTTGCATCAGCCTCAGCAGGCAAATCCACAGACTCCCCGACATCTTCAATGATCTCATAATCGCTAATGTCCTCTATGATTTTACCCGCTTCATCAACGAAGACCTCTTCTATGACCTCCTCATACTCCTCTTCTTCTGCGTATGCCTCGATTACCTTTGCCTCAGCGGTTTCAGTAAATTGTAGAAGTTCGGATGCGGGCATGTCAGGGAGAACTACGCCGATATATTGAGCTGCCGCTGTCATCAGAATGCTAAGCATTTCATCCCGGCGGTTCTCGTCAATGGCTACCATGGGATACGTTGGGACTCCGAGGATTTTCTGCACAACCTCAGGTCTCATTGCATTCGGTAGATCCTGTTTGTTGGCCAGAGCAAACACGGGAACTTTGGGGGCATCTCGTCTTATCAGCTTGAGAATATCTCTGCTTATGATAACGTTGCGCAGACTTGAGTCGCAAACCAGAAAAATTACGTCTGCACCATGGAAGTAGAAACGCCAGAGAGTCCGAAATCTCTCTTGACCTGCAAAGTCCCATAAAACCAGCGAGTAATTTCCAAATCTAATATTCTCAACTGTTTCAAGATTGAGCGCGATGGTGGGCACATACTGCAAGGGGGGAGTTTCTCCGAGGAGGAGGTTCAATGTTGTGGTCTTGCCAGTACCTCCTTCCCCGACCAACGCAATCTTCAGCCGGGTAATGATGCAGGGTTCTATTATTTGCTCGTAGGAATCAATGACTGCTTGGAGACCATCCTTCTTGAGCTTCCTTCTGAGAGCTTTCGCCGCCGTTTCGAGCTTGTCAGCGATATTGCGTTCATCTTCTCCCTTGTCTGTCACGAAAATCAGAAGCGCGTCTTCGAGCCAATCATCCGCCATAAATTTCATGTCCCCGACTATCAGGGGCATGTCTGAAACATCGGCACCATGCGTTGTCTTAAGCTCCTCTCTCGTGGATAGGTACTCCATCAGTTTTTCTTCAGGCACCTCCACTGGCCAGTACTGCGTCGATGCAAGTACCTCTTTTGTCGAAATCCGGACCAGTAGAGTGTTGTGAATCATTGTCGATCTTCACCAGCTTAAGCGAGCAGAGGATATGACTCTATTTTCCATTTAGCTCAACCAATATGGCAATTAAACCTTTCACGGTTGAATCCAGAACCACATTGGCTGTATTATCGCGCTTCGTTGGATAATACCTAGGACTCTGTATATTCCTAGTTGGGTGCAATTGTTTCAACCAATTATGAGATATCTAGGGCCCATATTCACTCAGCTTGTTGATGTGAAGACATGTATCTCAGGAGAATGAAACAATCAAAAGGCAGAATTTGGAAGCAGAGGACTGCTGGGCCGAAGCCGCTTTAGAAGCAAGACCCTCTGCATCCGTGGAGCCGTTCCACCTAGGACACGGAAATGCGCAAGTATTGGCCCTTCGCAAGGGACCAATCAAATGGGGACCATTTGCTAGAACTCGTTTGGGACCATGCATTGCGAATGCGAGTTCAATGACGGGGGGAACCGTGTACCCAGATTTCGGGCAAATGACCATCACAGTAGAATAGCATATGAGTCTTTCTTGTTTTTAAAATATGGAGCAGCGATTCATGAATCGCTATTGCATGAAGAGGGTGAATAGCACCGTTCTGTCGGGAAATTTCACTGTTAGATGGATTAGAAACTGGGCCAATCGTGGGGACGCTATTGCGACGCCGCTACAAGCTGGAATCAGTCCATAGTATCAATGGGATAGCTACTGAAGCATTGCGATTCGGACGTGAGAACCTACCTTGGGAAGTTGTCCCTCAAAAGCCGTAGGTGATGATGCACCATCTCACGTTGCGCGTCATCGTCAGGGTTCTGCTCAAGATTCACAATCAGAGTCTGTAGGAAGTATTCAGGGAAGAACAGCCTGACTCGTATGTCATTCAAAAGGAAAAGCCACTTGTCATATTCTCCTGATGGTCCTTTCCTCCTCTTCTCTGAAACAACTCGATACTTCTTCAATGTCTGAGAGGCTTGCTTCAACTCCTTTGGAGGGATGCCTAGAGTTGCTTCAAGCTCGGAGATGTTCACAGGATGGCGTCTAAGAAGAGTTAGTGTATCGTAACAATCGGGATCCGCTAGTATATTTGAAACCGCGACAGTGTCATCAGGAGTCTTTTGCCACTCCGTGAGGAACTCAAGCACTTCACTCCTGTATTCAGCAGCTAGCTCCGGGTCGAGAACTGAACTCGCTGCATCCATGGCAGTTAGTGGAGGTGCACGAAAGATTTCCAAATCCTTCACCAAGAAAATGCAGGTTCGTCCTATCTCATCCACCCATTCTGTCTTCACAAGACCTAGTTCCTCGAAGGGTGCGATGATAGAATCCACGCTTACGCTGGGGAGACCTGTGACCATCTTAAGCCACTCCTCGAGATTCTCTTTGGATATGCCGCCCTTCCAAAGCTTCGGGAACACCGCACGAGAAACCTCATCAGAAAAGAGACGAGCAAGACGAGACTCATCAGTCATTCCAGCGAGCCTAATTATTCTGCGGTATGTGCTGTCAAGTTCAACCTGTAGTTCAGCATCAGTCATTGATACTACAGCGTTAGTGATTGGAGACACGATAGAGGTGATTGCTGCCTCGTAGACCTTGGGGTCCTCACCGGGGGTAAGCAGCAAAGAAATGCAATACTGCTCTTCCTCCCTCACAAGTCCAGTGTAGTAAGATGCGACATTGTATTCCTCGCCCCCGATTCGAATGCTCAAGGAGGCGAATCCTGCTGTGGCATCGCCCATGGCGTGTGATGTGAAGATGCGCATGATCTCCGTATTGAGATCTTCGCGGTAATAATCAGCGAAATCTCCTGGGACTTTCGCCTTGAGGACAGCCCCGATTTTCGAGTCCCAATCTATAAGCAACATCGCTACTGGCATGGTCGTTTTCTCCGGTCCCTAAGCGGCTGGCCGTTTTGGAGTGGTCCGATATCGTTTTCGAGTGCTTGACTAAAAAAGCTTGTCACTAGTCACTTCGCAATGCAACAGAAAACAAACGAGTAGAAGTCATTTAGTAATATGCTCGTAATACATGCTATTTTCGACTTTGTACATATAGAACAATCTCACTGTACACTTCTGATGTTACTTCTTCTAGCGTTTTTGTGGCATCCACGACTACGTACACGCCATTATCTTCCTGAGTCATGGCAAGGTATGCCTCACGAACCTTGATGAGACGGTCGACCTGTTCAAATTGTTCATTCTTCGTTCCATTTCGTTGAAGAGCCCTTTCAAGACCAACTTCAACAGACACATCCAATATGAAGATGATATTGGGTTCTGGTGCGCCAATCTCCACGCGGTTCCTGTGAAGGATCTCCTTCCACGGAATGCCAGTACTGACACTCTGGTATGCACCTGAAGCGAAAAAGTATCGGTCCATTAGCACAAGTTTGCCAGCTTCAAGCGCGGGATGAATCCTATTCTCAACATGCCATTGTCTGTCAAGATGGAATAGATTCAGCTCCTCGTCTGGCGCGAGCTCACCCTTTGGCGATCGTTCCCGAATCTCCAGTCCCCACTGGCTCTCATTGGTGGGCTCCCGGAGTCGCACAACATCATAGTTTCGACTGAGGCGCTCAACGAGCGATTCAACCACAGCAGTCTTGCCAGCTCCATCAATTCCTTCCAGAACGAAAAGAAAGCCGGGATGCTCATCATGTCGTTTGCTATTCACAGGTAAGATTCTCCCCTTTAGAAGAGTCATTGAGCAGCCATCATGTGGTTGTATTAGATGCTTCGGTACGAAATGGTATGATATCCAGTTGAGGGGAATTCTTTTATAGCCGCTCAATTTTGATAGGATAGGTTAACCTATCCTAGGAGTTGATGAATGTACTTGCGGCCAAACTGATTCCGACACTTCTAATTGCAGTGCTAATCAGTCAGCCCGCTGGAGCATTCGCAGGAGAATTCTCCCACGAGATTGCTGCTACGGATCTGTCGCTGCAGTTGGATTTTGGCAATGGAACGGTTTTAGATTTCCATGATGTTGAGGGCACAAACGTTCTGAATGTGACCGAATCGGTCACTGAGGTTGAAGTGGTCTGGTATGGCGACCTCGTGTTTGTGACATCAATCGCCGGCACATCCAACAACAAATCTGCAGGTCTATGGTGGCAGTATTGGGTGAACGATGAGTTGGGACCCGTTGCCGCAAACAAGTACCAGGTTCAGGATGGTGACGCTATTTCTTGGAGGCGTATTCCTCCTGAAATGGAGCCCACAGACCAACCCACTGACTACACAATCATTGGAGGAGCTATTGTTCTTGCAGTCATTGGTCTTGGTTTCTTGTTCTTCCTTTCAACTAGGAAGGTAAAGGAGTGATAAATGAAATGCGAATGAGAGGTCTGCTAATTGCGTTCCTTACACTGTGCTTTCTGACTGCCAGCATTGTGGCAAGCTCGGATGACTACTATCAACCGCTTGTTCCCAGTCCGCAGGGAAATACCATTGTCAATTGGAGAATGGTAGAAGTCCCTGAGCTAGCTGTGCAATGGGGTTGGACCGGTGAAGGCGCTTGGCTCGCTGAGAGCGCAAGCATTATGTCCTTCACGATAACAACGTTGGACGAATATATCACCGGAGACCTGACGATTGGAAACTTCACCATCGAAGCTAACAATACAGATGTGGCCAGAGAATTAGTTCTCGGAGTCTGGGGGTTGACTCCGTTCTTCCCAGGGCTGGTTGTTGCAATTGGTCAGGATAATCTTGATGATCTCAATGTCACCGCATATGCTTCAGCAGAAAGGGTGCAGGGCAACTACCTGAATGGGACCATGGAATCGTCGTATGAACCAGTTGTTGTCGGAGGAGCCTCTTACGACTGCATAGTGTTTGACTATGAGCAAGACCCGTCGGGCTTTGGGGAGCCACAAAGAACGTATCTTGCTTACGACACGTTGACTGGGGTTCTCGTCCGAGCGAACACAAGCGTTACATTCGTGAACGAGTACATACTCGTACTAGAGCTTCAGTCCATCATCACACCGGGACCAGACATGCTGTTGATTGTGGGAGGTTTGAGTGTAATCGCAATCGTGGTGATTGTGATAGTTGTCGTCAAGCGCAGATAGAACACAATACGTGAGGCCTACTAGATGAAAGCCCTTCGTGCAAGGCATTCGATGAAACTGAGTCGAAGGGTTTCCATCACCAGTATTATGACTGCTTTGGCATTGGTAGGCAACTATTCGCTTGCCGCTATTCCGAATGTTGAGCTGGGTTCGACCATCCTATTTACAACTGCTTTCGTCTTCGGCTTCCCGATGGGAGTCGCTTGCGTGCTCCTGATGTCCATCATCTACGCATCATTCAATCCATGGGGTCCCTTCATACCTCAGATCTGGCTTGCTCAAGTCATAGGTTGGCTCTTCATGGTAATGGTAGGAGCAATGATGGGGGGCCGAGCCTCCGAGAGAAGTAACAGCCGATATTATGAACTTGCAGCAGTAGGGGCTTTCACTACGTTGTTTTTTGACCTAATCACAACCCTAGGCTATTCGTGGGCATTTGGGGTTCCTTACTTGGTTGCACTTGCAACGGGACTTCCCTTCATGATTATCCATGTTTGGTCCAATGCCGCGTGGTTTGTAGCTGTCGCACCAGGGCTCAATTCCATCCTGAAGACGCATTTTCAGTCCGCTATCTGGGATGAACAAGCAGAACTCATTTTGGAAATTAGCGAAGAATAAAAAGCAGGGCATCAGAGGAATAGATGGACGTTGATTAGGGTGACATGGAAGAGAGCGTTTGTTCATCTTGCCGAACCTGCAGATGGCCGTGTGCCGCCTGTGTTCAAACCCTATCATGCAGCCGTTGCACTCATGATGATTGGCAGAGCGCAACCACTAGGACGCTACGAACTTTGTGAGAAC
The DNA here is from genome assembly GCA_018238375.1 of Candidatus Thorarchaeota archaeon. Classification (GTDB taxonomy): domain Archaea; phylum Asgardarchaeota; class Thorarchaeia; order Thorarchaeales; family Thorarchaeaceae; genus WTCK01. The sequence continues at coordinate 14,871 of JABCTJ010000093.1, forward strand.
CTATCAATTGGTGAAGGCAGTGCCAGGACACTTCTGAAGCGCTTAGCAGAGTCAAACTACATTGCTGCCGATGGTAAGCAGGGACAAAGACTGACCGCCGCAGGAGATGCCCTCTTCAAGGCGTTCTCAAGCGATGTGCCTATCGGACTCTTTCTAGACATAGCACCGTTGATTGTTCACAGTCAAGCTTTCGCAAACTTGGTGAAGGGGAAAGCAGCTATGATCACCGACGGGATTAGACAGCGGGACGAAGCAATTATTCAGGGAGGATATGGCAAGGCGGGTGCAACAACATTGATTCAGAGAAGTGGTCTACTAGTAATGCCGCCGGACAACTTCAATGTGCTCTCTACTTACGAGAAAGAAACAATTCTCATATTGGAAAGCCTCCGACCGGAGGAAGATGATGTGATTGTTGTTGGGTCAGCAGAGGACGGTAATTTGGCCAGAGAGGTTTCAATGGCGGCTGTGATGACTCTCTTTGATGAGGAGTAAGAATGCAGTCGGATCTATTCGGCAATGTTCCAGAGATTGTCATTGACATCCACGAAACCGGTGGTAAACGCATGAATGCAGTCAAGCATTTGATGTCCATGCTTGACAAGGAGCAGATTACCTACACAGTTGAAAAGATACCAATCGGAGATATTCTTGGGACAGATGGGATAGCAATAGAACGCAAGACTGTGAGTGATTTAGTGAACACATTGAAGGGCAGCAGTTCTGGGGTCCCTCGTCTGACCAAGCAGATGGATGCATTGCTTCAATACGAGAAACCCTACCTTTTGATAGAGAATATCCTGTCAATCAGACGAGACCCCATGAAGAGGTGCGTTTACATCCCGTTCTCCAGCAAGAAGACGAAGAATAAGGGTTACTTCGTTACGCTAGAGCGGGCTAGCTATATTCATCCGAGCTCTCTTGATGCTTTGATTGAGAGTGTTCAAGAGAGGGGTATCACGATAATCAAAGGCTTCAATGCACTCCACTCCGCGGGACTTCTCTTTGGCATTCTTGAAGGCGGGGAGAAGAAAAAGAAGGGTAAAGGCCAAAGGCTCCCAGTGATTCGGACGCGCAAGGGTTTAGAGAGTATTGCGGATGAGCAGGAATTCTTTGTCGCAGGATTCCCAAGTGTCAATGTTGTAAGAGCAAGAAGCCTCTTGCATCGCTTTGGCTCACCCATGGAAATCCTAACTCGTACAGATGAATGGGCAGAAGTGCCCGGCATAGGACCAAAGACAGTAGCTTCAGCCAAGAAGCTGCTCTATTCAGATTACGTGAACACCGCTTCCAAGAAGAAAGAGGAGAAATAGCGAGCTAAGTTCGAATTTGGCTTTGTCACAACTCGATAGAGTTAAAAACGATTACTATTCTATGAGCAAAGAATACCTCGTGCAAGGTGATGATTTCATGGGTGACATTCGTGTAGCGATTGCAGGGCTTGGTAACTGCGCCTCAGCTCTAGTGCAAGGAGTTCACTATTATAGGAACGCAAAGGCATCTGAAGAAGTACCAGGCTTAATGCATGTTGATTTTGGAGGATATTTCCCCAAGGACCTGAAGTTCGTGGCAGTGTTCGAGGCTAACAGGAAGAAGATCGGACTCGATATTGCCGACGCGATTTGGGTTGAGCCAAACTGCTGCTTGAAGTTCGCTCCTGATGTACCCAAAATAGGAGTGAAAGTTCTGCCAGGACCGGTTTCTGACGGCGTAGCACCTCACATGAAGGAGTCATTCTTCTCGCATGACCTAGAACCTGTTGATGTGACAGAAGAACTGAGGAAGGCAAAGGCTGATGTCCTTGTTTCCTACCTCCCAGTAGGCAGTGAGAAGGGTTCGAGAATATACGCACAGGCTGCTCTCGACGCAGGCATTGGTTTCATCAACGCAATTCCCGAGTTCATTGTATCGGATCCTAACGACCCCATTGCCAAGGGTTTCAAAGAGAAAGGCCTACCTTGCGCGGGAGATGATATCAAGAGCCAGCTAGGAGCAACTATTCTCCACCGCGTGCTTGCTCAACTCTTTGACAAACGAGGTCTGATTCTTCAGAATACGTACCAATTGAACATCGGCGGCAACACCGACTTTGAGAACATGCAAGTCGAGAATAGATTGAAGTCTAAGCGAGTGAGCAAAACCCAGGCAGTAACGAGCTGTGTTGATTACGAGCTGCCAACTAAGATTGGTCCCAGCGATTATGTCCCATTCCTCGAAGACAACAAGGTGTGCTATATCTCCATGCGATCCAAGGCATTCGGAAACCTGCCACTTGATCTAAATCTGAAGCTGTCAGTACAAGACTCGCCAAACAGTGCAGGAGTTATCATTGACGTCATCAGGGCGATAAAGCTTGCATTAGACCGAGGCGTCGGCGGAGAGCTGTCCAGCATCAGCAGCTACAGCTTCAAACACCCACGCTATCAAATCGATGACTTCGAAGCCAGAGACCGTGTAGATGAATTCATAGACGGTAAGAGGGAGCGCTAGGGAAAACCCCTACCACCCCTCAGCATCTTCTTTCTAGAACTAGTGAAATCTAGAGCTTTGTGAAGCCTGCCACAGTTGCTTTGTCCAGTCTCTTAATCACTTCGACAAGCAGTTCAACTGCATTCTCAACATCGGACATGTCTAGCATGCCGTGATGGGAGTGAATATGACGAGTTGGGATCCCTATGAAAAGAGAGGGAGCGCCCATGCCTGTAAGATGGATTGCGCCTGCGTCAGTGCCACCGAATTTCAAGAATGCGGGCTGATATCTAAGATCCTTCTCCTTTGCGATATCTAGGACGAACTTGCGGAATCGCGGGTTTGGTATCATGGAACCATCTCCTGCAGAAATAGACACGCCGTTGCCCATCTTCTGAACCAGACCCTCAATACCCGGGACATCGCCTGAAATGTCTACATCGAGGGCAAAGCCAATGTCAGGCTGAAGCATCTGAGCGGCAGTACGAGCACCTCTCAGACCCACTTCCTCTTGGGTCGTGGATACGCAATATACCGTGTTAGGATGCGAAATCTTACCTTCGTAAAGTCGTCGTAAGACTTCCAACGCAATAAATACTCCAATCCGATCGTCGAATGCCTTTGCGACCGCAATAGTCACCTCGCGGGTTTCCTCCTTGGCATCCTTGTCATCTTCATCCTTCTTCTCTTTGCGAGTTCGCTTCTCGGCCCTAAAGACGGCATGCGGAACAGCGGAGTCTCCAATTCGAATCCCCATCTCCTCCACATCCTTGGCGGAGGAGCAGCCAATATCAATGAACATCTTGTCCTTGGTTACAACTTTCTTGCGATTCGCGGGAGTCAGCACATGCGGCGGCGGAGCACCAATAACGCCAAAGACTTTCTTGTCACTTTCAGAGGGTTTGATGACTACTTGATGTCCCAACAGAACTTGGTCCCACCATCCACCAAGTTGATGGAAACGTAGGAACCCCGTTTTTTCGATGTGGGTGATGACAAAACCGATTTCATCAATGTGTCCTGCAAGCATAATCTTGGGGCCTGAGTCACCCCTGCGAAACACAACAGAGCCAAGGCGATCATAGAGGATCTCGTCTGCATACTTCTTGCCGTATTCATGGGCGATTTTCTGAGCCTCGTGTTCGTGACCACTTGGGCCGAAGGCATTGCACAATTGTTCGAGAAATTTAATGTCAAGTTTGAAATCTGTCACAAGCTTCACTTCAGCTGCTTTGAATGAAACTCAGGACACATAATTAGCAATTATATATAGCGGTCAGGGCGTCAGTGTTAATTGCTATGTAAGGCTTGCCGCGGCAAGCAGACGGAAGGCCGCCTCAACGTTTAGCCCGCTCAATGCACTTGTTTCAAGATATCCATTGAGGCCATTTTCTTCCACAAACTGCTCGCACATCTCAGTTGAAATCACTCGTTCTTCGACAAGATCCACCTTATTCGCAAGCAAGATAATCGGAATCCTGTGACCCAAGGAACTCTCAGTTTCTTCAATCCATTTTGAAAGGTCTAGGAAGGTGTTCTTCCGGGTTGTGTCAAAGACAAGCAGTGCTCCCTTCGAGCCCTTGTAGTAACTGCTTCTGATGAAGTCGAATCGCTGTTGACCTGCCAGATCCCAAACAAGAAGCTTCACATTCACGAGGTTCCCAGTAGTGCTCTCTACGGTTACAGTTTTGACAGCGAACTGGCTGCCAATCGTCACGATGTACTGCTCGGTGAACTTGTGTGTCAGGAAACGGTTGACCAGTGCAGTCTTGCCGCTGCCCCCAGCGCCAATCAAGACCACCTTGCGCATAAACATTACTTCGCCTGACGATTGCATACCTCAACCCTACATTGTTCGCTATCAAATGCGTGGAATATCTTATGAGTGCTGCAAGAACAACAGCCTCCAAACATCCGATGCATTATTGAACTCGCTTAGACTCTATTTAGGCTTTGTCGGACTGAACCCTCCTGAGGAAAGAATAAAATTCAGCCAAGGATTGGCGCGTTAGGAGCCCAAATATCTCACGAGCGAGAAGGAGTTATATCACGCTCACAATGGATGAAAGAATGGGGGCACGCACTATGCGCCTAATCACAGTGAAGATGAGCGACATCTATGTCAAAGGCCTCGATAAGCTTGTAGAGATTGGAATGTACCCATCGCGTAGCGAGGCGATAAGAGTAGCAGTCCGAGACCTGCTGAGGAGAGAACTCTGGAATGATGGAATGCCGCTCGTAGACAGTGTAGATATTAACGCCGAGTAACTGGAAAGCGCCGCGAGCTGAGGTAAGTTCATCGCTTTGCAATCTTTATCCCCACAACACACATTAGGGAACCAGATGATTCAAAGTTAAAGTCGTGCCATAATTGGGAGGCCAGAATTAATTGAATTTCAAGATTCTCCTTAAGAGCTTCAAGTTCGCGTTTAGATCCAAGAAACGTGTGTTGTCATTCATTGTGGTGTATGCATTCCTATTCGTTACCGTTGCTAGAGGATTGGAAACTCCATCATGGTATCTGTACCTTGGCATGGCACTTGTTGTCGGCACATTCTACGCTATTTTAATCTCCCAGTTCAGGCGTCGGGACATATCCATCTTCAAATGTATAGGTTGGGACAACAGCAATGTCATGCTGCTTCTGGTTGGTGAGGTGGTCCTTGTATCACTATCAGCCTTTCTAATTCTGTTCCAGCTGAGTGTTGAGATAATTGGGCTTACAGCATACCTGGGTGGATTGGGTTCCGAACTGCTCTCCAGCCTCCACAGTGCAATAGTGATAGATGCTGGACTGCTGATAACGACTCTGCTTTGGATTGTAGTTCTTCAAATTCCAGGTTTGCTGCTTGCTCAGTTTCGAGCCACAAGAATACCACCAATGAGAGCACTTAGGGAGGAATAGAGATGGCGAATCCGATAATCCAAGTTGAGGGCGTGCATAAGGAATACGGGAAGGGTAAGAACACCGTCGCCGCCCTGAAGAATATCAATATCGAAATTCAACCGGGGGAGTTTATCGCGGTGGTTGGCCCCTCTGGCTGTGGGAAGTCCACTCTGCTTCATGTGATGTCAGGTTTGGAAGCACCAACATCTGGTCGAGTTCTGGTAGACAGCGTTGATGTTACTCTAATCAGTGAACGTGATCTCCCGAAGGTGAGAGCGCAGAAGATAGGCTTCGTATTCCAAGCATTTTTGCTTATTGAGGATCTTACAGCCTTCGAGAATGTTCAGTCAGTTTTGTGGCCGAATGAAGAAATCAGGAAGGAAAGACAGGAAGAGATGGCGCTTGAAGTGCTGCGCGAAGTTGACATGCTAGAGCGACGCGATCACTTCCCGCGACAGATGAGCGGTGGTGAACAGCAACGCATAGCCATTGCAAGAGCCCTCGTCAATAGACCGCCGATTCTTTTCTGCGATGAGCCAACAGGAAATGTTGATTCAAAAACAGGCGACGCCATATTGAAGATAATCGCCCAGCTAAACAGAGAGAAGAAGATGACTGTGGTTCTCGTAACACATAATGATGCCCTCACAAAGTACGCCAAGCGAATCCTCAAGATGAAAGACGGCGCCATAATTTCGGATAGATAGAAATCTTTGAAGGAAACACTCGAGCGGTCCATCGGACGCCGAACAAAGCTTTAGAAGCGGTTTCAGAGAGTTCACGCTAAGTCCTAGGAGATTTACAGATATGGAGTCCTCTGATTGCCTAGCTGCACAGCAAGAGGCTGAAGAGAAGGCAAGCAGAGGTAGCAACGAAGAGGCAACAGAGCTCTTCGCTCGCTCAGCGAAATGCTGGCAACGATGGGAATCCTTCGCAAAGGCCGCAGGTTGCTATGAGCGCGCGTATGAACATGCAATGCTGTCGCAACAGTACTCAAGGGCTGCAAGTCTGTTGATGAATGCAGGATCATCGTGGATTAAGCAGGGGGAACATGAGAAGTTCGAGATAGACTGTCAAATAGCTGCAGAAGCCCACATAATGGCCGCTGAGGAGGAAAAGGATCCTAAGCACTTCGTTGTGGGCGCATTCTGTGCAATAACCGGCGGCGACCTTGAGATGGCAAAACAGTTGATTCATGCGGCAGTGGAAACTACAAGGGGCCAAGTAAAGGAACTTATCAATCTCGCACTGATGCTGAGCGAGTATCAGTTTGGAGAGGCAGACCGATACATCGAGTCTACGATAGTGGAAATCCATGACCGGGATAAAATCCGTGAGGTGCGCAAAATCTTTGAACTAGTTTTTGCTGGTTTTGTTAGAACCTCACTAGAGTCCGAAGCTGCACTGACGATTGTCAGTCTAGTCGAGAGCACAGGCTTAGAAAACACCAAAGTGGAGAAACTTGTCAGAAAAGGTGTTGAAGAGGGTCTTATTCCAGCCTACTTTGATAGTGAATCGAAAGAGCTAGTCATTGACGCGGACAGGTATGATATGGAGGCTCTCGAGTTGAGGCAAGGCCCTATTCTTAGTAGAGACCTTAAGGATCCGGGAGCGTGGGACATCGACACGGATGAATGAATGACCTCAAACCGATATTCTTCCATCTTAATGCTCTGAGAAATTCTTTTTAGGACGATTGCTGACGCATGCTTAGTTCACCCTCTATGAAACATAGGTGTCGCTGATGGGTCAAGGGATGAAATGGCTACAATGTCCAGTCTGCAAGCAGACAATTTACTGGAAAATCCCAGAAGCTGCAATGAAAGAAGTGAAGCGATTCCCTGCCGCAATAATCATCAAGCACGATGACCACTACCTAATTGTGTACGTGGATAGCCATCTTCAGCTTGCGGACACAGAAATAGCCAGTGCATTCGTAGAAGGAATGGCGCAGAAGAAGGAGTAGTTGAATTCTCTTCGCGAGTATCTACTGCTGAACGCCGAATGGTACTGCAAGTCCATTATCGTAGGCCCACTCAAGCACTCTGGATGCCTGCGCACTGGCCATGTTCCAAGTCTTGAGATAAGAAACAAGACGCTCGACCCCGATCACCCAGTCAGACAGCAATTCTTCAATCCTTCGTCGGATGTTTGGTTCTTTGACCTCTTTCAGTATGGGAAGAAGACTGCCAACCAGACTTTGCGATAGCACGAGTATTGTTTCCAATCTGGCGACCCACTCTTCCCGAGGCAGGCCTTGCAAGGTCTGAGCTACCGCGAGGTGGTAGTCGTACTGTGCGGTGAAATACCTCAGACGCCAGCCGAGTACCTCTAGCACCAACGAACGGTGAGCAGCGGTTGGTGCCGTCTTCATCATTAGTGAGAGAAAGCGTTCATGCATCTCATCGGCAGACTGGCTTGCTTCAAAGAACAGAGCCATTGCCTGCTGATAGTCTTCCGTAGCAAGGCATGCTTCTGCTTGTTTAGATGCTTTCCTAAACTGCTCGAGAACCCTTCGAGTTCTTCCGGCTATGTCAGGAGTTGATCTGCTTTCATTAGATCCCGTCACTTTTTACACCAGCTAACTCATCTGTCCGTATGGTGTTTCATCTCATAGATTTCAGGTCAATAATCACCCTAAAACAAATCTATGATGTCCTCGCTCATTGTGGAGGCCCCAAATCAGCTCAGGTCGAGTGACAAGGGAGGCTTATTCTTCCGCTTGAACTCCTCAGTTGCATTGGTCCAGTTCATGAATGCTTCATTCGGGGGATACTCCACGTAGAGTTTTTCGCGCTTCGCCTCAAGTAATTGGTTCTCAAGACCAGCCAGCTGTGCCATGGTGATGAGATTGTTGCCAACCTTTGAAGCAACATCTATGGCTGGTGATAGCCAAGACTCCCAATGTAGAGACCTCAACAAGTGATGGTCCACCACAAGTGTAGGGATTTGCGACGCGAGCTCGGTTATGGCTGAAAGCGCGGAGGCTTTGTCCGCCTCCTCAAATTGACTGAGATAGATGGGGGGACCTCCGATTATGGCAAGGTCTGCACGAGAAGATATGCAATACTCAAACGCCTGTTGAGCAACTGGACCTTGAACATCCGGCGCAAACAGGACTTTTTTCCCGCCGTGGCTAATTACCGTGGCAATAACATAACCAAGGAAGGTTGATTCTGGACCGTGCGGCAGTGGTTGAGAATACGTGACTAGAGTGTCACCAAAATTCCAAGATTGGCCATCAGCCCATCGAATCTCCCCTACTATTCCATCCAAGTCGTTTTGGAAGGAGTGTGCTCTGCGCTTCTGAGAGCGATTGATGTATGATCTGGCGTCTTTCGCAAGAACTGTCTTCCCCTCGAACATGCGTTGACGCTCTTCCCGGGAACCGAACGTATGCATGAAGTCGGTGAATCCCGGTCGTACGTGGTCATAATGATAGTGTGATATAGAAAGTATGTCTGCTTTCTTAGCTGATACAAAGATTGACTCCAGGGATTTCAGAAGAAGTTCATACTCTAATGGGTGTGGCTCAAGTCGATACCTCTTGGAGAGTGCTGCCGACGGGTCAAGAACAATGGAGAGATCCGGAGTTTTAACTTGGATGCATAAGGAACGTACGCCCATACTCTCTGCTGCCAGAGGTGTTATTTCCATCTCACCCAGAATCACGCATCTGCCTTCCTGTAATAGTTGAGGTGATATCGGGTTCCGTCATGCAAGAGCTCTGCTTCGTACATTCCGGACCAACCAGCTGCGACATTGAAGCTTTGGAACATATGCCAATCAGATGGAAGGAAATCTGCATCCTTCCCAAGAACCTCATCCAATGTGAAGAGCTTCAAATCACCCTCTCGATGGCTGTTTTTGAAGTCATCAATTTCGGCATAACCAACGAAAATCAGAAAGTGAGCGGAGAGCTCCTGATTCGACGTAAGCAGACGTTCCGAAACCATTCCACGAGATTCATAGTTCCGAACTCCTGTTGCGCCGGTTTCTTCCATGACCTCTCGTACTGCGGCATCATGTATATGCTCCCCGAGATTCACTTTCCCACCGACCATGCTCCATAGATTTTCGTACGGCGGCTTGCGACGCTTAATGAACAGATATTGATCAGCACACCGTAGAATTGTAATCGCGATTGGCACTAGACTAGCCATCGTGTGGTTCACCAACTATTGAACTAGGAAAGCAGGAGCGTGGCTTTAAATCTAGGGAAGGTGTGATTGCATAGATTCGAATTCATGCAAGATGATGCATAGGGAATTAGAGGTAACATTCTTAGCAACCACATCCCAATTGCAGTCAGGTCTTTGCGTTGGGAAACATTCTGTGTGACGAGAACAGAACGAGGATATTGGCGACGATAACGCCCTCCAAGAGCGAAATCCTTGCTCAACAGGAAATCATCAAGAATCTCACTCACGCACTCGAACAACAAGCAAGGGTCCAAGGGCGAATCTACTCGTTCATTGAAGCTCAAGGCTCCACAGGCAAGAAACAAACACAATTGAAAGATGCAGCTGACATCGATCTATTTGTAGGGCTCAGACCAGATGATTACTCGGAAATCCTGTCACTCCCAGCGACTGAGCGGCACCGGGCACTTGATGTAACGCTTGACGAGATTGTGGAAAAGTGGTTTATTCCAACAGTTCAAGATTTGAAAGTTCACGATGTGCAGAAAACCTTCTCACAACATCCATACCTATCGTTGAAGATGGATGGACTTGACATCGACATATTATGCTGTTTCGATATTTCCCAAGCCGAAATCATGTCAAAAGGACCCATAACAGCCGTGGACAGGACTGTTCATCACTCATGTTATATCGCCGACTGCCTGACAGAGAAGATGAGGGAGGATGTGCGACTTCTCAAATCATTTGTGCGTGCCAGTCATGCTTATGGCGACATGTGTGCAGTGGGAAGAATGGGCTTCACCGGGTACGCACTGGAACTTCTTGTAGTCGCCGCGGGTTCACTCGATAGTGCATTGAAAGCATTGGCTGCCCTAGATCAAGCCCCCCACGACCCTCTGAGTCGATCACTGAAGCAACTGAAGAAGATTCCAGCTTTTCGCGATGACGTCATCTTCGTTATAGATCCTGTTGACGTTGGAAGGAACGTGGCTTCTAGTTTTTCACCCCGAGCATACAGATGGCTGAAGAAGAGAATTCAAGAGATGAGGAGCGAAGCAAAAGCACAGAAGCACGAAGTGGTAATGGGTGCGTTTCTGGAAAGACCAATCCCCACAACCATTTTGCCTGACTGGCTTGTTCCCCATGCCTTGGCATACGAGTTTGCGTCTGATGGGTCTGTGCATTACACTGTTCTCAGAGATAAGCTATACAGGCTAGCACGGAAGGTTTCTTCCCAATTGAAACGTGAACGGACTGGAGAATCAAGATTCGGAAACATCTTGACTGAAGTGTACTTCGAAGATGCTACATTCTCGATTGGTTTCTTAATTGAGAGTCCTGCTGCTGAAGAATCGTATGAACGAAAAGGGCCGCCAGCAGAACTCAATGAGGGAGCGAGAGAGTTTAGGAAAACACACAAGGAAGTATCTGAGAGAGATGGATTCCTGTGGACCATTGCGAGAAGGGGATGGACAGATGCCTTTGCGCTTGCTGATAATATTGTAGATCGGAACCCCATAAATGGGCTCACCCGCTGTCCTGACAGGGGAATAGTTTCTGCTAGAGTGTTGAATACGCTCTATCTGTATGCGGTTCCTGTGGAAAACGTTTTGCTCGAACAATGGCAAGGATTTAAGGAGCAAGGCACTGAGTAAACTAAGTGACCAATCGTGCCATCAGGGATTGCATTCATTTCTCACCCGAAGTCCATTCTTCATAGACAGCCCTTTCCAAGGCCGCATCTTGAGTCCTTTGATAGTCCTATCAGAGTTCAGATGGCTGAGAAACATCTGTCAGAGAGAGGTATGCTCCAGACAATGAGTAGAGTGAAAGCACCCAAGGCGACTCCAGAGGATGCCCTGCTCGTTCATTCTGCATATCTCGTTGACACTGTTGGGTTAATGTCAGATTTGGGCAGCGGGGAGCTTGGTGAGGGAGCCTATGCAAGTCCGGACCTTCTGGAAACAGCCCTCATAGCGATTGGAGGTTCTATGAAGGCAGCGGAGATTGTGGTGTCAGAAGAAGCTAGACACGCATTCGCATTGGTGAGACCTCCGGGGCATCATGCAAGTGTGTCAACACCAATGGGGCTCTGCTACTTCAACAACGTCGCAATCGCAGTGAAACACATCATGAAACGCCACGGTATCAAACGTGTATCAATTCTGGATTTCGACGCCCATCATGGAAATGGCACATCCGAGATATTCTACACGCACCCGGGAGTCCAGTACATCTCGCTACACGAATATGACTACGAGAACTTCGGATTGGGGCATTACGAGGAGATTGGCTACGGAAAAGGAAAAGGTACAAACATCAACATTCCCTTGCTTGAAGCGTCTCCTGACGTTTCCTACAAGACGGCAATAGAGAGAGTTGTGCGACCCGTTCTTGAATCCTTCAAGCCCGAAGTTATTGCTGTTTCAGCAGGCTACGACCCACACTATGCCGACCCTGTTGGCAATATGAATGTCGACAGCTCGACGTTCTGGGAGTTCGGACATGCTGTCAATGAGATTGTAAGTACACTTGGAGCAAAGGGATCATTCTGGGTTCTTGAGGGAGGGTATAATCCTCTAGTTCTTGGCCCCTGCATTGAAACAAGCCTCCAAGGGCTACAGGGGAAGAGAAAAGAGAAACTCGATGATCAAGTTATTCGAGAAGTAGAAGATGAGCTCGTCGACGCCAACAACCAAGTGTTTGACAAAGTCCTAGAAACCCTAGCCCCCTTCATGTAACTTTATTTCCAGCGTCCTACACTCCGACGGCATGGACAAGATTTTAAGGTCAACCGGCATGGGCGGCTCAAGAACGAGTTACGGTGGAACGTGGAAGTGGCCAAAAAAAGAAAATCTGGTGGGCGCTCGAAAGGCAGCTCCGGTAAATCGAAAACTGTCCAGTGTTCGAAATGCGGACGTATGATCCCCGTAGACAAGGCGAAACGTCATACTAAGCGGGTTTCGCTTGTAGACTATCAACTTGCGCGAGAACTGAGACAGCAAGGAAGCTTCATACAGACCAAGCAAATCACGCAATACTATTGTGTAAGCTGTGCTGTGCATACTGGCAGAGTTCAGATTCGACAAGCCAGCGAGAGGAAGACTGTACCGCGCCGTCGACGCTATTAGGTAAAATTGCAAGATGTCCGTCTATCGAAGTAACCCTACAACAGAAGGCTAATGGAATCTCACCTAGCTGGTACTCCAAATGACGCAACCCACAGGATTGCTCAGGTTCATACAGGTTTTGCCACAGTCTTCGACTGACGGGAAATTCCTACTTAGAGACCTGCCGGGCTCTGGAAAACGGATAGATATTCTGTGCCGTGTACTTGCAGCTTGCTTCGACTGGGGCCCTTCTACATGGCCAAAGTCTCAGCTAGAGTTGACAGCTGTCATTGGAAACGAAATCATCTTGACATTTCGCCATTTGGGGAAAGATCAAGCTAAAGGGGAACCTCAATGGGGCTCAATAATCAGAGATGCGCTGAAAGGCCACTTGTCTGATAATGTCATTGTCAAGCATTCATCTCTTCACGACTTCATCACTGAGCTGCTAGCATCTGCAGGTTCTCAGCTGTGGGTCCTAGAAGAGGGCGGCATGTCCATCTCGAGAGGTATTGGCAATGACGGGGCATCACAAAGCAGTTTTATTGTCGGAGACCATAGAGGTTTCGATTCAGGGACACAGCGAGTCATTGATAACTGCAACATACCGAGTGTGTCGCTCGGAGCAGCTAGTTATCTGAGTAGCCACTGCATAGCTGCTGTAATTTCAGAGTTTGAAAGGATGACTGAATAATGCCAGAAAGTATTCATTCACAAGAGGAATCTAAGGCCATCAAGCGATTAACAGACAAGCTGACAAAGGAGATGCTTTGGGTTTACATTCTTCGACTCCTTCAGGAGAGACCCCTCTACGGATACGAGATAAAACATCTAATAACTCAGAGATTTGCATTCTCTCCTGCTACTGTCAGCGGATATGCAATCATCTACAGATCAGTAAGGGATGGTCTCATAGAGGCGCAGAAGGGCGATGACACCCCCAGAAAGTACTACACCATCACAGAGAATGGACGTAAAGCAATGAGAGAGGCGAAAGCTTTTCTCGAAAGGACGTTGGGAACGGTCTTTGATTTAACTGAATGACTGTTCAGCAGGCATGCAAGCTAATGCATTTGTGGTCGATCTACTATTATCCTAGTGCGCTCCTGTAGGTTCGCCCCAAATTTACAGCATTCCCAGAGATAATCCAGTCCGCACTATGGAAATACGGTGTGTCAAATACGTTGCATTGCGAATTCCCAATAACAACGACATCAAATACCGGGGGATTTGCTGTGCTCCAACTCCCCGATGACCTTGCGAGCGTATGCGAGACGTTGAACGACTGTAAAATGTGACAGTATCCCTACTACAACGATGCAAATTGTGAGAATGTTCCAAATCTGCAGGGAGAGAAACAGGTCAAGCGCCCACACGGGAATGGAGGAACTATAACCCATCCAGCCATCGACTGTATCAACCGCAAGTAGAAGAATCCCAGCCACTGTGATAATGAGTTTTTCCTGGCGCTCGGCAATGCCTACAGCGCAATCGTTCATGCCACCCACAGATTCAGCTTTTGCGCGGGTGAAGCTAGCCATCAACATTCCGAATAGAGCGAAGTACCCCCAGAACCAAGGAATGAATCCACCCATCATAAGACCCAGCATGAACAGAGCCTCAGCATAACGGTCCAACGTATGGTCAAATGTTGCCCCAAATCGTGAGATTAGGTTCGCAGCACGAGCTACTGCACCATCGAACATGTCCATAACTACTGTGAGCACCATTAGCGCAAGACCCAGCAGAAGGTCACCTAAGTAGAAGAAATAGGCACTAAGGAAGGCGACTACCAGCGTCAATGCGGTGATCATGTTTGGAGTAATTCCAGTACGCGCCAATGCGCTTCCTACGGGCGTCATTGCTTTCTGATAGCGTTCTCTGAGTTTACCTAACATGAAATTCACATATCCATATGGGTAGCCGGAATCGTGCAAAGTTGGTGTGCTAATAAACGTGTTGTGGAATTTTCACTCTACAGAACGCTCGCAATTCGATCGGCCACCCATCCTCGTCCCAGAGTGGTGATGAATGGAGCAAGACGTGGTCCTGACTTGCGAGAAATGAGAATGCGATATATCACCACAAACGCCCGTCGATCCTTTATTCCAACTCCGCGGGCGGCTTCAAATATCGCAGACTGTAGACTATCTTCGTCCAGATCATCCTGCTGTAATAGCTCCACTACTTTAGCCAGAAATTCTCTGTCAGAGTCAGTCAATGTGCTTAGGACATCTTGAGGAACTTCCTCCGCAATTTCTATCCTATCACGTTCAGAACCATACTCACGAACCCAGTACAGCGCGCGTTCCAATCTAGGCGCAATGAGAGCCTTTGCTTCTTGAGGAACTTCTTCCAAGCCGTACTGTTTTTTCAAGGCTTGCTCGCACTTTTCTAGTGTCACTTTGTGCCCGAGAATGTCTGTTAGCTGAGATATGACAGTCGCGAACTTGAACGGGAGTTTCGGGATGTACTCCGGAGATAAGTCCCCAGGCAGACATAGAGGATAGACCAGTTGTGCGAGTTCGCGCCTGGTCGCATCAGCATCTTCGACACCATAGTAGACGCGCTCAAACCTTTCGTACTCATCAATCATATCAGGGATTCGCTCAGGTTGAATATTGATTGCGCGAGTAAGATCAGTCTTCAATAGCAAATATCTGTAGAGCTCTGGTGGAGCAGTTGATAGCCAGACACGGGGAGTGAAAACAATGCCCTCGGAGGTGCTCATATCACGTCCGCCAATACGTACCCATTCGTAAGGCACCTTGACGGGTCCAGGCCAATCAAATACTCTCCTAGAAACCTCGAGCCCAGTGTCGTACGACCCTCCTTTAACTGAATGATCCTTGCCAGCTGGTTCGCAGGTAACATTGAGAACATGCCATTTGGTGGGCCAGTCAACTCTCCATACCAATTTGACTCGAAGTTTGTCAAGAGTGACCTCATCTGAGTGTCCACAGGCTTGGCACTCAAATGAAACCTTATCACTTTCAGGATTGTAGGACGTTATTCTGTTGGGAGTTATTGCTCCTTTTGCACCTGCCTGAAGATGACCACACTTAGGACAGACCACAGATGCGGGATACCAGTTCTTCATTGATTCGATGTATTGTTCTTTCTGCTCTTCATTGAAGTCATTAGCAACATACTCAATCATTATGTCCCGGATTACCTCAGTGTGTTTCAAGCAAATGCGGACAGCATCTTGCATCTCAGGCGTTTCATACAGCTTCGAGGTCCAGATTATCTCAGGATTGACTCCGAAAGTATCGAAGGTCTCTATGAGTTCATTCGCGTAATGAGCCCCGAAGCTATCACAACATCCAAACTCGTCAACGACATCTGAATACGGTATGCCAACCCAATCCTTTAGATCGAGGGAAACCGATGCAGGAAACGAACGTACGGGATCATAGTCGTCGACCACGAACATCGTGCGTGCATCATTTCCTGTTCGAATGAGCTCTCTCTTGATCACATCAGCGATTATGATCTCTCTCATGATGCCAATGTGAATACTTCCGCTTGGGCTTTTTCCTGTGGAGATCAGGAATACTGAAGCATCTCTTTTGAGAACCTCTTCAGTCACATCTCGTATCCAATGGATGGAGAACTCTTCTTCCGGAGCTTCGCTAGTCATTTGGGATTCCTGCTGGCATTTACTGACTTTCTCTAAAGAACGTTGTCCCTTAAGCGGCGAATTCCGATACTCTGAGGTCTCTCCGACTCATGAATATTAGAAACACAGGCACAGTCGACAGCACCACCACTGCGAGCATTGACGCGAGCATAATAGTAATAGCCGCTGGGAGATACAGTAGCGAAGGAACTGCAGCTTCCGGCACTAGGAAGTAGATGCTGAACAGTGTCGCTACTAAGACCGCTGGAAGGCCAGCAGTAAGTCCGATTTCAACCCCTTCTGCAATCATTATCCTTGCAATGAATGAGGGCTTCGCACCAATTGATCTCATAATCACATAGTCTCTAAATCTGCCGAATACTGAAACCAGTAGATAGTTCATCAAGCTCAGGAATGCACTGAGGAGTGCTATCAATGGCAGTGGCTGAAGCAGACTCCAAAAGGCGCCAAGGGTTTTCAAATTGTTTTCAAGAACCTCTTGCTGCAGGAAAACCTCAAATCCAGTTTCATCCGATACAAGCGTCTGAATTCGTGAGATCATGGATGGGGAGTAGTCTTCCACTTGCACTAGAACGAGGTTACTCCCAGATATGCCATAGAGCTGCTGCATAATGGAGATATCCATGAGAGTTACGTTGCCACCATTGATAACATCGAAGGCTATCGCCCTGACCTCGAATGAAGACCCATGAACTCCAAGACTCTGTATGAGAGGGTCCTCGAAAAGCGTGTTCGCCATCCCCCCACCAACCCACACTTGTTGGGAGGAGTTCGTTTCATAACCGTAATAATACCAATCGGATACTGTGTTGTCCCAATCCAAACCGATAACGAGCGCCTCTCCAACCCTCGAATCCCCGATGAGTTCGTACTGCTGAAGATTCTCATTCCAGAGAGATTTGGCAATCTCTGAAACCGTCGCATAATCCACTAGTCGCTGTTCAACTCGTGAAACTCCAGAGAGGGCGTCCAAGTCCGCGATGAGTGTGGAAGGTACCATGTACGGTGTGTCAATAAAACTGAAGGATTCGTTGAGCATAGAACCTGTCAAAGAATACGCATCATAGTATTGAGATAGGAGATCTGGATTGCCGACAGCTATAACGTTTGTGCCCATTGATCGGGAAATGTAGGCGTCGGTAGTTGTATCGACAACCCCTCCGCCAATCCAAAGTAAGGATGCCAGAGAAAAGCTTAGGAAGAGCGAGACTGCCGTTCTTCGCGTACCCTTGATTCGCCGTCCGGTGGCCTTTGTAGCAATCCTAAAGGGAAGCCCGAAGCTATCAAGGAAACCATGCTTCTTGATCTTCATTCCAACGTCAGGATTCAGTGCATCAATGGGAGTTTCGTGAACAGTAGAGTAGATAGGTTGTTGAGCTGAAAAGTATCCAATGAGTAGATAGACGCCGCTAAGAAGAGCCACCTGAAGCACGGGATACTGAAATGTGAACTGTGCGTTGGGGAGCACAGAGGCCAACCAGATAAGCCCAGCAAAGTATAGTAGGGTTCCAGCGGCGACTCCAAGTGTCACCCCTCCGACTAACAGTATCACCGCTTGTGTCATGAAATGATCAAATATCGTGTCCATCAAAGTCCCGATGGCCTTCATCAGTCCAATATCCTTCCTTCTGCTTACCATCTCCAACGAGATTGTGCTCGAAACAACCACAGTGCCCAAAACAAAGACCAACAGCAAGACCGACCAAATGAAAGTTTCAAAGAATACCCGCATGGATGATGCTGAAGGAGTCGATGTCAGGAGTGTCGTCACGTCCAGCAACACATTCCCAAACAGGAAGAGGAATGTTGTCGAAGCCACGACACTGGAAATGGAGAGAAGAGCAAGAGCTGTACGAAAAGGTCTGCGTCTAAGATCCTGCGATGCATAATCTTGTTCAGACATCGCGCATCAACTCTCCTTGCGACATTCTGAAGCGGCGCACTTCCGGCATCGAGAAAATCTTCTCATCGTGCGTCATGACGATTACTGCTTTGCCTTTGTTGTTGAGATCGCGTAGGATTGCCCGAACCATTTCCGCACTCACTTCGTCCAGATTTGCAGTAGGTTCATCCGCTAGAATGATTGGAGGATCGTTTGCCATTGCTCGCGCTAAGGCGACCCTTTGTTGCTCTCCGGAACTCAGCTGCCAAGGCAGGTGATCCAATCGGTCATTCATGTCAACCATTTCAAGCAGGCGGCGAGCCTCTGCATTCAGCTCTGGGATTTGTTTGGGAGATAGCTGCATGGGAAACATAACGTTCTCAATTGCAGTCAACGTAGAGATTAGATTATAGCTCTGAAACATGTAGCCAGTATTCTGAAGTCGAAATGTGGCCCTAAAGGACTCATCATAGTCCTCTATTGGAACATCCATAACGTGAATTCGGCCCTCCGTGACTGAGTCTATTGCCCCAATTATGTTCAGAAGTGTCGTCTTTCCTGATCCTGAATGTCCTGAGATAACAATATAGTCCCCAATGCCAACTTCGAGACTGACACCACGGACTGCATCAATTTTCCGTTTGCCTATCGTGTACGTTCGTGACACATTCACGAGCCGCACCGCATGGCGCACTTCGTCCAGCCCTTCAACATCAATCTCATCATGGGCCTCATCGGCTCCGAGGATAGTATCTTCATCCATTCCCTTTCACGCTCATCATGAATTACTACATCAATGATACAGCTCTGGGGCATTCGAGTCAGGCATCTGAGTTGTAGCTTATGCTCAGGAATCCCAAGGGGATGTGAAGATAAGCTTAGAGGTTTAACACGAGATGCTATACCAGAGCGAAGTTCATCAATGCAGAGTGAGCCCATGACGCTAGAATCATGGGCTTTTCGCGTCCAAACACTCGAATCGTGTTCAGCACTCCTACAGAGAGAAGATTGCTGATATAGTACGAAACCAGGCTCTTGTCAAGAGACAATGCCCTGCTCAGCTCAGCCTGGGTAACTCGACCATTCTTCATGCACTCAAAGAGAATCGAGGCAACCGTCGGATTCCTTGACATAGCTGTCAATCGCAGGACCTGCTCATCGTCGGAGAACTCAGGTAGGAAGAAGTGCCTGGAGTTGCCGTTCTTGAGAGAGGTTATGTAGCCAGCCTGTTCCAGATGCTTCAGATGATATTGAAGAGCCCCCATAGCGCATCCCAGAGAACGTCGCAGCTCACGCAAGTGTATACCAGGGTTGGATGCAATTTCATCAACTATGCGATCTCGCAGCTTCGGTGGGCTTTTCTCATCTCGTCGTGAGATTGATACAGTGCCCGCAGCGAGAACAAAGATGCAGGATGGAGTGTAGAGTTTAGCAATGACTCCAGGGAGGAGTATAGCTGTCCCGCCGCTCACTGGTGCGGCAAGGATCTGGAAATCAATGAATACTACTTCTGAAGATCCAGAGAACGAAAGATCCTGGACCGCAACATCCGGACCGATTGGGATTGAATTGAAGAACAGCATACTAACGACTCCAGTAAGAACGAGTGATAGAGTCACAGCCAGTACGGCTTTTCTAGTACGGTCTCCCATAATTCTGCCCATCTGGAGTACGCTCAAAATCCAGTTAAAGACTATGTTTGTAGTAATTATGTACTAGCTCATTTGTTACCGTTCATTGTAAGTTGTACGAAGTTGGACACCGAAGTCTAGTACGTCCAGAAAACGGTACTGGACTACTCCGTGAGGACCCTTTACAGGTGTGTCATATTCCTCAGAAATCAGTATCATATTGGTCTATATAAAGCCCACAATAGAATTGTTCAGGTATGTCTGACTTTGCAGCCGCTGTTTGTTACCCGCGAGCCGGATATGTCATCGTAATTTTGAACGTACATGTTTCGTGGCCTACCGACATGCAGGTGTCCTCGATGACATCAAGCTTTTCGAATGTGATCCTATTGAAGTCAATCAAATACTCCAAGACCGCTTCAATGAACCCCTTCAAGAAATGACAGCCAGGTTCAGTGCTCTCATATCCTGAGGCATAAGGATTATCTCCAATCTCTATGATTGCCTCCTCGTCCAGCCAGAGCTTGTAGAGCTTAGCAATCCTAACGTCGCCGAACGGTACAATGAGCGTTTCAAGTGCAAGCTTAATGAACTCGATAATTCCTTTGAAATCACCTGGAGGCTTCTGTTTCCCCAATTTGAAATACTCACGCTGTGTTTCAAGACCGGCCAAACGACCTGCGCTATAGTAGAGCGTAGTGGTCTTTTCAGGGAACATAACCATGATTCTACTGCCAAGCTTGTTCCAGGTTTTCGAGAAGAAGGCTTGCATTAATTGGCGATCTTTCAGCTTACCTTTCCACCATGGGATTACTTCTCTATCGGGCATCTGAGTCGCTCCAGTTGGAGTTTATTCTCCGGGGGTTGTTAAGTGCTTTGCGCTGATGTAACTGTAAGATCACCATACAAGACGTACATTCCAAGTACAGGCATCAGCCCCGGTAGCACGACACAGCTCCTGAAAAACCTTGGACTCTACGCCCTTGAACTCAAGAATAGATTCGAGAATGCCACTGAAGATTTCACAGTAGCCGAAGCCGCGCATCCCCTCGAGATGCACATCTTGGCACCACAAGCAGTCTTTGTCAGTTACACGAACAGAACCACGAGCCGTTTCCATGTCTACAGAGGAAGGCTTCCTGTTGAAGAGACTCTTGAATACAACATCCATCAGCTTAGCGACATCTTCCCTAGTGGCTATAGTGTCCTTTGTCTTGTCGACTATCTCAGTGGTGAGGTACACCTGTGAACCAATCTCACGACCAAGGTCACGCAAGCGCTGATTTGCATCTTCAATGCTAGCCGTACTGGATAGTATTTCTTCGACATATTTTGAATATAGGGTGAGAAGTAAGGGATTCTGTATCTTCGCCATTGAACTCTGACCTCGGATGGTTAGTCACTTACACTGTCTTTCCAATCATCTTGAGACCGTGCTTCCTGTAAAGTGCAACGGTCTGAATGACCTTAACGTTTGGGACACCCAGAAGGTCTGCAATCGCGTCCGTCGTCTGTGTGCCGTCACATGCAGCAATAATGCGTCTATCTTCCGGCTTAACCTTGTCAGGAGAACCTTCGTACTTGGGGCACTTCACAAAGCGGCCAAGAGTTGTTTCCGTTTTCTTGACCTTGCCTGTTTCAATTGGAACATTGACTATTCCCTTGGACGCCGCCCACATCAACAGCTCCGCTACGCGCTCATTGGATTGGAACATCGAATCTGCAATCCGTTCCACGTTTTGTGCATCATCAACAAGCATCAGCACGTCAAACCCGAAGTTTCGGTGTTTCTTCTTCATCTCCATGTACAGCTCTGAGTCAAGGGTTAGGGCCGCTGCGTATGTTTCACCGCGCTTCGGAACTGTGGAAGGTTGAACTGCAAAATCTTCTGGTGACCTTTCGATGACTGGTGCAGGTGCTGCGGACACTGCTGGTGATGCCACTGCTGTCTTTGGTGTTTCGACAGGCAACCCATTGGAAGAAGGCACCGGGGAAGTGGATGCTGCATTGATTGCCATAGTTTCTAGTACTTGGAGGTTCCCCTCCACAGAGTCCTCGAACTCGTCAGGTGGCGGAGGTAGTTCAATACCTTCTAGCATGCGCAATACGTTTTTCGTCTTTGCTATCGCTAAGCCCAATTGCAATTCAGGAACATAGAGAACCGTTAGTATCCAGTTTACGTCTACTGGTGACAGGACCACTAAGCCCTTCTCAGTATCTATTGTCATAAGGCGTAGATCGGACTTGTAGAGACTGATACTATCCCTCACGCGGGGAAACAGTTCATCAGGAAACGAGAAGCTGACAAAGGGCCGTCCGTTCTTGGTCATCAATGAGTAACCCAATACTTGGTCATCAAATCTGAGCTTTGATAGAGATCGTTCCAGATCGGTCGTCATTCTGGTGCACCTTGCAATTTCAATCTGCACTCGGTCCCGCGTGTGCACACTTCTTTCTCAGAGTGTTCTGAAAAGCATTGCGGTATCATACTCGATGAAGGGGGGTCTGAGTGGCTCAAACGAAACTGACTAGGACTCCATTCTTGGTTCAAAGACAACCTAGCGGTACGAGAACGTGCATGGGTGGTCGAAGATGTGCACTAGTTGCTCCTACTGGGCTGAACAAATGGCCAAACATTCAAAGCGCTGAATCAGTCCACTATTGTCAAGCCCAAAACGATTAAGACTCGAACCGACATTCTCAGGACTGTGGAAAAGGAAAAGGATTGACAAGAATGCGGAATATTATCGGAGGTTTGGTTGGTGCACTGGTTGGTTCAAGCATGATTGCCATCCTGCTGGCCTTGCTTCCAACCGAGTATCCATCACCATTCGGTCTATTCTGGATAGCCTTCAGCGGCAGTGATTCGCTTCTAGATTCTGCAACCGGCTTGCTCAGTTCAACCACTTGGATATTGTACGTCATGACGTGGATTGCGATTGGGCTCGTAACTGCTCCGTTCGCTAAATCGGAATGGAATGCTGTGCGAACCGCCCTTTGGGTCGGTGTGTTCCTCTCCATATTCGCTGTTTCATCCGCTCTGCTCTTGGATCCCTCGCTGTGGACACTTGATAGAGATGCGAGAAACATCTACCTCATTCTGCAGTTTGCCACTGGAATCGCTTATTCGCTACTGGCCCTAGTCAGCTCGATACCATTAGCAATACTGCTCCAGAAAGTAAGAAGAGAGTCTGATGTGCCACCTCCAATCAAGATTGAAACTATATGTGAGTGTGGAGCGGTCTTCAAATCTGCTCCGCTCATGTGTGCGGAGTGTGGACAGATTCTCAGAAATGAGCCTGAAGCAGTTTGATTAAAGTGCGACGCCTAACGCTC
The DNA here is from genome assembly GCA_018238375.1 of Candidatus Thorarchaeota archaeon. Taxonomy (GTDB): domain Archaea; phylum Asgardarchaeota; class Thorarchaeia; order Thorarchaeales; family Thorarchaeaceae; genus WTCK01. The sequence goes on from JABCTJ010000093.1 coordinate 37,974, forward strand.
CCTGCTGATTCCTCCGCCGAGAAGGCCCCCAAAACCTGTTGCTATAGCGGGATACAACGTGCCAGTGAGCACTCTCTGAAGGAGTAGCATGGATTCGGCACCAGCAATCTGTGTGAAGTCTGGTACTTGGACAAAGAAGACCAACAGCCAAATCAAGAAAGCCCCTATGATAGCTGAGAACAATGCTGAAAGAACTCCAGGCAGTATGTCCTTAGACAGAAGACCAGCAATGAGACCACCCAGCCCCCAGGTTAGAAACATCAAGACCGGCACTTCCTGCGCGCCATACGTCAGACCGACTCCCAATTCAGAGGGGTAGAGCACAGTTCCCATAACAACCAGCTTGAGCTCCAAATCAGTAAATGTCAGAAAGTCATTAATGATTCGCGGGTCGACTACATCCGGGGGAATGAACAGACCGAATGTTAGTATCACGAATGTAACCGTGAAAGTGACTACTAGGCCCACGAGCGTGCCAAGACCTTGTCCCAAAATGATTTCCTCCATGCGTGCTTGCTGCTACCAATAAGAAGTAATCCAGAGCATTTATGCCTATTCTATGCGGGCATAGACTGTGTGATTCAACCTTGAACAAGATTGTGGACCTTACATTACCGCTCTATGCCAATGTGCCAGTCAGACCGGGCGACCCCGGAGTCGTCATGGGCGATCTCGCAGATATCGCCACTGAGGGGTACCGTTTGACTCATCTCTCAATGAGCACTCACACTGGCACTCACGTAGACGCGCCTTCGCACATCATCGAATCGGGGGATACTCTGAACAACATCAGTTTCGATGTACTAGTAGGGCCATGTAGCCTTGTGAATGTGGCAGGCGAACCTGAGTCTTCTATTACGCTAGACGACCTCATTATTCACAAAGAAGCTATCAGAGGCGCAGGTCGTGTCGTTCTCAAATCGGGTTGGGCGAAACGGTGGGGCACGCCGGAGTACTACCACAATTCACCATCCATCACCATAGAGGCTGCTAGATGGCTTGCAGGAAAAGATGTACATGTGAAGCTAGTTGGCTTCGACATGCCTACACCATCAGTGAAGCAAGAAATTGACATCCATAAAGTGTTTCTCGAAGCGGGCATTCCTATAGTGGAATGTCTGAATCTTGAGAACCTGACTCAATCTCACTTCGAGATAGTGGTAGCCCCACTCCCGCTGCGTAACCGAGAAGGCGCCCCGTGTAGAGTGCTTGGTCTGCTCAATTCGTTTTCTTAATGGCTCAGGTGCTATCTACATCACCTAGAGCCTTGCAGGATTTTTTGTAAGACTCGCCATTGAATCCTCTGAGATTCAATGCCCCTTTTTTTCACTCCATATGATGACGCTATTCTCTTGTTTTTCTAATCATTCTGAGGTTATTGCCGCGATAAGGTACAATGCACTGTAGAGCATTGAAATGCAGTATGCCGAGTTTTTCTGCAATCTCATAGACTGTTCGTGTGCCGTCACAAAGCTCAAGAACATCTCTGTGCTTCTTCTTTGCCTTCTTGATTTTCCCCTCGAATAGGGGCAGTTCAATAATCTCTCTGGCACTGGTTTCCTGTTCCTCTGGGCACTCAACATCCACGACACCCTTTTGCAGACACCACTGAGCAACCTCAAGCACATGCTCAACTCGCCTTGACAGGATATCTGCAATCTCGACAACCGTGCGCTTCTTGTCCACCATAAGAAGGATATCCACTCCTACATTGGCAAACTGCTTCTTGAATTCAATATTCAGAGCTGAGTCAATCATGAATGCATCAGAGTACACAACTCCGGGTAGTACAACACAACCATATCGGACTATGGTGTCAGAGGGAATCCACTCCTCAGCTTTCACCATCACAACTGGTTGTGGGTTCTCCTCAACAGCAGGACTGATAGCTGCTGAAGTCCCTGAGCCGACTTCCGATACAACCGAAATCGGATGTTCAATGGGCGCTGGTGGAGGCGGTAGCGTGACGTCCTCAAGAAGTCGTGCCACATTCTTAACCTTCTGGAGCGCACTACCAAGTGACTCCGCGGGTTCGAAAAGAACGCCAAGGATCCATTCCGGGTCCACTCGAGCCAGAATCACTGTGCCTGCATCAGTTATGATATTCATGAGGCGAAGAGATGATTCATGGATTTGGAGAGCGCCCTGAATCGGAGGAAGAGCCTCATCAGGCAAGGAGAAGGACAGAAATGGCTGACCATCATTTGTAATCAGCGCATAACCACTGACAGACTCGTCATACCTAAGTTTAGTAAGCACACGCTCAAGTTTCAATGCGGCATCACACCTAGCTAACCGCGACTAATACCTGATTTCTGCTGCGCGCTAATCCATAAGTAAGTTTGTAGCACTTTCAGAAATGGCAGGAGTAGAACTCAGGAACTTAATTACCTCTTCGCCAGAGGGGTGCGTGGCTGAAGGGGAGGATACATAGAGAGAAGCAACGGCATTTGCGAGGTGAAGGCGATCCTTCGTCCCAAGATTGGTGAGTGTGCCATAGATGTTGCCCGCGTTCCAAGCATCTCCCGCTCCACACATAATTTTGCACTCAACCCTGAATGCCGGCACAACTGTGGTTTCATCGTTTTCAATCGACGCAGAGAATTCAGACGTATGGAGATCTACTCGAACTCCGGTTTCCTTTGAAACCAGTTTCGCTGCGTTGAGCCACTTGGTGGAATCCTGTATCGCTTCGCGCCAGCGATTATCTTCTCCCGAGAGCACCCAAGCAAGCCAGCAAGCCTCATTTTCGTTCATACCTAGAATGTCGACAAGATCCTCCGAGAGCACTCGACTGACGAGAGGCTGCAAAATGCTCATATTATCAGAAGGATCACCTATGTCAAGATATGTTGTTGCGCTGGTTTCATCGCGGACCATCTTGAACAAGTCCTCGGCAAGACTAGCACCGTGTCGATTATGATTGAGACATAGGAGTGCTACAAGCCCGCTGTTGCGTATTGCATCCAGGTCATTCTCGCTGAGCATGGAAAACTCGAATCCTGCCGCGGAACCACTATCGCTGACCATCAGGTTGACCTTGCGACCCCGATACTCCGTTTCTATTGAAACCGTCGCTGAGAGGCGGCCATCGGTATGGACATGACTAAGATCCAACTTCGGATTAACCAGGCCTCTAAGCATGGAAGCGCCGTGTTCATCAGTTGTCACAATAAGACACGGGTCTGCTCCAAGTGAGAGAAGAGCTGATGCAGTATTGACAGAGTTCCCACCGCGGCGAATCAACTGAGTGGTATTCATCAAGTTGCCGCCGCCTTGTTCAGCCAATCGCCTTAGCTTCGTCAAGAAGTCTTCGAACTCATCAACCACTACGAAGTGATCAAGGAAGAAATCCGGCAGGACCACAACACATGGCATCTCTGGAGGATTCTGCAGTTTCTCAACGAGCTGATTGTAATCCAGCTCAATCACCTAGTGTGAGGGGGGGTGAGAAGCTTCCATTAAATCTTCTTCAGTGCAGCCTTGACCATCGCTGTGACCCTGTCCTCGTCAATCCCTGTCTTCTTGGCCACTTTAGTAATTTCACAGTATGCGAGGTCGGACATATTCATTATGCCGATTTCTACGAGCTGCTTTGCTTCGACCTTCTTAACCGCCCTGAGTGAAAAGAGCTCATCGATTGCTTTGTCTAATCCCTTCACAGGCTTAGGCTTCGAAACCGTGGCTGCAATCTTCTTCAAGTCTTTAGCGTACTGCTTGAGCGCATCGATGTTCTCCTGATGGGTTGTCTTTCTGCGAAGGTCCACAATTAGACCCATCCTTCGCGCCTCAGCAATTGTCAGGCCTGCTTGTTTTGCCTCGTCTATACTGAATCCACGACCTATCTTTGGACGTGCATCTCTTGGGGATTTCACAACAGGCTCAGCAAAGGTATCAAAACTCATGGACTGTTTCACCTGACTCGGCGCTCGAACAGGGTGTTCTCTTATTAGGCTTTCGAGGTGGCTGTTGTTTGCTGTCTATACAGGGCTAAGGAGCAAACGTGGCAATTGGAGGGACGTCATTGGTTTGGAAACTTATATTGCATAGATTGACAACTCAAGAATCGGTGAAATCATGCATGTAAATACTTGGGACCCACACACGTTCGTATTACTGATTCTGGGTTTCATGACTCTCTTTTTACTGGTCGGGTACTTCAAAGGATTATTATGGTTTCAACAAGCGCGTACAAGTGCAGCTGACAATTGGCTCGTTTCATTTCAGCGAAGAGATTTGGCGAGTGGAGGCTGGTTTCATCGATTTGGAAGGCCAGTAATTGTCTTGCACATTGCAGTCATTTTTTCCTACCCAATCTTAATGAATCTGGTTGTGCTTTCGCCGTTCCAGTCTGTTATCTATATCTGTGTGTTCTACATCCCCATTCAGTTAATTCTAGTAATCATCTCATTCGCAATAATCGCGAGGGTCAATAGACAGCCTGAGTCCAAGGAAAATGAGGCCTAGACCAGACTGACGCATTTGCTCGATCCACGAGACGGAACGCGTGCTAACGAAGTTAATGTTTGTTTCATTCCATCAAAGTGTCTACGTTTAGCCTCTTCACTCCATTTGCCCAAATCCATCACCTCTTGGATATTGAAACCCACAAATGAATCCGAAATAATAGAAAGTCCATGCAAGACCTGGAATGATAAGGAGCTGATAATCAAAGATGACATATGCCGTTGAGCAGATACTCAGTCGCGAAGAGATTCGCATTAGGCTTTCGAGGTGGCAACAGTCTGCATATTCGTGTACGCTAATAGGCAAAGCGTTTTTTGAGATGTTTTCCTATGGTTCATGAGCTCTATGAACGAGTTCTCAACACGGAAAGTGAATGAGATGGATGAGGACAGAAGAAATTGGATAATTGTAATTGTACTGGTTATTCCATTAATACTAATATTTCTCATATTTGGACCGTCATACTATGAAACTTTGACAATTGACGGAAAACATGTTTTTATGTTGGTGTTTCAGATTGTATTCTTATACACAATAGGCAGTCTTGTGTTGCGTTGGTTTGAAGGTAGACATAAAGTAAAAGATGATATTAATGAGAAAGAGGAAAGATGAACTATTTTCTAAGAACATTTCAGAAGAAATTCAATAGAATACCAACGTTTGAAGACATCTACCAAAAATCCCTCGACTCTTACCTGATGTGAAACACTTCAAATTAGAGTATAGCATCATGTTAGAGGTCTATAGAGAGGGTAGGAATTCAGTTGTTGGGATCTATGGAATAGCAGATAGACTTCAAAAGAGAATGTTTCCTGATGTTGAAATCAAATTCTGTTTAGTTCCTGATTTGGACGTAGGATACATTGACATTCAAGATGAACATTATGAAATACATACACCGTTTAGTTGGTTCACTCTACTTCATGAGTTTGTACATATCATTCTAAGAGAAGTTGATTATCCTGATGATGAGCGTGTAGCGTACGTCATACCCTCAGGTATTTTCTACGATTTCAAGTTCTACGGTAGAAGGAGGTCGACACTTGAGGATTTCATTTAGATACCATATCGAGTATCTCTACAGGTCTGTTACCTGCCTTGATATCAGATCCAAGCATTCTGATGACTATAAAACCTAGATTCGATAAATCATGATTCTGTTGCTCACGTCTTTCTGACTTATCAGCCTGCAAGTACCAGTAGTCGCCATCAACGTAGAAACATATGTTAGGAGGAATAAAGAAATCAACTACAGTATGATGGTCTTTGAGTTGAATAGGAAACTGGAATACATGATGGATGTTCTGCTCAAGTAATCAATCCATATCCGGTCTTCCGAAGCATTCATCGTGCAGATGGAATACAATTCTATTGAGGTTTTTCTACTCCATCAGGGGACTTGGCGTCTGCCGCTACCACCATTCGAAGCCATCGTCAGGGACAACTTTCAGAACCACATACTGGAGCCGCTTTATGAAACCACTTCCACGTCGGAATTCAACCCATTTGACTCTGGAATCATTAGATTTCGCATGCAGAACGAGGAGGACGTATTTCAACAAGACAGGAATTGCAAATGCAAGAAAATAGCCAGCATTCGTAAACCAACGAAGGTCACTCAGGAAACGACTAGAGGGGGGCCCATAAACGACGCTGTCCAATAGGAAGATTGCATCGAATGGTAATAACAAGAATATCCACCAAACAAAAAGAGCAAAACACATTCTTGCACTGAGTTCAGCCGTTCCCTCTTTCCTCACGACGTCAAGTTTCCTTGTTACAAAGCGAACCAGAAATAGACCAATCATCATTCCAATAATGCTTGAAGTCAAGACCACTAGCCGTACTAAGTCAGAACCTAGCAGTGCCAAAGTGGATTGGTCGATTGGCGAAGGTGCTCCTCTGAGATAGTTGTATTGACCAATTAGCCACGGTAGCTGAGTCAGAGTTAGGATACCAAGGAGACTAAAGAATACAGGGAAAAACACAAAGAAAATGCCAGGAGAAAGGAACCTCTCCATCTCGTCTAACTCCTTATCTGAACCATCCTCACCAAACATCCTATCACCAAATCCATATTCTTCTCTGAGAATATTATTGTATCGTATCATGAACTTGACTTACTACTTCAAGAACTACGGTCACAGAAGGAGGTCAACACTTGAAGACTTTATTTAGATTTGCCTTTAAGCTAACACTAAGTGGCGGTGGTTCTCTTATTAGGCTTTCGAGAGCGCAAAGTGATTGTCAGTCAGAAATAGAAAATATGGGACTATAATTTTATTCTTTCATATTCTAACTTAGTAATTATTTCCAGATTTAACTATACAAAATGGTTTTTCTTCTTTTATAAGATTGACTTATATAATGGATAGGGAGTTGAGTATTGGAGGTTTTTTAGTGGAATTAGAAGCTAAATACGTGTTTATAGCGAATGCTTTAGTAGCGCTCTTCTTTGGCCTTGGTTTCATCTTTTCCCCAAATATGATACTGGAAATGTGCGGACCCATAACTGGAGGAGCTGGTGAGATAATGGGTGTACACTACGGCATAGCAGTTACAATGCTCGCCGTTTTCATGCTTCTCATCAGAAATCAGCCACACTCAGACTTTAGACAGAGTGTCTTCCTTTACCTCATTTTTAGTTGGGCAATGACATTCATCTATCAAGTCTATATGATTTACGCCTTTGGCTATGGAAATCCGGTGTGGATAACCACTGTTGCGATTGACTTCATCTTAGTCGTTCTGTATGGTTACCTATACTACACAAACATGAGCTCTTAGAGTGTAAAGGGCCGATTCATCACCGGGACTGTTCCTAGTCAGTTCTCCGTCTAGCTCGATTCGTACCTTCTTTTTGCTTCTGAAGAGCGCCCTCGATCATTTTCTTAGCAGGAATTAATGATTACAGCCCTCATCTAGTAAATTAGTTGCATAAAGTAATATTTATTTTTTATTAGCTTGATTTATATAATAGATAGGGAGTTGTGTATTGGAGGTTTTCTAGTGGAATTAGAAGCTAAATACGTATTCATACTGAATGCAATAGTAATGCTCTTCTTTGGCTTGAGTTTCATAGTTTCCCCGTATATGATAATGGAAATGTGCGGACCCACAACACTCGTAGTTGGAGTAGCTGGCGAGGCGCTGGGTGTACACTATGGCATTATGCTTACGGCGGTCGCCATTCTGATGATTCTCATCAGAAATCAGCCACACTCAGACTTTAGACAGAATATATTCCTTTCCTTCATCCTTCTTTGGATAGCGACAGTCATTTACCAGATCTACATGATTTTCGCCTTTGGTTTTGGAAACCCGACGTGGATGATCACTATCGGGATTGGCATCCTCTGGCTCGTCCTCTATGTGTACCTATACTACACAAACATGAGCTCTTAGAGCGTAGAGCATCGATTCGTCACTGGGACTGTTCGTAGTCGGTTCTCCGCTTGGCTCGCGCTCATATCCCAGCTATTGCGGACTTAGAACTCATCAAGTGAAGTCTGGGTCACGGACATGTGTGTCAACATTCGCTC
>JABCTJ010000143.1 GCA_018238375.1 Candidatus Thorarchaeota archaeon
CAATGAGGGATGATGAATGAACAAGACAGAAGTTTGCGGGATTTGTGGGGTTACAATTACTGAGAGAAATCATTGGCAGAAGCGGCATCAACCAAAGCATAGACCTGAACATTCAGAGAAGTTGAAAATAAAATATACCAATGGTGAATCGACCCCTTGGAATCTGGGATTAACAAAAGAAACACACTCTTCATTGAAACAACAAAGTGAATCATTGAAGAAATACTTTCAGAACCATGAACCAGCAAAAGCTATGTTGGGCAAGCATCACTCGGAAGAAACTAGAAGGAAAATGTCTGAATCTCATATTGGCGAACGAAATGGAAATTGGAAAGGCGGGGTTACAGAAGGTGTGCGGTTATTTAGAAAATCTCGTCGATATCAACAATGGCGAAGAGCGGTCCTTAGGCGTGACCAACACATATGTCAAGTCTGTGGAACGGAAGGAGTAAATATTGCCCATCACATCAAATCTGTAAAAAATCATCCTTCTTTGAGATTCGAATTGGATAATGGGGTCGCCGTTTGTTATTCTTGCCACAATCAAATACACAAGAGGAAGTGATAATCATTCAGAAAACTAAGATTGAATGGACGGATCTAACTTGGAATCCGCTGACGGGCTGCACCCGCGGCTGTGACTACTGCTACGCTCGAAGGATGGCGCTGAGGCTTCGAGGGCGATATGGATATCCACAAGACGATCCCTTCGCAGTGACGTTCCACCCCGACAGACTACATGAACCGAGCGAGAGAAAGAAGCCTGCGAAGATATTCACCTGCTCAATGGGCGAACTGTTTGATCCAACAACAGAACTGTCTTGGCAACGAGAGATATTCTTCACAATGATGAAGACCCCGCGTCACACATTCCAAGTCCTGACGAAACAACCACAGAACGTCTTGGAGCGATATTGGAGGATGCCCGCCAACTGCTGGCTCGGTGTGAGCTACGACGGTCTGACGACAACGCCGGATATGCTCGACTCTATCAAGGACTGCAAGGCCCCGGTGCGGTTCGTCTCAATAGAGCCTTTCTTGAAACCCTTCGATGTGTGTCTGTTGCAGGGTCTTGACTGGATAATCATCGGCGCGATGACTGGGCCGCGGAAAGCACCACCGAAGAAAGAATGGGTCGATGATGTCATGCGTTACGCTAGGTATCACGATATCCCGATATTCTTGAAAGATAATCTACACTGGCACGAGCAGGTCAGGGAGTGGCCGAAGAGGGTTGAAGGATGAAGGTATGTCCGAAATGCAAGCGCCCAGTGTTCGATAGCTGGTTCCTGTTCAAGACCCATATCCGAACGCATGAGGTCTGTCACAATGCCGAGTCAGAGCTCTGTGAGAAGTGCGAGGAACCAGAATGTGCGTGTTCTGGGCAGGTCTATCCCAAGAGGGGGGGTTCAACATGACTCTGACCACATGGGCCAATAAACAGATCTGGCGAGTGACGCAGACTTACATAGTGTTCCGGCCATTCTTCAACGTGATCCAATTGATACTATGGATCGTGATTGCCATTGGCGTCAGTGATTGGTTTTCTCTCACATGGGATACCTTCACAATCATTATACTTTCAGCCCTTCTTGCATTAAATCTCGTAGGCTATATTCTCGATAAGAAAAAGTTCTTCCTAGAGCACAAACTCCGTGAGTTCAAGATACTGTATCCAACCCTCTACGTAAGTCAGAAGCGGTATGATGCAGCGCTTCTTGCCACATTCATCAGGTTAAGTGATGAAGAGTTAGAAGAGATCATTGCTGCTACAACAAAGGAATTAGGACTATGAGAAATCTATACCGTCTTGCCAGGGTCTTTGCTGGCCGCGAAAAACATCTATTCCAGGTGAATATCGAACTTGCATCTAGGTGCAATCTGCGTTGTCGCTATTGTGCGTTAGATCCCACAAGAAAGGAAATGCTTCTGGATCCTTTGTTATTTGAAAAACTCTGTTCGAATCTTAGAACAGGTGGATACAAGGTAAACCAGTTTGTGCTCTCACATTCCGGTGAGGCACTTCAACATCCTTACTTCTTCCTATTCCTAAAGACTATCAAGGACTATCATGCAGCTGGCGGAAGTGGCACAGTCTATCTCGACACAAACCTGATGCTTCTTGATAAACATAATGCCGATCTCATTACGAAGTCGGGGGCAATTGATGTGGTTGTCTGTTCTATAGACGGTTATGATCGAGAGAGTTTTGAACATCTGAGGCCGCCCGCAAAGTTTGATACGGTAATGGAAAATTTGAACTACCTATTCGAACTAGAAAACCGCCCTGATATCCATATCAACAATGGCAACGAAACATTCATTCTACACGAGTACAGCAACGAATTCAAGTATCTCATAGCAAGGGCCGAAAAGATGGTTTGTTATGAGTTCCATGATTGGGGGGGCCAGATTCACCCAACGCCACTCATGCAGAGATTATATGGGCCTTCGTTCAACCCGCCAAAGGGGCTATGTAAGTTTGCGTTCAGAAATGTTGTGCTTCTATCTGATGGTACGATTGGCAAGTGCTGTCGTGACTTGAATGGTCTGACCACCTATGGGGATCTGAAGACTAATAGTCTCAAAGAAATACTCAACTCCCGCAGACGGAAGTTTGACTTACTCAAGATGTATCTTCAACAACGGGGGCGGGTTGCTGGATGCAACAACTGTACTGAGAGGTAAATCTAGATGAAAATATGCAAAATCTGTGTAATGGATGAAACTGACCCCGATATCACATTTGATGAGAATGGAGTCTGTAATCATTGTCAGAACTGGCACGCCAATAGACCACGCGACATGGGTCTCCTAAGAAAAATAACCCACATAGTCAAAGAACGGGCCACAGGTGAATATGATTGCGTGCTTGGGATCTCTGGTGGCACCGACAGTAGTTATCTTGCCTATCTCGCTTACTGGCTCAATCTGAATGTCTTGTTGGTCCATCTAAACGATGGTTGGAACTCTGACGAAGCGAAATGGAATGTGAAAACCATCATCAAAAAGACTGGTTATGATCTAGTGGAGATTCAAGTGGATGAACCAGAATTCCGTGATATCGTGCGTGCTTATCTCCATGCTGGTGTTGTCGGACTTGAGGCCCCAACAGACAACTGCATTATGACTGGAATTCACAGGGTTGTGTCGGGCTTTGGTATCAACAATATCATCTCAGGTAGTAATTGGGCAACTGAAGGTGTAGGCGTAAGGGCCTGGGCATATCCCCCTGCTGATACAAAAAACATTCGTGCAATCCATGAGAGGTTTGGGTCTCTTCCACTCAAGGAAACTAAATTAATGGGGCTGCTTCAGAAGCGGTGGGCATTGACATTTAGGGGTGTGCGTGAGTTTCGACTTCTTAATTACATTGACTACAATCGTAGTGATGCAATCCGTATTTTGGCTCAGAATTGGGGTTGGAAGGAATCGGGGCGCAAACACTGTGAGAATCGCTATACGCGATTTGTGGAGGGATACATCTATCCGACAAGATTCGGCTTTGACAAACGAAGGTCACACTTCTCTGCGTTGATCTGTTCAGGACAAATGACCCGCGAAGAGGCATTGATAGAACTGAAGAAACCCGCATACACCCAGGAAGAGTTCGAAGCGGATAAAGCATTCTTCTTTGAAAAACTAGGGCTTGATGAATTCAAGTTTGGGCACTTCATGGCACTACCAATCAGACAACACAATGAATTCTCGACTCACAAGTGGTCACTACGCCTACTCAGAATAATGCGCCCACTCAGGAGATTCTTTAGATGAAGGTTCTAATCTGCTGGAATACAGCAGCTGCATTCAACCCTTTGGCTGACTGGCTTCTCAAAAACGGGCACGATGTACGGATCGTAATGCGAAGTGGTTTCGATGTAGGTGATTGCACCGCAGATCATCCTGCCGGAGTCATGGTCAACTCGGCTACGAAATTCTATCGAGAATGTATGAGTCAGGTTCGCAAGTTCAAACCAGATATCATCCAGGCAAGTTCGAGCATTAAGGCATTAGTTCTAGTTCGCCTGATTGCGCCCCGAAGTCTGATAGTTCTCACCTATCACGGATCAGATGTGCGTGGTAGAAAAGAAGCGCATCCCGAAAGCCGTCTTGCCGACTTTGTGACTGTCACTACACAAGACCTATCGAAGTACGGTGTCTGGATGAACAGATCTATTGGATCCCATTTTGTATATCGCGGGGGCCGCAAGCCTAATACCGCCCTCATGTTGTATCACGATAATTTCATATCAGACCAAAGAAAACTTGCTAAGGATTGGTGTGATTACAAGAACATCAAATTGACCATTCTTGATCGAACCAAAGCAGATTGCCAAGTAATCCCCTATCATCTAATGCCAGAATTCTATTCTCAATTCGAGTATTATCTTGAGTTCAAAGGTCAGACAGGTGACAACTATGCACTATCGAAAGCCGCTATGGAAGCATTCTGTTGTGGATGTAAAGTAATACATGAAAGCGGCCCTATCACTTCAATCAAACTGGCTAAACCAGATGAATATTATAGTCTCTATAATACACTGAAACGAGCATCCATATTCGTAGCAACAAAACGTTTCATTTGTGCCCTATGGTATCTCGGAGTAATGTTGACAAAGGAACTCTTCAAAAAGAGGATGGTTGAGAGATGATGAATGAGGAGGCGAGAGCGGAGGAAGACCTTGTCAGGTTCATCGTTGCAGTGGCTCGTCTTGTGGTCGCTTTTCTGGCACTATTGATACTCAGTCTGGGAATTACCTCTCTCTTGGTATTATTCTGAGAAAACAATAATCGAACACTTCATAAGTGAGTGATGTATGTATCTACTAAACAATTGGCCAAACATCTTAACAATTGGCCATTGGATTGTGTACACATGAAAATTACAAAAGAAATGGTCATTGCAGCTGTCATCATCCTCGCCCTCATTGGAGTCGCCTATGGCGATGAAATATCAGAGTTCATTACAGGACTCGACGATGATGATGACGACGATGACGACGATGTGATGTACTCCGCGTTCAAGTACGCAGGAGTGAGAAAGGACGCCACGGCCACTTCGGTGACCGGCGCGACTACACGAGTCTGGTATGACAACAACGAAGACGGCGTCATGCAGTACTCTGAGCTCAGTTCTCTGACAGAGGCTTCGGGTATCTATACGAGCGATCAGGAGTATCCAATTGGCTTGGAATACGACATCTGGATTCAGGTCTACGCTACCAACTACCAGGTCACGTACTCCAAGGAGCACATGACCGGACAGCGAAAC
>JABCTJ010000149.1 GCA_018238375.1 Candidatus Thorarchaeota archaeon
TTCAGGGGAAATCCTGAAAATCATTGTTGACTACCCCCTCTCAGCTGAGAGAATTCCGGAAACAATGAAGAAACTCGGACACGAAGTCTTGTCATATGATAAGACTGGTGATTCCGAATGGGAAATCATAATCAAAATAAAGTAAGGAGTACGTGAAAAATGCAAATTGACATTATTAACGCGTTGATCCCTGGTCTGATTGTAGGTATACTATTCGGACTCGTCCTTCAACGGGGTCGCTTCTGCATGTATTCAGCCTTTAGAGATCCCCTTATGCTGAAAGAGTACAAGCTACTCTGGGCAGTATTCTTGGCGATTCTCATCGAGATGGTTGGATTCGCAATCATGCACTACTTCGGGATAATTGCCCTGAATCCGAAACCACTAGTTTGGGGTGCTCAGATTCTGGGAGGATTCATTTTCGGCATAGGCATGGGATTCGCCGGCGGATGTGCTAGCGGCACAACCTATCGTGTCGGTGAAGGTATGATGGGTTCCCTTGTGGCCCTTATTGGGCTTGCAATTGGAGCTTACTTGGCGAAGTTTGGAGTCTTGGCAGCATGGGTTGCTCAACTGCAAACTGACACCAGAATCAACTTCCCAGATGACACTGCTCTCACCCTAGGTGGCGAGTACAACTGGATGCTCATGCTCGGAATTGGAATCGTTGGCCTTGCTCTTATGTTCTGGAAGTTAGTTCTTCCAGCGATGAAGACTGAAACGATAAGCATCAGTGAGATCTTCAAGAAGGGATGGCCATGGTGGTTGTCTGGCATAGTCATTGGCCTAATCGGAATGATTGCGTTTGTTTCATCAGCGGCTGCTGGTAGAAACTATCCACTAGGAATCACAGCTGGTTGGCTTGGAATCCTGAACTTCTTTGTTACAGGTGGCACTACAACCATAGGTTGGCTCTCCTGGATGGTCATTGGAATCGTAATTGGAGCCCTCATCTTTTCATTTTACGCAGGTGAGTGGAAGATAAGGATACCAAAGGATCCCAAGAAGATCGTGCTGCAATTCATTGGTGGTTTAATGATGGGAACCGGCGCGGTCATGGCAATGGGATGCAACATCGGTAACATCTTGAGCGGTTGGCCTCAGCTTTCAGTAGGAAGCATAGTTACGGGTGTGTTCATTATCCTTGGTGCCTGGGTTATAACCTACATCCTATTCATGAGAGACGAATAATGAGCGAAGCAAAAAGTTTGGGCCTGCTTTTTTTCCAAGGCCCATATCAATCTGAAGCCCCAGAAACGGTGTGTAAAATAGCAACCGCCGCTCTGGAAAAAGGCTATCGTGTTCAGATATTCTGCTACATGGATGCAGCAAATGCAGTGCTTGAGAACCAAAAGGAAGTACCTGGAATATACAATATCGGCAACGCCATGTGCGAAATGGTTGAGAAAGGAGCTCTTGTCCGAGTATGCAATCTCTGCCTTATAGTCCGAGGAACCTCAAAGAACATGATGAAGAGGAAATCGGAATGTGGAGGCAGAATCAAGAGGGCAGGAACGCCCGATCTTGCGGAAATTATCGCACAGACGGATCGTATCCTCATTGTGAGGTAGTAGAGAGGTGTGTTTGAAATGGATGATTACGAAAAAGAAGTCGTGATATGTTTGATTCAACCCCCCATCGGAACACTCTTCCCTGTGGAGGGTCTTCGGATGACCGTCGCGCTTAGTGGGGACATGGAGCCCGTAACAGTTGCGATGGACGATGGTGTCTATGCGTTCCTGAAAGGTTGCGATAGAACAATGTACCAAGAGCACATTAACTTCATCAAGGAGATCGACCTAGAAATCCTTGTGGACAAAAGGGCACTGGATGAGCGTGGTCTGACAGCGGACGACCTGATTGAAGGTGTCGAGGTCAAGGAGCACGAGGAAATCCACAAGCTCCTCTCGAGCGTGGATGTGGTGATTCCCTTCTAGGAGTGGATATGATGTCAAAGATACTGTACTTCATAACGCTGGAGGATGATAAGGGGATAAGGCTGGCCCTCGAAGATAAAGAGAACGAGGTGTCCATCCTGCTTCTCCAGAACGCTGTGTATTTTGCACAGAAGCACCGCGGAGAACTAATTGGGTCTGCACTTAAGCAGAAACATAAGATACTCGCGGTGAAGGAAGACGTTGTCCTTCGCGGAATTCAGGACATGATCCATGATGGTGTTGTCCTTGTAGACCACTCTGATGTGGCGGATATCGCATTTGAACATAAAACCATAATCAATATGTGAGGGCCTTTTGGTCCCTCACCCGCTCTTTTTTTGCATAGGCACTTCAACACTGGATTCTGTGCTAGTGGTCACAATAAATATAGAATGCCCATAGCTTCTGGTCACTTCTGCCCACCAACACTATATTCTGTGACCAGCCTTACTACCACTTGGTGAACAAACCAATGAATTACGATGAACATGATGACGATAGAAGAAGGAAGAAGTCAAAGTCAAGTGACGCAGATGAACTCAGGGAAATAGCCGCTGCTCTGCCTGAAATTTTCGACGCTATAAACAAGTCTGTCCCCCAGATGATAACAGGCTTGATTGCGGCGGTGTACAGTCCCGAGGCCGCAGGCAATATGGCCGCAGGAATTGGGAAGTTTTACTCTGGCCTGATAGCTGAGGGGATTCCTGAAGATGTCGCTCTCGATATGACGAAAAAGTTTGTGGGGGCACTAGACTTCACTAAGATGATGAGCATGATCTCTGATGAATCCAAGCCATCTACAACAATCAAGATACGTCATTCAAGCGACGAGGATGAGGAGTCCGACTAGAACCCATGAAAGCTCGAGCGATTGCATCCATCACATGGACAGCGGTTACTGGTGGCACCAAGGTCGCCGTCAGGATGCTAATGTCAGTCAGAAGAGCTAAGGGGCAGGTCAAGAAGGGCTCCAAGAAATTCTACAAAACTCTTGTTGATTCAGGAATCCCGAAAGATGAAGCGCATCAAATATCCGAGGCCTTTGCGTCTCCAGCCATGGAGTTGCTCAGCATACGAAACATGATCAATATGGCGAGAGAGATGGGTGAATGACCCCACTCTCACCCACGCATTCTAGTCCACATGAACTACTAAAACAGCACAATTGATTCTTCGAATTACTCGCTCGGTAGAGCTCCCAAGACCAGGCTTCCTACTACTGCTCAAGCCTTTGGATCCCATGACGATTATGTCAACATCAATGGATGCTGCAAGTGCCGTAATTCTATCAGAAGGAAGTCCCTTGTCAAGTACAGTTTCGACCTCAAGCTCATAACCGAGGGCGGCTGACTTGTATCTTTGCAGAAGTTTTTCTCCATTTTCCTCGTAATGCATGAGGATATCCTCAGGATTCTTATCAGACATCCGTGCGACCTGCTGCACAACACCTGTGTTAATTACGTGAACTATATAGAGTTTGGACTTGGTTAATTCAGCAATTTCGTAAGCAACTACTGCTGCTCGATCCGAGCCCTCACTGCCATCAATTGGCAACATGACTCTCTTGGTCCTGCTCAGCAATCTACCCGGCTCGTGGTACAGGGGGTCCTCCATAATATCCGCCGTAGTTGAAGTTATCTCTAAATAAGGTTGCTATCTAAAGTGCGTGCGGAGTGATAATCTGGGCTTACTTCACAACAAACACGGGGCAACTGGCCCCTAGGACCACTCTCTCAGTAGAGCTCCCCATTCCTGACTTCATAACGGCGGTGCCGCCATGTGAACCCAAAACTATCAAATCCACTCCGAGGTCATCCGAGAGCGCAATTAGCATATCAGACGGAAGCCCTTTGTCGAGTAATGTTTCCACCTGGATGCCAAAATCCCTGGATGCATCTTCATAGCCCTGCAGTATTCTCTTGCCATTGACTTCATACTTCTGAAGCAGTTCCTCTTCACTGACATCAGACATTACAGAGATGTGCTTGATGTTGGGCAGCGGGACGATATACACAATGTGAACCTTGGATTTTGTCAGCTCGCCTATCTCAAAAGCAACTGTGGCAGCTCGTGCAGCACCTTCACTCCCGTCAACTCCAACCATGATTTTCCTTATCCTGCAAAATATTCGGTCGGGCTCGCAATAGATAGTGTCTTCCAAAGCTGTATTCACCTACAGGATGCCTTGAAACAATTATCTGAAATAGATTGTCATATAGAGGAATCCTACGCTGTCATTCACTTGGGGAAAAAAGCAGATTCCAACAGCCCAGTGGACTGTCCGAGTCGAAAGAGCCTGAAACAGCATGAAGACTTAGACGGGCAGCTGTTGGGGCAGAAACACCCTATCTGAATCCACCTGAAACGCAGGCGCTGTGACACGCACTATGGCAAGCACTATGACAGTCGCAGGCACTATGGCATGCACTATGACACGCGCTATGACAAGCATCATGCGAAACACATGCCGAGTGACAGGCGTCATGCGACACGCATCGACTGGTCTGCTCAAGAATGGGACTTAGTGGCTCCGAGATGACGCTTCCAACGCCTTCGAAGACATCCCCGATTGTGTTTGCGACATTGCTCATGATTTCCGACGTTGTGGCTGCGACATCCCCGACAACGCGGCCAACATCACTGATTGCGTGACCAGTAGCCTCCGAAAGATCATTGAACCAAGCAGGTATCTCTGGCGGTGAGATGGTTCCCCCAGGATGTCTGAAAGCGTCTTCCAGGTATGCGTCATGACGTGGATGCTGGTAAAGGTAGAACCAAGCCCAACCGTTGTCATCGTAGTCCTCATCGAAGTAGTAGTCAGTGCGGCCTTCAAGCGTTGGATTAGACTCAAGTTTCTCCCAAGCGCCCTCAACTCGTTCATCATTGGCCGCCTTGGTTGCCTCAAAGTCGGCATCCCACGCCTTGGCTTGGACTTTGTCCGCAATCTCTTCAATCATGTCATCAACCTTGTCAGCAACAAGCTCATTGCTCACAATTGCATCTAGGAATAGCTCTTCGTAGTATGTCAATTCTACAAACTGCAACCCTGTAACGGAGAGGTTCAATGGGTCACTGGATATGACACGAACCGCACCCTTGCGCACA
>JABCTJ010000158.1 GCA_018238375.1 Candidatus Thorarchaeota archaeon
CGAAACGATGGAGCAACCACCGGTCTATCCTGAGTGAATCTATGACTTCTTTCTTCCTTGTTTCCCCGTGAAGTATCTTCGTTCCCTGAGCGGCGAGAAACGAAGCGGTGCCGTACCGCATTCGTGCGATGTCTTCTGTGATGCGCAGACAGTCCTTGCTAATTTTATCCTTAATCCGTTTCATTGTCGTTTTGGTCACTAGGTGTAGGAAATCCTCGTCCTCCTCGAGAATCCGGAGCGCAACGAATCTTGCTGGTAGTGATGTGTCCAGACCCTCTTCAATGAGCATTGATATGACGATCTCGACATGGTCATCATAGAGCACATCAATTGTAGCAGATCGGAGTCTTGCTGCATTGCGAATTTCATCAATGAGATCATCCAACCCTTGTTTCGTGAACGGATTGAAGGGCACTACAGGTACACCAAGCAGATGGCCAAGTCTATCGTACTCGATTGTGATCCCCTTTCTAGTCGCATCTTCTATGAAGTTCATTGCGATAACGGTCTTGACTCCTGACTCAATCACTTGCAGCGCGAAGTATAGGCCACGTTCCAATGAACACGCATCAAGTACTATCACAGCAACGTCCATATCGTTCGACAGAAGAGCATGCTTTGTGGCACGTTCGTCTTCGCTACGATCGCTTAACGAGTAGGTTCCAGGACTGTCCACAAAGATGAATGATGTTCCTCCGATTTCTCGCTTTGCTTGTGTAGTTTCAACAGTCGTTCCTGGGTAGTTGGAAATTGTGACGCAAGGACCAACAAGAGCGTTCAGTAGACAGCTTTTCCCCACATTTGGCTGACCCACAAGCACGACCTTCAAAGCCTTCTTGCCATGGCTAGCGGTCATGGGAACATCACCTCTATTTGGGAAGCAATCTCCCAGTCCACAGCAAGTTGCGTATTTCCCAGCAGGATTATGAGGCCGCCATGAATTCTCTTGATGGTTCTGATCCATTGGCCAGGACAAATGCCCATGCTTATCATGCGGTCAAAGAGCTGACTGTCAGCAATATCAACCCGCGTGATCAATCCTTCTCCCCACTCATCCCCTGACAGTGGGCTCCCCCTATTTTCAAGTTCGCGGATTCTCTTCAGGGAGTAAACCACTTCCTCAATAATGACGTGTTCAAGCCTATGTGCAATGCGATGAGCCTCCTCACAGTCCACTTCGTGTTTGAAGTAATCCTCAATTGCCCTGTGCCTAGTGACAATCACTCCAGCAGCTTCTTCCCCGGCAGCCGTGAGTTTGACTGAGCGTTCGCTCAAACATACCAAGCCTTCTGTTACCAACTGGTCTATGGCTTTTGTGAAGGATTCAGGAGTTTCGAGTTCCTGACGTATTTCTTCCATGGAGTCTGTCTGAAATTCAACAATCGCGCGGAGTATGTCTTCCTTTGCGACTTTAAGAGCTCTGTGTCCATTGATTCCCATTGTTAACCCCCGCAATGATTACTGATCCATTGGCTGAAACGCTAGAGTTATATATACCTAATAAAGTTAGATAACCCTAAATACATTTCGAACGCGGCGTGTCACTCGTTCAGAAGGGGCCTGCAGTTGAGGAATCAGGAAAATGACTAAAACTATCTTGGAAACTCGCAACCTCAGTGTAGAGGCACAGGGTGTGCGCATTCTCGATGGAATCAACATTGAGTTCATGGAGAATCAGGTCGCCGCAATTCTTGGTCCTAATGCATCTGGAAAGTCCACGCTTGCCAAGTCTATCATTGGGCTCTCGGAGTACGAAGTAACCGCTGGCGATATCATATTCGAAGGTGAGTCAATCCTTGACAAAGCTATCGACGAGAGAGCACGGCTGGGCATTGGCTACGCATTTCAGAAGCCGCCTCTAATCTCAGGAGTCAGATTCCAGGACTTCATATGTCGTGTGTGTCCCAGCTATGTGAACAAGGATGTAGGCACCACACTCATGAGTGAAAGGTGCATGTTGTGCACTCAGGAACTATACAACGATTTTGACAGGCTGGGGATTCGAAATCTAGCGCTACGTGATTTGAATGACGGATTCTCCGGAGGAGAGATCAAGCGGAGCGAGATCTTTCAGGTGCTCTCCATGCGGCCAAAGATAATGATTCTTGACGAGCCTGACAGTGGACTGGACTATGACTCGTTGAAGATGGTCGGTCGGGAGCTAAGAGCAATCAAGGACAGGGGTAACACGACCTTGGTGATTATCAGTCACCATCGCTACATTTTGGAGTTCCTGCAAGTCGATACTGTATACATTCTCAATAAGGGACAGCTCGTCTACACCGGTGACATGAGCGATATACCCGTACTCGAAGAAAAGGGTTACGACAAATTTCTTACAAAAGTGGCACAATGAATTGGTTTATGGGGTCTGGGTCGACATGATCACTGCAGAGAAGAAGAAGCGCGCACAACGGGCAAGAAACAAGACTGCTCTGTATGGGCTTGACATAGACGTTGACAGATTCGCACACGATGGCTCAGCCGTTGGGACCCTTAAGCGATTGGATGATCTTTCGGAAATGGACCGGGCAGTAGTCAGTCAGGTGGCTTTTGATCCTGATCAAAAAGCGGTTGCCGGGTCATACCTACAGATTGATCATGAACTCATCCTTGCAGAAATGACGTTGCAGGAAGAGGGGCTCGAAATACTTCCTATCAATGAGGCGCTTATGAAGCACGACTGGCTTAGTGACTATCTTTGGAATGCAGTACTAGTTGACGCAGATAAATATACGGCGACAAGCGAGCTTGAGAAGTATGATGGATATTTCATAAGAGCAAAGCCTGGCGTGAAGGTGAAGATACCTATTCAGAGCTGCATGTTGATGAGGAAGAACCGTTCGTTGCAAAATATCCACAACATCATCATCGCAGAGGAAGGCTCTGAGCTGCATGTCGTCAATGGTTGCACTTCATTGTCAACCACACAGAACGCCCTTCATCTTGGAGTATCGGAGTTCTACGTCGGGAAAAATGCGAAGCTCAGTTTCACCATGGTGCACAGGTGGAGTGAAGCAGTAGATGTTCGACCTCGCTCTGCTACGATAGTGAGTGAAAATGGCATTTACATTGAGAATTACGCAATCTTGAGTCCGATACACTCGATTCAGTCATACCCCCAGAGCAGACTGACTGGAATGAACGCAAAGGCCGACTTGACTTCGGTCGTCTACGGCAGCAAGGACTCACGCTATGATGTGGGTGGATTGTTGACGCTCGAGGCACCTGGTGCAAATGGCTTCGTAGTTGCACGTGCTGTTGCTACTGATCGAGCGGACATTACATCGAGAGGTGACATAATAGGCATGGCGCCTGGGACGAAGGGACGCTTGGAATGCGATTCGCTCTTGCTCAGTGATGAATCAAAGGTTGATGCCATTCCAAGACTTGAGGCTCTGCACCGGGATTGTGTGCTCAGTCATGAGGCAACTGTGGGCAAGATTGGAAACGAGCAATTGGAATATCTCATGAGTCGTGGTTTTAATGAGGACAAAGCCGCTGCCTTGATTGTGAGTGGTTTTGTTAGTCTGGACATACCTGGCTTGCCACCCACAATACAACGAGTCGTTGACGAAACGATTAGAATGGCTCTGGACGAGGGAAGCATGTAACAACGACCTGCAACGACGACAAGAACTGCAACCACCCGGTCAGCAAACTATAAGTTCTTCGATACGACTAACTTATGTAGGTGTTTCTAACCTCTCGGATCCAATGTCGAACCGTCGACTGGATGATCAATCGGTGCTTCGACATCTCAACTGTTGAATTTACCAAACCACCAAAAAACAAGGACGGAAAAGACATGATACCTTCGAAGAATTATTCAATGGAAAAACAAGCCACTATTGCATTCATAGTTGCTCAGATCCTGTTTAAGATAATATTCGAGTTCGAGGGCTCAGCCATATTCGGTGAAGCGCATTCAGTACCAACATTCGCAGTGATAGTGGTACTGACGATCATCTGGGGAGTTATCTGTGTGTTATGCTTGTTAGATCTGAAGCTAGGTTATCTTCTTGGCGTAGTCGTTGGAATCTTGAACTTTTTCCCTCTTGTCCTGTTGGCAATGGGCATCGCACCGTTCGAGAATCGTCCCTACTTCAATGCATGGATAACCTTTGCCTTGATCTATTTCAGCTATCGAACCTACAAGTCATATGGAACAGGGGAATAGAGTGGAAGATGACGATGGGTTTATGATATCTGTGCGAATCTAGGAACATCGGTGCGAATCTATGTTTTCCAAGGACACAGGCCAAGACCTAGAACCCGGCAAGCAGATCATGCGGGTAGGGTATAGGGTTCAAGCGAATACACGAGATGGAGCCATCACGATATGAGAAAGCAGAATGGGTTTCCGAGAACCGCCATCATTGTATTCTCTCCGCACGGAAATACTCTCAAGGTGGCGGGAGCCGTGAAGGAGGGCTTTCTCAGCCAAGGGATTGAGCCTACGCTCATCGACTTAACTGGAGCCCCATGGCACGAGATCAGGGGGTTTGCCTATTCTACGTTGAACAACTACGACCTACTGGTTCTTGGGTCTCCAGTGTACGCGGGGCGAGTCATTAAGCCCATTGAGATATTCCTGTCAGGACTGCCGGATACTGGGGCCAAACATGCAGCTATCTTCGTCACATACGGTCTGATTAGCGGGAATGCCCTGTTTCACGCAGCAAGACTACTATCCAAGAAGGGCTACGAGATCCTAGGCGCTGCAAAGATAGTCGCCAGCCATTCCATGGTATTCGAGGACGAGAAGGATCAGTTCATACAACGTCCAAGCCAAGAGGATTTGGAGCTTGCAACGACCTTTGGCCATGTTCTTGTCGATAAGACAACCCATTCCGGGTTGAAGCGAGTGCCAATGGACATGCTGAAACCTAAGAAGTCTCTTGCAGTTCGCATTTTCAACAAGTTCATGGCAACTCGGTTTGGCATGGCTCTACTTCCCCACGTGCATTTCACCAGAGAAACATGTATCCAATGCGGACGATGTGCTGAGTCTTGTCCTGTGAAGATACTGACTCTCGACCCTTATCCCAGGCAAGTAGGCGACTGCATTAAATGCTACAACTGCATCCGTACGTGCCCAACAGGCGCCTGCATGGCTCCAAAAATGTGGGTGTTTGACATGTTTCACAAAATCATATCCCGGATCTACAAGGAGAACCCACTGTCTGCATTCCTCTTCTAGGAAACTGTCGAGATTTCGGGGTCCTGGTGTGAGAAGCTCAACCTCGAATTGACAGTTGTGCGACTAACATTGCTCGCAAGCATCCTGAAGATGGTGATGACATTATAGTCAGAAGGACCAAGATTGGAGAATCATGTCACTCGCTGGCTAACTGATCCATGTCGTGTTTGTTGCAATGAATGCAGTCGCTCATTA
>JABCTJ010000159.1 GCA_018238375.1 Candidatus Thorarchaeota archaeon
ACGAATTGGAGAAGAGCGATAAGTTGAGAGATTACTTTGATGGGTGGGGAAGTAGGTGCTATATTCTAGCAGAGGAACTCTCCACAGGCGTCCTCTACACGAAGGATAAGAATATGACCATTTACAGCCTGCAGCTGAACGTAACTGCGTTGCACGAGATGAACTGCACGTTCGTATTCTCATCAGTCAACATCGCCAATCATGTAGACAGCGGACTGCAGCTCGTTGATGTCTATGAACAAGCTGACTCCGCGTGGAGGATATTCCTGTACGAGGTCTTGTAAGCCATTGCAATTCTTCTAGTTGCTCGCACCCCCGCTCACGTTCAACTCGATTTGACTGACTTTGGTCCTCTGAAGATAGCCAGTTTGGCTGTAGTGAACTGGAAGACGAAATTAACTGCGATACCTCCGAGCGCAGCATAAAGGTAGAACCAGCCAAGTTGTTCTTCAATAAAACGAGAGGTTTCGGAGTACAGAACCATCGCAAAAGAAGCTGTGAGAATGAAGCTAGCCAGCTGAAGCATCGTTTTCCTTGATACGCCCTTTTCTTGAAACGTGAAGCTTCGATTGAGTACGAAACTGTTGACAGCGCCGACTGCATAAGCCCAGTAGTATCCCCACATGCCTCTTCCGATTGTTGTGTCCAAGAGCCATAGTATGAAGAGCGTGATTAGAGTATTGCTAATCCCGACAAAAGCGAATTTGAACATCTGCCGCAAGCTCTCTGGCAAGAAACTGAATCGTAGTTCAAGTAGGGATGTACCTAGGCTCTTAGTATCTTTCCAGACGTTCACTTTGGAGGATTCCTCATCTCTATCGGTCCACTCCACAGGAAACTCCGTTACTATCAAGCCTTTTTTTTGTGCTCTCACTAATATCTCAGTATCCCAGAACCAGCCATTAGCCTTAACTTCAGAGAGAACACTCAGGACCTTCTCGCGATTGAACCCCTTGAATCCACACTGATGGTCTGAAAGCTTGGACCTCAACAAAAGGCGTGTTAGGAAATTGTATACTCTGCTAAGGACATGACGCTTCTTAGTCCTGACACATTTGGAGCCCCTCATCAATCTAGAACCCGTCACGATGTCTGCTCCGTCTTCAAGACGGCTGATCATCTCTGGTAGATGTTTCAAGTCGGTGGCAAGGTCACTGTCCATGTAGATTAGGTATCGTGTATCAATCTGGTCAAAGATTCTCTTCAGAGCTAAGCCTCTTCCAAGCTTCTCTTGATTATCGAAATGAATGATTGAAGCGTCTTTTTCTTGGAGTTGACGGATGTATTCAACAGTTCTATCTGTGCAACCATCTGTTGCAAACACAATTTGTGTGTCGATTCCGTTGTCGCCAACGAACCGCTTGATTTGCGTGTAAGCCTGCTTCACCCAATTTTCTTCATTCCACATTGGGATGACGATTGACATATTCATTCGAAATCACTCTATGACGGGAATCTAGCGGGTTCCAATGGCCCAGACTGCCACTTTTAAACGGTTCCGACTGCTGCGACATGGAGTGAATCAGAAAGATACACATTGAAATGTCTGCAATTCCGTATGGAATCGCTTCTGAGTGTATTTCGAAACCTAATTCTATTGACCAGCATGACTCAGTATGGTCTTTACCTTTTCAAGCCCTTTCAAATCATTGACTGGAATCCAGCACTCGGAGGGAATGTTGATTGCGAAGAGCCGATTCTCTTTGGCCAGTACCGGACAGACAATATTCTCAAACGAAGATTCAACCTCCAACGAAACAAGTCGTCGGAAATAGGAGTAGACCTCCGGATCGAAGATGGTGATTCCCGTGTGAGCAGGAATCGCAATTGGCGGATATTTGGTAACATCTTTGACTCGTCCTTTCTCTATGATCATCCCTGAGTACTGGAATGGAGTATCGGGCACAACGACAAACGTTGCCACACATCCGTTCTTCTTCGCCTTTACTTGGCCCTCAAGGAACACATCCCCATACGGACGGCTCATGCCTACTATTACATCATCGGGATTATGAACAATGCTTGTCGAGGTGTCGTCCAGTGATCCGTTGTTGAGAGCGTTCAGGATAGCACCCGCATTTCCCACCTTCCG